>NZ_BBXH01000010.1:0-78119 GCF_001010305.1 Comamonas sp. E6
AACCGTGTAGGTCTCGACAATGGTCTGGCCGGCTTTCAGGAACTGAACTGCAGCGTTGTCGACCGAGTAGGTGTAGGTGCCATCAGCATGGATGACGATGGCGCCCAACTGGCCGCCGCTGTGCGTGCTGCCGGTGAACTTGAGGCTGCCGGTGTCGAAGGTCGACTCGCCATCGTCGGTGTCCGTGATGGTGACTGCGCCGTCCACGCTCAGCTTGCCGCCGGAGACGCCAGCGTCTTCGGTGACGGACTGCGCATCATTGGTCAGCTCCGGCACGTCATTGGTGCCGTTGATGGTGATGGTGATGGTGCTGGAGTCGCTGTGCCGCCGTGGCCGTCGTCGACGGTCACGGTGATGGTGTCGGTGACCTTCTGACCTTCGGCCAGGGCCTGGACCTTGGGATCGTCGTTGTTCAGCACATAGGTCCACTCGCCGTTCTGGTCGACCGAGAAGCTGCCGTACTGGCCCTTACCTTCGTTGCTGACGCTCCAGCTGTGGGTATCGGTGATGTCGACATCGGCCACGTCGAGCTTGCCGGTGACCACCGACACGCCGTCTTCGGCCAAAGCGCCATCGGCCTTGCCGGTGAGGGCGGGGTCGTCGTTGGTGCCAACGATGGTGACAGTCAATGTCGCAGAAGAACTGGCGCCGTCTTTATCGACCAGGGTATACGTAAAAGTTTCGACCAGGGTCTCACCCACACCCAATGCCTGCACAGCATTCAAGCTGCTATCAAGCTGATAGCTGTAGCTGCCATCGGAGTTGAGGGTAATCTTGCCGTACAGCCCTTGATCTGCGCCGACCAGAACAACTCGATGCTCTGTGAGGACCCCTTCGCCCAATTTGTCGTTGGCGAGCACATTGCCTTGCAAGGCGGATACCGCATCTTCGAAGATCACACCCGAATCAGCACTTGCCTGGGGAATGCTTGTGACAGGCTGAGGCGGCGTAACTTGATCCGTGTTGTCCGCCAAAACGCCCACCCCACTAAAAAGTGGAAGGACGGTAGTCGCTGGTACAGGACGTCCATACTCCAGCACCAGCGGCGACACTGCCTCAATGATGCTGGAAAGGCGCACAAAAGTGCTGCCACCCTCGCTGCCGCCCGACAATGTGGCCGCCGTGGGATCCAGCTCATCGAACGGATCCTGGCCGGCATTGATGGCCGCAATGATCTGGTCAATCTGCGCATTCGCGGGGCTCGCCACAGCCGCCTCTTCCACGGTGGGCGGCTGAATCAGATCCGCAGTGAGATGCACATCCTGGTTCTCGCCCACCATCAGCGGTGGCTGACCGTCCGCCTGCAACTGCACGGTGCTACCGGAAGCCGTCACTATCTCGGCGTCGGCGGGGATACGCATGCCTTCACGGAGCACCGTCAGATTGCCATCAGAACCACGCATCCAAGCCTGGCCAGTGAGTTTGGTAACGAGAACGGTTTGAGCTGCCATGAGGGTCTGCCTATCCAGTCAGATTAAAAAGTGAAGGTGCACAAAGGCACCTCTCCAATATTTCAGCTGAATGGTAGAAGCCAAGACCCCACAGCACTATTGGCGCCAAAGCCAATCGGGATCTGTTTTATTCGATCTCTGCTGCTGTAAATCAAAAAAGCCTGAAGCCTGCATATTGCAGGCTTCAGGCTTTTCAGCAACAGGCACTCCAGAGGAAAGAGGTGACTATGTATTCATCAGTAACCCAAAAATCAGGTTCAAGCCAGTTGCTTGCGCCCGATACCGTGGACCTTCAGGGTCAGCGCCAGCCGATCCTGTACCTGCAGCTTTTCAAAAACCGCAGACAGATGGGCGCGCACGGTACGTTCGCTGATGGACATGCGTTCGGCGATCTCCGCATTGCTGTCACCCAGCGATGCATAGCGGGCAACCTCCTGCTCTCGTGCAGACAATGGTTCGGCCCAGTCCGACTCATACTCAGGCAGACGGGCATCCACATCGCGCAACAAGCGCTGCAACAGAGAACGTCCAAGCCAGATGTTGCCGCCGGCCATGCTTTGCAGCATCCGTGCCAGCACCTCCGGGCTCGATTGCGCATGGGCGTAGCCCGATGCTCCGCGGGACAGCAGGTTTCGACCCTCCTCATCGCTGGGGCGGTTGCTGAGAACCAGAACCTGAAGATCCTTCAGCAGCTCAATCCAGCGGGCCGCAGTCGACTCGGGCAAGGATGGCAGGGCTGCATCCAGCACCACCACGGTACGACCTTGCTGCTTCCAACGTTGCAAATCGGCCAGGCTCTGGCCGCGCGCAGGCATCCACTGAGGGCCTGCGATCTGCTGCCATTCCTGCCACAGCGTGGCATCCTGAGTCAGCATCAATACAGGCAAGGCATTCATAGAGTTCCTTTGTAATTGTTGGCGATCCATGAACTAACGTTCGATCAATGCATTGGACTTGGCACGCAGAATCGGCTTGAGCAGATACTGCATCAAGGTGCGCTTGCCCGTGAGGATATGCACCTCGGCCTGCATACCGGGAATGATGGGGCGCGAGTCATCGCCCACGTGAGCCTTCTCCGTGCGCACCTTCACGACATAAAAGGAGTTCCCCTTTTCGTCGGTAACGGTGTTGGCACCGATCTGCTCCAGCTTCCCCTGCAGGCCTCCATAGATGGCAAAGTCATAGGCCGTGAACTTCACTTCGGCCTGCTGACCAAAATGCAGGAAGCCGATATCGCGTGGATTGATCTGCACTTCCATCAACAAGGTGTCATCCAGCGGCACGATGTCCAGGATGTCCTTGCCCGGCTGCACAACACCGCCGACGGTATTCGCCATCAAGGTGTTGACCGTGCCGCGCACGGGCGAGCGCACTTCGGCCAGCTTGACGCGATCCTCCAGCGCCACCTTGCCTTGCTCCAGGGTGCCCAGTTTGGCCTGGGTTTCCGAGAGCTCGGAGCGAGACTGATTGCGCATATTCAGCTCCGACTCCTGAATCTTGCGCTCCGCCTCCTGAATCGCAGCCTGAATGCGCCCGAACTGCGCACCGGCCGCCTTGGCCTCGCCACAGAAGCGAGCCACATCACGTTGCAGGCGCAGCAAATCCACTTCGGACACTGCTCCACTCTTGAGCAAGGGGCGAGTCACCGAAAGCTCTTCGGACGTCAAGCTGCAACTGGAGGAAGCCTGGTCACGGTTGGCCTGGGTTTCGCGCAGCTCCTGCTGACGTTGGCGCAACTGGTCACGCGCAATATTGACGTTGGTATTGAGCTCCTGGGAGCGGCTCTCCCACATGCGCCGCTCCATCTCCACCAACTGAGGCGCCAGAGCCTGCACATCTTCCGGAGCCTTGAAAGGCTCGCCCGATGCCAGGGCCTGAAGACGCGCGGCCTTGGCCTTCAATGCCAGAAGTTCGGCCTTGTTCTCGCCCAGGGACGAACTGTAGCGCGTTGGATCGATGCGCAAGATGACCTGACCCTGCTCCACATGCTCGCCGGGGTGCACCAGAATTTCCTTGACGATGCCGCCATCCAGGCTCTGCACCACCTGAACCTGACGCGAAGGAACCACCTTGCCCTGGCCTCGCACCACTTCATCAATGCGACCCAGGCAAGCCCATAGCAGCAGAACCACCACGGTGACCAGAGATACCCATATCAACAGACGCGAACCACGCGCCTGCTGCTGCCCTGCAGCCCACTGCGCATCGGCCTTGAGGTCATCCGGCTGATGCGTTCCGACAACCTCGCTGCCGTCAAGCAGCCATCGCTCCAGTCGCGTCCAGCGCGTCTTGAGCGCATCCTTGAAGCGCGACGGCTTTTTTTGGGGTTTGGACTCGCTCATGCTCGCCCTCCTACTCCACCAATCCGCCCCTGCTTCAGGGCTTCGATCACCTGATCCTTGGCTCCATCGGCAACAATTCTGCCGCCGTCAATCACGATCAGCCGGTCAACCAAGGTCAACAAGGCCGTGCGATGAGTGACCAGCAAAATGGTCTTGCCCTGGGAGGCCTCTTCCAGACGACGTTTGAGTTGTGCCTCGCTCTGGTTGTCCAGATTGCTGCTAGGCTCGTCCAGCAGCAATATGGCCGGGTCGTTGATCAGGGCACGAGCGACAGCAATGGATTGGCGCTGGCCGCCAGAAAGTGACTCGCCCCGCTCGCCAACCAACATGTCGTAGCCCTTGGGATTGCGCGCCGCGAAATCATCCACACCCGCAATGCGTGCCGCATGCAGCATGTCTGTCTCATCCGCGAATGGCGCACCCACCAGCAGGTTGTGCTTCAAGCTGCCATAGAACAGCATCGGGTCCTGCGGCACATGCCCGATGGCCCGACGCAGATCCACCGGGTCTATCTGACGGGCATCCATACCATCGATCAGAACCGAGCCTTCACTGGGCTGATACAGACCCAGGACCAGCTTTTCAAGCGTGGTCTTGCCCGAGCCGATACGCCCAATGATGCCAACCCGTTCGCCGGGTCGGAGCGAAAAGCTCACTCCCGAAAGACTGGCCTGCTCGCTTCCCGGATAGCTGAAGCTGACATTGCGAAACTCGATGGCGCCACGCAGATCCGGACGTGAGACGAATTCGCGCTCAGCTTCGTGCTCGACCGGCATCTTCATATAGTTGTCAATGGAATTGAGCGAGGTGCGCGCATTGTGAAACTGCATCATCAGCCCCGCCACCTGACCAAAGGGTGCCAGACAACGCCCTGCAATCATGGAGGCTGCAATGATGCCGCCCATGGAAAGCGACGCATCCTGCACCTGATACACGCCGATGACGACCACGGCTATGGTGACCAGTTGCTGCAAGGTCTGAACGAAGTTCACCGTACCGGACGAGATGAACTTGATCTTGCCCCCCATGTAGGCAATGTACTGAGTGGAGCTCTCCCACAGACGCTGCACTCCGCTTTGGGCATTGAGCGTCTTGACCGCCTCCAGATTGGTCAGCGACTCCACGAGCAGCGCGTTGCGCTGAGACGAAGCCTGAAAGGTCTTGAGCGTCAGACTCTCCATGCGTGCCTGGGCCCAGAAGGAAACCAGCAAGATCGCGGCAATCGCCACCACAGGCGGAATCAGCATCCAGGGCGAAACCCATGCAATCGCCACCAGAAACAGAAGCACAAAAGGCAGATCCACCAAGGTCGTGAGACTTGCAGACGCAATGAAATCACGAACCGACTCAAACGAGCGCAGATTGGCCGCAAACGAACCGACGGATGCGGGTCGGCTCTCCATGCGCAAGTCCAGAACGCGCTCCATGATCTGCGCGGACAACTGCACATCCACACGCTTGCTCGCAGCATCCACAACATAGGCACGCGTCGTCGTCAGCACAAAGTTGAAGATCAGCACCAAAGAAATGCCGATAGCCAACACCCACAATGTTTCCACCGCGTTGTTGGGCACCACCCGGTCATACACGTTCATGCTGAACAAGGGCATTGCCAGTGCGAAGACATTGATGAGTACGGCTGCCAGCAAGGCATCGCGGTACAGGCGCCGATTCTCCAGGATCACCGCCCAGAACCAGTGACTGCTGCGAGGCTCCATGCCTTGCTGCACGGAGCGCGGCTCGAAGCGGAACTGCGGACGCACAAAGCACATCAGCCCCGCGTAGTCCTGCAGCAAAGCCTGGGCCTCTACCTCGACCGGACTCTCCGACTCCGGATACTGCAACAGGAAGCGACCGCTCTCCAGCGCTCTGAGCAACAGACAGGCACGGTCTCCATGGAGAATCAGAATTGCCGGCAGCAAGCCCTGAGGAACATCGTCAAGACCGCGCTGCACGATACGCGTGCTGAACTGCGCGCGAGCCGCAGCCCGAGCCAGCAATGAAGGCGTCAGGCGCTGATCCACCAACGGCAGACCATTGCTCAGTGCCTGCGCGGTGTAGGGCTTGCCATGCAGGTTGGTGAGCTGCACCAGGCAATCCAGCAAGGGATCCGCATGGGTCTCATGGGCCGGCATGCGCCAGTCCCCCGCCGGTGCATGCGCCGAGCTTCGCGCCCCCAGAAAGGCCGGGCCGGCCTGCTCCGCCGCTGCCGCGGCATCCGGCAAAGAACCTTGCCCGGCCTTCTGAGTCGCATCCGTACCGTTGCTCGATGCCAATGAAGGCTCAAAGTCTGGTCTGGTCATCTTCAACAATCAACCTATAAAAGCTCTTCGTCATCATCAATCAAGTCCAGCGAATTACGCATACGCTGGCGCGCCTGCTTGCGCTGGTTCAGCTTCTCCAGCGCCTGCGGCGGAAGATCCGTCAAGCGCAAAGCCCCATTGGCAAGCAAGGCGTCAATCAAGTCCTCGAGAACGCGGATGAAATCCGCATCCAGTGCCGACAATTCCTGCCGGGAGGACTGCTCCGACGGTGGTGAATCGCTTTTATCCATCTTGTTCATCAACTCCCACTAAAAGCTGCGCCAGGCGCCACCAGCTATCACTGACGGCCCGCTGCACCAGATGCCGGGGCTTGGGCTGGAGCCCCCAGATCAACCGCTGCGCTGGCAGGCACAGGCGTCAGATTGCTGGTGTCCGGCACCGAGGATTTGCAGCTACGCAGCAGATCATCCGGCAAGTTCAGCGCCTGCTGCTCATCCGGGCGGCTGTCGTCATGCGGCTGCGCGAGCCCCAGCACAGGCAGAATCTGGCTGGACAAAGTCAGCCACTGGTACTCGGCCTTTTTCAGGTCATATTGAGCGTTGACCAGAGCGCGCTGGGCATCGAACAGCTCGTTTTCCGTATTGAGCAGATCCAGCAGCGAACGCTGACCGATCTTGAATTGCTGCTGATACGCCACGCGGACCTTGGCCGTGGAAAGAACATGCTCACGCAGGAACGGCGTTTGCTGACGCAGGCGGGCCATGTTGTTCCAGGTAATCGACAGCTCCTGCTGGATGTTGCGGCAGGTGTAATCGCGCACATCCTGTGCGGCATAGCCCTGGGCAATCGTCTGACGCAGGCGTGCCTCGTCCGCACCACCGCGATACAGGTTGTAAGTCAGCATCAGCTGCACTCGCGAACTTTGCACATCCCAGTAGGCCGGCGAGTTCTGATCACGATCACGCCCCGTGGACGCCAGCAGCTCGAGCTTGGGCATATGCGCCCCCTTGGCAGCCTTCTGACCGGCCTCTGCCGCTTGCACCAGAGCCTGCTTGGACAATAGCAGCGGACTCGCGCGCAGCGACTCGCCGAAATCCTTGGCCACCCCGGAAGCAGGCAGCTTGGCACTCACATCGGGCACCGGGTCCAGCGTGGCCGCAGGATACTCACCCACCACGCGGCGGTAGCGCTGCAGCACATCGTTGAGGTTGTTGCTCTCGGTCATCAGATTGGTCTGCGCCAGCGACAGACGACCACTTGCCTGCTCCAGGTCAACACCGCGGCCCACGCCGGACTGCTGGCGCTCACGCAACTGCCCCAGCGTCACCTGGTGCGTGCCGAAATTCTCACGGGCCAGCTTTTCCATTTCGCGATAACGCTGCACATCCAGATAGGCGGCGACAACATCATTGGCCAAATTTTCAGTGGTGGCGCGCAGATCGTAGAACTTGGCCAGCTTCTCAAAGCCCAACTGACGGATATTGCTGCTAGTGGTGAAGCCATCAAAGATCAGCTGACGCAACTGCAGGTTCCAGCCCGGACGGCTCCAGTTCTGCGATGGAGCATCCTGGATATGGCTGCGCCACTCGCGACCGACCCAACCTTGCGCGGTGACTTGCGGACGCCAACCTCCCCGGGCCACGTTCTGACCTTCAGCGGACGAGCTGAAATCCTGAAAGCGCGCCTGCACTTCGGGATGAGTCATCAGTGCCTGCTCGACCACCTTTTGCAGTGCAACACCCTGCTCGTTGGCTTGTTGCGCATTCATGGTCGTCTGGGCCATACCCCCCATGGCCCACGAGGCCACACCCAGAGTGGCTACCACTTGTGCAATCTGACTGAATTTCATTGTTATCCCTCTTGTTTGACTCCGACCGGGCAATGCGATGCCTAGCTCGCCAACAAATTGGCGAGAGCAATCGGTGCGACTTCTACAAATCGTTCCCGCGGAAGCTGGTTGTTAATGTGGATCGGCTCGCTGCTGCCCGAAAAGGCATTGCATACGGCCTCAGAACTCGCAAAATGGAATTCTGTAACTCTCGTGCTCACAGCCTTTGGCGTCATGCCAGTACCGCACAGGAGACTGACGGTCAGGTCAAGCTTGTTGCCTGATCGACAAAACTCACTATTTTTGCTTGACGAGCCACCACTCAGCAGTGGTACAGGGATGACATCGCCAACCCCTTGACCAAACAAATAGCGCGGACAGGCTGTGGAGCGTCTATCGGCTAGACACAGCGCATTTGGAGATGTTCCTTTCCACGATAGCAAGGCGGAGCCTCCGGTTTCCGGCCGGTGTTCTTGACGCATAACCCTGCATGCGAAGCCGTGCGTTGATGGCAGATCTCCTGGCAACACCATCAAACAAATGGATTCAATTGCAAATCTAGCACAAGGCATGCAATGATTTGTTTCAAAAAACCACTCAACCAACCGAACTTCGATTTTCTTGCCGGGAATTGGCAATTCTTTTCATTCCTTCTTTATATCAAAGAAATTAAGAATCAATACCGCTTCCAGCACCGCAACCATAGCGGCGCAGGCGTTGCAAAGTGAAATCAGCCCACATCCAAAGTCGTAATCGAACAATTGACAATGAATTGATCCGAAATAGAAAAAGGGCTTCTGACTGAACAGTCAGAAGCCCTTGTCTAATTGGTCGGAATGGCGGGATTCGAACTCGCGACCCCTTGCACCCCATGCAAGTGCGCTACCAGGCTGCGCTACATTCCGAAGACTTGAATTATACACAGAAATTCGACATCAAAGAGAAAGCAGCGCCCTGATCTGCAAAAGCTCCTCTTTGACCTCCTCCATGCCCATTGCACCGGCAGGCTCCGAGCGGCCCTGCTCCAGCATTGCAGCCAACAGATGGCTTTGCGCCAGCTCTTCCCCCTGCAGGGGCAGGTCCGGATGCACAAGCACCGGCAGCTGCTCGACGGCCTTGCCGTGACCCGTCACCAGTTCGCGCAGACGATTTCGTGCGCCGCTGATGGTGAAGCCCTGCTCGTAAAGCAGCTCGCGAATGCGACGCACCATCAACACCTCATGATGCTGGTAGTAGCGGCGGTTGCCACGACGCTTCATGGGCTTGAGCTGCACAAACTCCTGCTCCCAGTAACGCAGCACATGAGGCTTGACGTCGCAAAGATCCGCGACCTCACCGATGGTGAAATAGCGCTTGGCGGGAATTGCTGGCAAAGAAGAAGCCATGGCTGGTTGCAAGCGGTCAGTGAAGGGATGGGTGAAAGATATGCAATCACGACTTGCGCAAATTCGGGTCAGGCACGGTGTTTTGTCGTTAGAAATGCCCGCCATGCATTCCTGTTTGCACAAGTCCTAGCAATATAGCGCGAAGAGCTGACAGGACCTTGCACCGCTCGCGACGCAAAACTGTCAGCTCCTCAGTCACCGATGCCTAGCCTGTCCGCGCATCAGTGGATTTACCAATCGCTTATGACCCCGAGCCTTCGCCCTGGATCAGTTCCTTGAGCTTGCTGCTGGCATGGAAGGTCACCACGCGGCGCGCAGCGATGGGAATCAGCTCACCGGTGCGCGGGTTGCGACCGGGCCGCGGTGCCTTGGTTCGAATCTGGAAGTTGCCAAAGCCCGAAAGCTTGACGTCTTCGCCCTCCACCAGCTTTTGCGAGATCAGGTCGAAAAACGCATCCACCATGTCCTTGGCTTCGCGCTTGTTCAAACCGATTTCGTCAAACAGCAGATCGGCCAGCTGCGCCTTGGTCAACGCGGGGCTGTCGATGCTCTCTACGGCAAGCTCCATGGGTCGATCTCCTTGTGGATTGAACATATCAACGCAGGCGAGCCGCAACGCGTTCAACCAGAGCCGCAATGGTGCCCTGCATGGCGGCATCGATTTCCGCATCGGTCAGCGACGCGGTGTCGCTGCCCAGCGTCAGACGCACGGCCAGGCTCTTCTCGTCCTGAACCAGGCTGCCCGGCGCCGCTTCCTCGCCAGCCTTGAGCTTCTTGGGACGGAATACGTCGAAGAGCACGGCCGAGCGCAGAATGCCGCCCTGCACGCCTTGCTGCACGGCTTCCATCACCTGGGCGTGAGTCACGGCTTCCTTGACGACCACGGCAATGTCGCGCTCCACGGCCTGGTGCTTGGCCACGGACTTGAACACGGGGACCTCACGGGCCAGCACGGCATCGAGTTCCAGCTCGAACATCACGGGAGCCTGGGCCAGATCCCATTCCTGGCGCCATTGGGGATGCAGCTCGCCGACAAAACCGATGGCCTTGCCGTCCAGCAGCACGCGCGCGCAGCGGCCGGGGTGCATGGCCGGATGCTCGGCAGGCTCGAACACGGGCTTGGCCGGGGCCAGCAGTGCTTCCACATCGCCCTTGACGTCGTAGAAGTCGACCTTGACCTCTGCCCTGCCCCACTGCAGCTGGTCGGCAGCGCCGTAGGCGAGACCCGCCACGCGCATAGGCTGATAAAAGCCCTTGACGGTGGTGTCGGAGTCGACCACGGACTCGTCCTTGAAGAACACGCGACCCAGCTCGAACACACGCACGCGCTGAGCCTTGCGGTCCACGTTGAACTTGAGCACCTGCAGCAGCGAGCCCAGCAGCGACGAGCGCATCACGCTCAGATGGCTGGCAATGGGGTTGAGCAGCTTGATGGCGTTATTGTTGCCAGCCAGCTCCTGCTCCCACTTTTCTTCGACAAAGCTGAAGTTGATGGTTTCCTGGTAGCCCAGGCCCGCCAGCTCGTGGCGCACGGCGTAGGGGCTGCGCTCGTTCTCGGCGCGCAGCTTGGGCGAGATCGGGGCCAGCGGCTTGGTGGTCGGCAGGTTTTCGTAGCCGATCATGCGTGCCACTTCTTCGATCAGATCTTCTTCCAGATTGATGTCGAAGCGGAAGGTGGGAGCGGTGACGCTGATCACGCCTTCGCTGGCCACGGTGGCCGGCAGACCCAGGCCGTTCAAGGCATCCAGGCATTGCTGCTGCGTCACGGCCATGCCGATGACCTTGGCCGCACGCGCCACGCGCAGTTGCACGGCCTTGGAGGCAGGCATATTGGGCTTTTGGTCGTCCATGGCACCGACTTGCGTCTCTGGCGTGCCACAGATTTCCAGCACCAGCGCGGTGATGCGCTCGATGTGCTCGGTGGTGAACTCGGGGTCTACGCCGCGCTCGAAGCGGTGGCCGGCATCGGTCGAGAAGTTGAAGTGGCGCGAACGGCCGGCCACGGCCTTGGGGAACCAGAACGCAGCTTCGATGTAGATGTTCCTGGTGTCGTCGGACACGGCCGTGGCGTCGCCGCCCATGATGCCGGCCAGGGACTCGACCTGCTTGTCATCGGCAATCACGCCGACCTTGAGGAAATCGTCGATCTTGATGGTGTTGCCATTGAGCAGCTTGAGCGTTTCGCCCTCCTTGCCCCAGCGCACATTCAGGCCGCCGCTGATCTTGTCCAGATCGAAGATATGGCTGGGACGGCCCAGCTCGAACATCACATAGTTGGAGATGTCCACCAGCGGGCTGACCGAGCGCTGGCCGCAACGGGCCAGGCGATCCACCATCCACTGGGGCGTCTTCACCCGCGTGTTGACATTGCGCACGATACGGCCAGAGAAGCGGCCGCACAGATCGGTGGCTTCAATCTTGACGGGCAGCTTGTCTTGCAAGGCCACGGCCGCAGCGGGGAAGGACAGGGCTTTGAGTGGCGTGCCGGTCAGCGCAGACAGCTCGCGCGCCACGCCATAGACGCTCAGGCAGTGCGCCAGATTGGGCGTGAGCTTGAGCGTGAACAGCGTGTCGTCCAGATTCAGGTACTCGCGCACGTTCTGGCCCAGGGGCGCATCGGCGGGGAACTCCAGCAGGCCGCTGGCGTCTTCGTCGATGCCCAGCTCCTTGGCCGAGCACAGCATGCCAAAGCTCTGCACGCCGCGCAGCTTGCCGATCTTGATCTTGAAGGGCTTGCCATCGGCACCGGGCGGCAGCTCGGCGCCCACGGTGGCGCAGGGAATGCGGATGCCCACGCGCGCATTGGGCGCGCCGCAGACGATGTTCAGCAGCTCGGGGCCGCCCACATCGACCTGGCAGATGCGCAGACGGTCGGCGTCGGGGTGCTGCACGGCTTCCTTGATTTCACCGACCACGATGCCGGTGAAGGGAGGCGCCACAGGATCCAGCTCTTCCACTTCCAGACCGGCCATGGTCAGGGTATCGGCCAGCTGCTGGGTGGTCAGGTTGGGGTTGCAGTATTCGCGCAACCAGGATTCAGGAAATTGCATAGTCAGACTCTTTGGCGTTCATGCCAGTCGCACCGCAAGCGGTCTGCCACTGGCTGGGCATGCGTATCTCAAAAAGATGAGCTATTAGCGCTCGGCATATAAGGATTTCAGCATCAAAACTATCTGAAATCGTTTCAGAGCATTCGCTAGCAGCTCACTTTTCAATTACTGAAACTGCGACAGAAAACGGATGTCGCCGTCGAAGAACAGGCGCAGGTCGTTCACGCCATAACGCAGCATGGTCAGGCGATCGGGGCCCATGCCAAAGGCAAAGCCGATGTATTTTTCGGGGTCCAGCCCCATGTTGCGCACCACATTGGGGTGCACCTGGCCGGAGCCCGCCACTTCCAGCCACTTGCCGGCCAGCGGGCCGCTCTGGAACTGGATGTCGATTTCGGCCGACGGCTCGGTGAACGGGAAGAAGCTGGGGCGAAAGCGCAGCACCAGGTCATCCTGCTCGAAGAAAGTCTTGCAGAAGTCGGTGAACACCACCTTCAGGTCCTTGAAGCTCACGTTCTCGCCGATCCAAAGGCCTTCGCACTGGTGGAACATGGGCGAGTGGGTGGCATCCGAGTCCACACGATAAGTGCGGCCGGGGGCAATCACGCGGATCTCGGGCATGGTCTGGCCGGCATCGAGCGCGTTGCGGTAATTCTTCACATGCTGCACGGCATGGCGCACCTGCATGGGGCTGGTGTGCGTGCGCAGCAGATTGGGCGCGTGCTGGGTGCCGCCTTCGACATAGAAGGTGTCGTGCATGGAGCGCGCGGGATGATCTTCAGGCGTGTTCAGCGCCGTGAAGTTGAACCAGTCGGATTCGATCTCGGGGCCCTGGGCCACATCAAAGCCCATGGAGCCGAAGATGCCCTCGATACGCTCCATGGTGATGGAGACAGGGTGCAGCCCTCCCGCGCCACGACGGCGACCGGGCAGAGTCACATCCAGCACCTCGGCCTTCAGATGGGCCTGCAGCTCGGCGTCTGCCAAAGCCTTGCGACGGGCGGTCAAGGCCGCTTCGATCGCCTGCTTGGCCACGTTGATGGCTGCGCCGCGCGACTTTTTCTCTTCGACGGAAAGCTGCGCCATGCCCTTCATGAGCTCGGTCATCTTGCCCGACTTGCCCAGAAACTGCGCCTTGGCATTTTCCAGATCAGCGGGGGTGTGGGCTTGCGCAAACAGTTGCTGTGCGCTTTCGACCAGAGAATCCAACTCGTTCATATCGACTCTTTATCGACTTGTAAAAATAAACAAGGGCTAGTGCCTTTTCAAGCCCTAGCCCTTGCTGTTTGTGCATCAGCAGCTACTGAACAAGACACGACTTCTGCAATCAAGTTCAAGCAAGATGCTCGCCCATCGGCAAATGCCTGTGGGGATCCTTGTCTGCAAAAGTCCTACAAGAGTAACTACCGATCGTGACCTCAGGCAGCCAGCTTGGCCTTGACTTGGTCGACGATAGCTGCAAAAGCAGCCTTGTCGTGCACGGCGATATCGGCCAGCATCTTGCGGTCGATTTCGATGGCAGCCTTCTTCAGGCCGTTGGCGAATTGGCTGTAAGTCAGACCCAGTTCACGTGCAGCAGCGTTGATACGAGCGATCCACAGCTGACGGAACACGCGCTTCTTGGTACGACGGTCACGGTAGGCATATTGACCAGCCTTCATGACCGCTTGCTTGGCAACGCGGAAGACGTTACCACGGCGACCGCGGAAACCCTTGGCCAGATTCAGAACTTTTTTGTGACGGGCGCGAGCCGTTACACCACGTTTGACGCGAGGCATGTGTTTTCTCCTAGTTCGTCAGTGAATTACAGGCCTGCGGAAGGCAACATCTTTGCGATGGAGCCCATATCGCCGGAATGCACGTTGACAATGCCACGCAGGTGACGCTTGTTCTTCGTGGTCTTCTTGGTCAAGATGTGACGCTTGAAGGCTTGACCGCGCTTGACGGTACCACCGGGACGAACGCGAAAACGCTTCTTCGCGCTGCTCTTGGTCTTCATTTTGGGCATGTGAATGCTCCTATTGAATTTGTGCTCGCAAGGCGGTGTGCAACCCGCACACACTTCGCTGGCCTCCGAGGCACTTGTTTGTCAGTCCGGCCAGGCCGGGCTGACTCTTGCAGGCAAGCCTGCAAATTCTTTATCTGCCGCACAAAACAAAAGTGGGCCAAGCCCACTTTTGCCGACAAGGCAAAACCGCAATTATGCCTTATCTGCAGCCTCAGGTGCAGCTGCGGCGCCATCAGCCTGTGGTTTTGCAGCACCAGCAGGCTTCTTGCCGCCTGCACGAGCCGGCGCAACCATCATGATCATCTGACGGCCTTCCAGCTTGGGGAACTGCTCCACCTGGATGGAATCGGCCAGATCGTCACGCAGACGGTTGAGCAGATTCAGACCCAGCTGCTGGTGCGTGATTTCACGACCGCGGAAACGCAGCGTGATCTTGCACTTGTCGCCATCCGCCAGAAAACGGCGGATATTGCGCAGCTTGATGTTGTAGTCACCATCATCCGTACCAGGGCGGAACTTCACTTCCTTGATTTCGATGACGGTCTGCTTGGCCTTGGCTTCAGCAGCCTTCTTCTGTTCCTGGTACTTGAACTTGCCGTAATCCATCAGACGGCAGACCGGAGGAGATGCGTTGGCCGCAATCTCCACCAGATCGACATCCAGCTCGCCGGCCATACGCAGCGCTTCTTGCAGCGGCACGATGCCCAGAGGCTCGTTGTCGGGACCAGACAGACGCACTTCAGGCGCCATGATTTCTCGGTTCAGTCGATGCTTGCGCTCTTCACGGTGGCGCCGATCGCGAAATTCAGTAGCTATGGTTTTCACCCTTGGATTGAAATGGCTACAACAGCGTAGCCGGCTAGCGTGCCTTGCACGCTGACCGGCCCGCCACAAAAATTAATCTGCTTCAGGCCTTGGCCGCGATGTCCTTGGCGAGCAATTCAATGAATGCATCAACCGACATCACTCCGAGGTCTTTGTTACCCCGGGCGCGCACTGCAACCGCACCAGCAGCCTTCTCCTTGTCGCCTGCGACAAGGATGTAGGGCAGCTTCTGCATGGAATGCTCGCGTATTTTATACGTAATCTTTTCATTGCGCAGATCTGTCACCACTCTAAGGCTTTGATTCGGCAATGCTTTTTGCAGCTTCTGCGCAACTTCCTGCGCATAGTCGGCCTGAGCGTCCGTGATATTGAGCACGGCAGCCTGCACCGGAGCCAGCCAGGCAGGCAGCGCGCCCGAGTGATGCTCAACCAAAATGCCGATGAAACGCTCGAGCGAACCCAGAATCGCGCGGTGCAGCATGATGGGTCGATGGCGCTCGCCATCCTCGCCCACGAATTCCGCATCGAGACGCTCGGGCATGTTCGGGTCCACCTGGATGGTGCCGCACTGCCATTCGCGACCCAGTGCATCCTTCAGGGTGTATTCGATCTTTGGCCCGTAGAAAGCACCCTCGCCCGGCAGATACTCGAACTCGCAACCCGATGCGCGCAGACCTTCGGCCAGCGCGTTCTCGGCCTTGTCCCAGGCTTCATCGGTGCCGATGCGCTTTTCGGGGCGAGTGGACAGACGGTACAGGATGTTGGTGAAGCCGAAGTCGGCATACACCTTCTGCAGCAGCGAGGTGAAAGCCGTCACCTCGGCCTGGATCTGGTCTTCGGTACAGAAGATGTGACCATCGTCCTGTGTGAAGGCACGCACGCGCATGATGCCGTGCAGCGAACCCGTGGGCTCGTTGCGATGGCAGTTGCCGAACTCGCCAAAGCGCAGAGGCAGATCGCGATAGCTCTTGATGCCTTGCTTGAAGATGATGATGTGGCCCGGGCAGTTCATGGGCTTGAGGGCATATTCACGCTTTTCCGAATCGGTGGTGAACATGTTTTCGCGGTACTTGTCCCAGTGGCCGGTCTTCTCCCACAGGCCCTTGTCCAGAATCTGCGGAGCCTTGACTTCCTGGTAGCCGTTGTCCTGATAGACGCGGCGCATGTACTGTTCGACCTGCTGCCAGACCGCCCAGCCCTTGGGGTGCCAGAACACGGTGCCGGGCGAGTGTTCGTCGATGTGGAACAGATCGAGTTCGCGCCCAAGCTTGCGATGGTCGCGCTTTTCGGCTTCTTCCAACCTGAACAGATAGTCCTTGAGCTCGTCCTTGGTTGCCCAAGCGGTACCGTAGATGCGCTGCAGCATCTCGTTGCGGTGGTCGCCACGCCAGTAGGCGCCGGCCACCTTCATCAGCTTGAAGTGCTTGAGCTTGCCGGTGCTGGGCACGTGAGGGCCACGGCACAGGTCTTCGAAGGCACCTTCACGGTACAGGCTCACATCCTCGTTGCTGGGGATAGAGGCAATGATCTCTGCCTTGTAGGCTTCGCCGATGCCCTTGAAGTACTGCACGGCCTCGTCGCGCGGCAGCACGCGGCGCACCACCTGCTCGTCCTTGTTGGCCAGCTCGGTCATCTTCTTTTCGATGGCGGCCAGATCTTCGGGAGTGAAGGGGCGCTTGTAAGAAAAGTCGTAGTAGAAGCCGTTTTCGATCACGGGACCGATGGTGACCTGCGCATCGGGAAACAGCTCCTTGACGGCATAGGCCAGCAAGTGAGCGGTGGAGTGGCGGATCACCTCCAGACCGTCGGCATCCTTGGCGGTGATGATGGACAGCGGCGAATCCTGCTCGATCACAAAGCTGGTGTCCACGACCTTGCCGTTGATCTTGCCGGCCAATGCGGCCTTGGCCAGGCCGGAGCCAATCGAAGCAGCGACTTCGGCAACCGAAACCGGGCCCGAGTATTCGCGCTTGGAGCCATCGGGGAGCGTGATGTTGATCATAAATTCCTTGTCAAACCAAATTTGTGTGGGTGAGGGCCAGCGCCAGAGCTTTGGAGTTGCCTGAAAGCAAAAAGCGCGGAACCAGTCCGCGCTTTGATGAGGGTGTCGAGAAATCTCGGGCAGGCGCGAACCGCCAGCTGCCATCAGCAGCTGAAGTACATCTCCGATGTAGTTCGCGGTGTCATAACCGTTGATGCCTTTCTCGCCCTTGTGAATTGAAGTCGCGCCATTTTAACCCGGCAAACAAAAAAGCGCCCGAGACTTTCGCCCCGGGCGCATAACCCCTTTTTTACCTAGACAGAATCACGATTCATCGTGGCTCAATGGAACTGCTCTTCCTCGGTGGAACCGGTCAGCGCCTTGACGCTGGAAGAGCCGCCCTGGATCACGGTGGTCACGTCGTCGAAGTAGCCTGCGCCCACTTCCTGCTGGTGCGAGACAAAGGTGTAGCCCTTGTCACGTGCCGCGAATTCGGGCTCCTGGATCATTTCCACGTAGTGCTTCATGCCTTCGCCGCGAGCGTACTCGTGGGCGAACTTGAAGGTGTTGTACCAGTTGCTGTGGATGCCGGCCAGCGTGATGAACTGGAACTTGTAACCCAGTGCGGACAGGTCTTCCTGGAAGGAAGCGATCTGGCTGTCGTTGAGGTTCTTCTTCCAGTTGAACGAAGGCGAGCAGTTGTAGCTCAGCAGCTTGCCTGGGCAGGCTGCATGCACGGCCTGGGCGAATTCGCGGGCAAAGCCGATATCGGGCACACCGGTTTCGCACCACACCAGATCCGCGTAGGGAGCGTAGGCCACGCCGCGGCTGATGGATTGCTCCAGACCGTTCTTGACACGGTAGAAGCCTTCCTGAGTACGCTCGCCAGTCAGGAACGGGATGTCGTTCTCGTCATGGTTGCTGGTGATCAGGTTGGCCGCTTCGGCATCGGTACGGGCCAGCACAATGGTGGGCACGCCCATCACATCGGCTGCAAAACGGGCGGCAATCAGCTTTTCGACCGCTTCGCGAGTTGGCACCAGCACCTTGCCACCCATGTGACCGCACTTCTTGACCGCAGCCAGCTGGTCTTCGAAGTGCACGCCGGCAGCACCTGCCTGAATCATGTTCTTCATCAGCTCGAACGCGTTGAGCACGCCGCCGAAGCCGGCTTCCGCATCAGCCACGATGGGCAGGAAGTAGTCGATGAACTCCTTGTCGCCGGGGTTGATGCCCTTGCCCCATTGGATTTCATCGGCACGCTTGAAGGTGTTGTTGATGCGGCGCACCATGGTGGGCACGGAGTCATAGGCGTACAGCGACTGGTCGGGGTACATGGTCTCGGAGGTGTTGCCGTCGGCGGCTACTTGCCAGCCCGACAGGTACACGGCTTCCAGACCGGCCTTGGCCTGCTGCATGGCCTGGCCTGCGGAGATGGCACCGAAGGCGTTCACATAGCCCTTCTTCGAGCTGCCGTTGATCTTGTCCCACAGCACTTCGGCACCGCGCTGGGCCAGGGTGTACTCTGGCTGCAGGCTGCCACGCAGACGCACCACATCGGCAGCGCTGTAGCCGCGCTTGACGCTCTTCCAGCGTGGGTTCTGTGCCCAGTCTTTTTCGAGGGCTGCGATTTGCTGTTCACGGCTCAGTTGCTGAGTCAGGGATTGGGGCATGGTGCACTCCTTAGCGGTTAAAACAAGATGAATTGGTGTTCGTCCTTGGGATCTACTTTATGCCTGCAACGTTCTTCCGCAGAGTCTTATGTCTTATAAAAGACTGAAATTTATATTCAATAAAATCAACGGTTTATTTTTATTTTTCACAATAAGAAAACACATTTCTCGTATTGAGAAATTTTGCGGCAGCGCAACATTTCAATTTTTCATAATAAGAAATTGGAATCTTGCTTCATGAAAAATTTACGGAAGCACGGCCTTTGGAGTCCGCATCCTTTGAACGCAGTACGAAAAAAGTCCCGGCGCATGCCTTGATCTGCTCATCCTTGATCTGCTCATTTATCCGGCACGAGACAGGCCAAGCCACTTGAACAAAAACAGGTGACACGACAAAGACATGGCGCCCAAGGCGGCGGGAATCAAAAAAACAACAGTTCCCTCCCCTGGGTCAAATGCATGCAACAGCCCTGCCACACTGCTTTGCATCACCTTCTCTTGTCATTGAAATTCATTTCGCCATGCACACGCCCAGCCGCCCCATCGCCTATCTCTGCCTGGCACTCAGCATGTCTTTGGTAGGAAGCTATGTGGCCTTGTCCAAGCCTCTGGCTGCCATCTTTCCGGTCATGCTGCTGGCTTGGCTGCGCTTTGGCATCGGTGCCGTGGCCATGCTGGGCTGGCTCAGGCCACCAGCGCACGAGACAACTCTGACCAGACAGACCAAGTGGCTGTTGTTTTTTGAGTCCTTCTTCGGCAATTTCCTTTTCACGCTCTGCATGATCAGCGGCGTGGCCTTGACCAGCGCGGTCACGGCGGGCGTGACCATGGCCGCAATTCCTGCCGCAGTCGCCATCATGAGCTGGCTTTTTCTGCGCGAAGCCGTTGGCGCGCGCACATGGACAGCCATTGCTTTCGCAGTGGCCGGCATAGGGCTGAATGCCTTGAGCAAGACCGAAAGCAGCAGCCTTGCCGCGCATCCCCAGCAAGGCCTGGGCCAGTTGCTGCTGATTGCCGCCGTGCTGTGCGAGGCCGCATATGCCGTGATCGGCAAAAAGCTCACCGCCAGCGTAAGCCCCAAACGCATTACGGCGCTGATCAATCTCTGGGGGTTTGTGCTTTCCACACCCGCCGGACTCTATCTGGCCTGGCAGTTTGATTTTTCCCGGGTTTCGGTGCCCGCATGGGGTCTGTTGCTGTTTTACGCCCTGGCCGCCTGCGTCTGGACGGTGTGGCTGTGGATGACGGGATTGCGCGCCGTGCCCGCATCGCGGGCCGGCATTTTTACCGTGCTGCTGCCCATCAGCGCCGCTGTAGTGGGCATGCTGGCCCTGGGCGAGCGCGTCGGCAGCATGCAATTGCTGGCCTTCGGCATTGCCCTGACCAGCGTGGTGATCGCAACCTGGCCCGGTTCATTGCAGATCAGGCGCTAGGCGCCGTCGATTCCAATCAGGAAAGCAGATTGCGGCGGCTCAGCACAATGCCGTCGGAGTCGGCATACAGCCAGTCGCCCGGGCGAATCCACAGGCCGGCGATCTGCACATAGACATCGCGCAGTCCCTGGCCTTGCTTGACGGTAGGCATGGGGTTGAGCGCCAGCGCATACAGACCCACGGGGGTGGACTTCAGCTCGGCCACGTCGCGCACGCAGCCATAGACAAGCACCCCGGCCCAGCCGTTCTGGGCCGCCGATGTCGCCACATTCCCCCCCACCAAAGCCCGGCGTAGCGAGCCGCCGCCATCGACCACCAGCACACGACCACCTCCCGGCTCGGCCAGCGCCGCTCGCACCAGGCTGTTGTCGTCCAGACACTGCACGGTGCTGACCTCCCCCATAAAGCCGACATTCCCGCCATAGCTGTGGAACACGGGCGGCAGCACACGAAAGTCGCTGCTGTCATCGCTGATATGCGCATCGCACAAATCGCAGGTGCTGAAGCCAAGAGAAACCGAGGAATCGCTCATGAAAATCTCCACAGAACCAAGTCTCCCGCATCTTGCCCTGAGCACCTGACATAGCACAAGCACCAGCGGACACACACAGAGAGCAACTTTTTCACAACACTCTCGAGGAAAAACCCGTGAAAACGGACACTAAAGGGCCTGAGAGCAACAAATCGAGGCAAAAAAACAGCCCACTAGCTTGGAAGAGCGATTTTTTGCCATTAGCATCAGACTCAGCCAGTGGATTGCAGCTGTATTTCGCTGGTGATAAGTCCACTACCCAATTAGGAATAAGCAATATGGCAACTGCAAAGAAGGCACCCGCTGCAGCACCGGCAGCAGCTCCCGCCGCTAAGAAGCGCACTCCCAACGCTGCCTTCATGAAACCCCTGACCCCCAGCGCCGCTCTGGCTGCCGTGGTTGGCAAGGATCCCCTGCCCCGTACTGAAATCATCAGCAAGCTGTGGGTCTACATCAAGGCCAACAACCTGCAAGACGCTGCCAACAAGCGCATGATCAACGCCGACGCCAAGCTCAAGGAAGTCTTCGGCAAGCCCCAAGTCTCCATGTTCGAGATGGCCGGCCTGATCGGCAAGCACGTCAAGTAAGCACTGCGCTTGCGCTGACCACAAAAAAGCTGGCCCGAGCCAGCTTTTTGTATTTCTGAGGCAAGTGTCGCGTACAGGCCGACGCGACTGGGGCGGCTTTACCGCAGCAATGCATGCGTGCATGCCCCGGTCTCGACGCCGACGGAATCACGGCCGCGAACGCTGGTCAGGACGGAACCGGCCGGCAGGTCTTTCCGACAACCGCGCGGCCCACCGATTGGCGCGGCCCTCACGAAGCTGACCCCGGGCTATCTCCGCCATCGTGCCCCGCCATGCTTGCACCCTGAACCGCACATTCCTGCAAGACTGCAGCTGCCGGGCAGCCAGGACATGGGCTCCACAGGCATGGAGACGCGTGCGCACGTTCGGGTCTCGGTGCGGCGAACGCCTCCCCGGCAGCCCCGGCCATGGGAGGTGCACAAGCTTGAGCGCTGTCCCTCAGTAACCGTCCAAAGCCGTCACGACGCCGGCAATGCCCATGAGACATCCGCAGAGGAGACCGGCCAAGAAAATCAGTGCTGCAATTCCAAAGCTCATTGAACGCCTCTCCTGCCGCGCAGGGCCGTGTGATTGCGGCACGCCGTGCGACTCATGGAGCCTCCCTTGCGATACGCGCGCCCGCTCCTTCTGGGCGTGTGCTGTGCAGTGCATGGCGCTCGTTGACAGACGGCCAGAGCATGTCGACGGGCATGCCTGTGATTTCTGCAATGCGCTGTCGAATGCGGGCCGATACCGCACGACCGCTGATGACTTGCGACACGCTGCTGTTGGCCACGCGCATTTCGGACGCCAATGCCGTGGGGGAAATGCCTTTCATGCGCAGCGCCGCTTTGATTTGCTCGGGATGCATCTGGTAGCCTTTCGCCTAATTATTTAGGTTAAAGCACGTCGTCGTGCTTTTGGCGAATTATGGGAAAGATTTCTTTCCCATGCAATACACCTTGGACAAATTTTTATGACCCTAGGGGAACGGCTGCGCGAAGAAAGAAACCGGCTGGGCATGAGCCAGCCAGCCTTCGCTGCACTTGCTGGCACTACGAAGCAAACTCTTTTTTCCTGGGAATCCGGCAAGACAGCGCCGGATGGCTTTCAGATGACCGCGCTGAGCGCACACGGAGTGGACCTGTTGTATGTGCTGGCAGGACACCGCACACCGGCAGTTCACCCTGCAGAGGCTTTGTCAGACGATGAACTCCGCCTCCTTCACGGGTATCGCAGGTGCAATGCGGATGGAAGGCAGCACCTCATACGATCCGCAGAACTGCTGTCTGCGGCACATGCCATGTCCGCCGAAGACCGCAAGCAGGCCCTCCAGGATCGGCCACATCGACCGGGTGAAGACGCCCTCTGATCCGTCCTGCCCGATGTCCGAGCGGTGCGGCACCTATAGGATGCGGTGCAGTCCTGCTCCAAGACGGTGACAGGGCCTGCTGCCATCCCCCCGCCTGGACGTGCTCAGTACACATCGCGTCGGTAGCGGCCCGAGCCCAACAGCTCGGTCACCTTGGCCTCGCCCAGAATGGCCTGCAGCGTCAGATGCACGCCTTGACCCATGCCGTTCAGGCTGCCGCAAACATAGATGGCCGCACCACGCTCCACCCATTGCCGGACTTCCTCTGCATGACTGCGCAACAAATCCTGCACATAGCGCGAATCCTTGCCGTTGCGCGACCAGGCCTGATCCAGCCGTGCCAGTCGGCCTTGCCTGAGCCATGCGCCCAGTTGATCGGCAAATAGCGCGTCATGTTGTGGACTGCGCTCTCCGAACAACAGCCATTGATCACTTAGCTCTTGCTGCACACGCGCCTTGATATGGCTGAGAAGGCCCGCCAGGCCCGAGCCATTGCCGATCAGAATCAGCGGCCGCCCGGCGTTGTCACCGAGCCTGAAGCCGCGGTGCTCGCGCAAGGTCAACGGCAGCACATCTCCCTCGGCCATGCCACAGCACAACCAGTGCGACGCAAGGCCTGGCGAACCATCGGCACGCGTGCTCTCTCGCACCAGCAGTTGCAGGCTGCCGTCGGCCGTGATCGAGGCGATCGAGTAGTCGCGCGCGCGCTCAGGGTCGGCAGGCACGCACAGAGACACCAGATCGCCCGACTCCCAGCGCGGCAGCTCGCCGGACTGCGGCGTCCACTCCAGCAGGTATAGCGCCCCGCCCTGGCTGCCGGGATTGAGCAAACGCCGCCGACTGAGCACAAAAGGCATGCTGACCGGCGCCTGCAACCAGTCCGAGTCCAGTTTCTGAGCGGGCGCAGACTCGCCCAGCAAGTCCTGTCGCATCTGAGCGACCTGGGTCTGCCAGCTCTGCAAGCTCGAGGCATCCATATTGTCCACGCAGACCAGATCGCTGCGCGCGCCGCTGGTCTGCAACCACTCATGCACTTTCACACCAAACGCACAGAACTCCTGATATTCACGATCACCCAGCGCCAGCACCAGGCTTTGGTGCTGGATCAGCGCAGGCTGCGTGGCCATGAGCTGCTGCACAAAGCCCAGCGCATGGTCGGGCGCATCGCCCTCGCCTGTAGTGGATAGCAGCCACAGGCTGTGCTCAAATTGCTGCAGCAGCACGGCCGTCAGTTTTTCCACGGGCAGCAGACGCACCTGCAGACCGCCGTCGACCAGCATCTTGCCCGTGGCGCGTGCCAGCGCCTCGGCCTGCCCCGTCTGGCTGGCATAGGCGACCAGGACGGCAGGCGCAGCGGCATCGCCCTGCGAGGCATTGCTCTCGGCCTCATCGGCCAGGCGCTGCTTGCGTACCTTGGTGCCAATACCCCAGCACATGCCTGCGTAGGCGGCTACCAAACCCATAGCCCCATAAATGCGCTCGGGCGTCAAAATCCATTCCACTGTCATGCCTCAAATTGGTTGATCCAGGCCGGTGTCTTGAGCACCTGTCTGCAGGCCTCATTGCCACCGGAGGCGAGATGCGATGTGAGCACAGCCGCAATCTCATGTTGGCGGGCAAAGTCCATGCCTTGCTGCGGACCCAGCACCGTGAGCACGGTGGCCAGCGCATCGGCGTGCATGCATTCCTCATGGAACACGGTCACGCTGGCCAGATCATGCGTCACCGGCCAGCCCGTGCGCGGATCCAGCGTGTGCGAATAGCGCCTGCCAGCCTGCGTGAACTGATGCCAGAAATCGCCCGAGGTGGCAAATGCACCCTCCCTGCAGGCCACGACCAGCGACTCGGCCTCGACAGAACCGCCCGTGCCCAGTTGCACCTGCCAGGGCCGCCCATCAGGGCGCGCCCCCCAGCTGCGCAGCTCACCGCCGATTTCGAACATGCCCGCAGCCCAGCCAGCCGCCTGCAGCTTTTGCACCGCCCAATCCACGGCAAAGCCCTTGGCAATGCCGCAAAAATCCAGCTCCAGACCACCGCTCTGCTGCAACTGCCGGGTCTGTGCATTCCAGCGCAGATGGCCATGGCCGCTGGTCTTCAGCAAGCGCTCGATCTCCTCGCCGGCCGGTGCCTGCCCTGAATGCGGCTGCAGCGGGTTCTGACGCGGCCCGAACCCCCATAGCGAAACCAGCGCTCCCATGCCGGGGTCTATCGCCGCGCCTGAAAGCCTTGCCCAATGCAAGGCCGCTTCCAGAACATGTGCGAACTCCGCCGGCACTACATGCGTTTCACCGGGTCTTGAACGATTGAACCGGGTGATCAGCGAATCCGCCTCCCAGTTGCTCATCTGGGCAATGACATCCTCAAACACCTGCTCCAGCAGGGCCTGCACCGGCTCCGTGGGCAGGTAATCAGGATTGACCAGGCGCAGCGACCAGTGCGTGCCCATGGTCTGGCCGGACAGGCGGTGAATGCGCCCGTCCTGCTGGTGCTGCAGACTTGCAGGTCTCCAGCGCTGCACGCCAAAGTCCAGCGCCGGCGTCCGGGGACGAGCCTGACTCTGTGCCGCCGACGAGGGCAGTTGCCAGAGACTGGCATCAAAGCGTACGCGGGGGGGGGTGGGCATGGGCATCCAGACAAAGACGAAAACAGCAGCGAAAACAACGACGCGCCCGTAGCGGGCGCGCGTATTCAGTCCATCAAGCGCCAACGCTTAAGGCAGGACTTCCAGAGTCGCGATATAGCCCAGGCGGCGCTCCGTTGCCTTGGCAATGCTGGTCTTCTTGTCCGTGGCATCGGCATTCAGCCAGAACAGACCTGCACGGGGGAACTTGATCTTGACCTGACCCTTGGCATCGGTCTTGAGCTTCATGGCGTCCACACCGTCGCGATAGCGAATACCGTCGGCCACCAGCTCCAGCTCCAGATCCGCAGCGGGCTTGCCGTCAAGATGGAATTCGAAAGTCGCCTCTTCGCTGGCCACCAGGTCATTGGGGTGGGTCACGGGCTTGAGCTCCAGACCCTTGCCGGTCAGCGCCAGCGCCGAAGGCTTGCCCAGAGACACAAAGGTTTCCATGCGGCGCAGATTCTCGGTCACGCGCACTTCCTTGGCATCGGCAGGAATCTGCTTGAGCACTTCCTCCACCGAACCGCGCAGGCGCTTGGGCTGGCCGTTGGCATCCTTGTAGCCGCCCATCACGCCGGTCATCAGCATGGTGACGCGGTAGGTACCGGTCTTTTCTGGCTTGAAGTCGAACATGCTGCGCAACTCGCCCTTGGCGACATTCTTCATTTCCACGGCCGCGCCATCGGGTGCGGTCACCTTGACGGCTTCCAGACCCAGCGGACGGTGGTTGAAGAAGAACACATCGTTGGACACGGCCGCATCCACCGTCACCCAGTCGGACTTGGACAGCACGGTGCTGGAAGGCTTGAACCACAGATCATGTGCCTGGGCGCCCAGGGCAGCCAGAGCCAGAGTTGCAGCGACGATGGCACGAGTTTGGAACTTCATATCAGGTCCTTGAAAACAGAAAGGGTGACAAATCCGAAAATGAGGCGAGGCCCAAGCCAGGAACACCAAGCAAGAGCCGCCTCGCAGCGAAGGTGTTGTCCCCCTCCGCGAAGCAGAGAGGGGGAAGGCGCGCAGCGCCTCAGGGGGTGATCAAGGCTTCAATTCCAGCTTGATCGCGCCCAGCTCGGTACTGCCATTGGCGCTCAGGCTGGTGGCCTGCTTGACGGGCCACTCGAAGGGAATGGACACCAGTTCGCGGCCACCGACTTCACGCGCGGCTTCCACCATCAGCTTGTACTGGCCGGGAGCCAGTTGGGGCAGCGGGTTCTTGCCTTCCGCAAAAGACAGCGCATGGGTGCCCACGGGCTTGGTCGGCTGGGTCACACCATCGATGGGAAAGCTCAGCTCGCGGCCGGTACGACGCCACCACTGGCGCATGTCCTTGAGCCACTTGGTGCCCTCGGCATTCTTCATCTTCACGTCATACCAGACGGACAGATTGGCAGCCACACCGCCGTCGGCCTTTTCCAGCCACACGGCGACATAGGGCTTGTGGTATTCGGCCACCTGCAACTGGGGCACGGTCACAGCCACATTCATGCCGCCCGCGATTGCCGGCAGGCCCACCACGGCGCTCAGCGCCACCGTGGTCTTGAAAATCCGCTTCGCCATTTTTTCTTCCTTCACAAAATTCTTGGGCTCAATGCACGAGCAGCAACACCAGCAAGGCGGGCAGCACCAGACCCAGGCCCACCATGGGCCAGGTCATGGGGCGGCGCTGCGCATGCATCTTCAGGATCAGCAGACCCGTGATGCAGAACACCAGGCAGCCAATCGCAAAGACGTCTATGAACAGGCTCCAGGCTCCGCCCGTATTGCGCCCCTTGTGCAAGTCGTTGAGGTAGGAGATCCAGCCCCGGTCGGTCTTCTCGTACTCGACCGAGCCCTCCTTCAGGTCCACACGCAGCCAGGCATCGCCACCCGGGCGCGGCATGGGCACATAGGCCTCGTCTTCGCTCCACTCCACGGCAAAATCCTTGGCACTGACCTTGATCTGCTGAGCCAGCCAGCCATCCACCTCGGCAGGCAAGCCCACGGCATTCTTGTCCGCCGCTTCCACGCCCTGCTTCTGGGCTTGTTGCAGTTTTTCGAGCAGATCCGGGGGCAGTTGCGCATCACGCGATTCGACCTTGGGCTTGGACTCGATCTGCCCGGCGTGATTCAAGGTGAATCCCGTCACGGCAAACAGCAGCATGCCGATCAGGCAGATGGCGGAGCTGATCCAGTGCCACTCATGTAATTTTTTGAGCCAGTACGCCCGCTGCGGGGCGTTGGAGGAAGCCGCGGTCATTCAGAACTTTCTGGGATTGCGTTGCCGCCGGGCCGGGCCGAGCCGACCTTTGGGACATAGCGCCACAAGGCCAGTCCTTGCTTGCGCAGCAAGGCGGCATTCTAGTTGCGCAAATTCTAAATGCATCTCACTTTTATTTACTTTACTTGACGTAAACAAAGCGCCCTCGCGCCCAGGGCTTTTGCCAGCTCAGCAAACCCGTGGCTCGACCGATTCCGGCGATCCGCTGCACGCCCTCCACTCAACAATCTGTTGCCTCACTGCAACAAAACGTAGATTGCCGATACTCATTATTGAATGGTATCGAGAATTATTATCAATATCACCTAGAATCCGCACGCTTTTTCAAAAAATCGACTCTTCATCAAAAGCATGTCCAACAACCATCTGACCCCGACCGACTCCAACGGCTTGCGCTGCGAGCTCAAGCAAATCGTGATTGCCGCAGGCCTGTGCCTGATTGGCGCCAGCGCGATGGCTCAGCAGGAAACCACCTTGTCCACCGTGAATGTGGAAGCCGCTGCCGAGTCCAGCTTCAAGACCGAAGCCAGCCCTCAAGGCAAGTTCACCGCTCCCCTGCTGGACACACCCAAGACCGTTCAGGTCATCAATGAAGAGATCATCAAGCAGACCGGCGCCACCAGCCTGCAAGACGCTCTGCGCTCCACCCCCGGCATCACCTTCGGCAACGGCGAAGGCGGCAACCCCACCGGCGACCAGCCTTTCATTCGCGGCATGGATGCCCAATCCAGCACCTTTGTGGACGGCATGCGTGACATCGCCTCCGGCACCCGCGAACTGTTCAACGTCGAAGCCGTGGAAGTCATCAAGGGCGCCGACTCGGCCTATGCCGGTCGTGGCGGCGCTGGTGGCTCCATCAATATCTCCACCAAGAAGGCCAAGAACGAGAACTTCATCTCCGGCGACGTGGGCCTGGGCACCGACAACTATCTGCGCGGCACGCTGGACATCAACCGCAAGATCAACGAGACCACCGGCATTCGCCTGAACGCCATGGGCCACAGTGCCGACGTTCCCGGCCGCAACGGTCCTGACAACAAGCGCTGGGGCATTGCCCCCACCGTGACTTTCGGCATGGGCACAGCCACCGAAGTGACCCTGTCCTGGCAGCATCTGCAGACCGACAATACCCCCGACGGCGGCGTGCCTTATCTGTACAGCAATGCCGCCATGGCCACCCTGCCCGGCGGCAGCACCGTGCGTCCCACCTATGGCAACGACCGTGCCAACTGGTACGGCCTGCACAACCGTGATTTCGAGAAGGAAAAGAGCGATCTGTTCACTGCTTCGGTCACGCACAAGTTCACTGACACCAACAAGATCCGCAACAGCCTGCGCTATAGCAAGACCAAGCAGGACTACGTCTGGACCCAGCCCGACGACTCCAAGGGCAATGCCATAAATGGCTATGTCTGGCGCCGCGGCAACTACCGCGTCTATGACACCACCACACTGCAGAACGTGACCGAATTTACCGGCAAGGAACAGACCGGCTCCATCGGCCACAGCTATGCCTTCGGTCTGGAACTGTCCAAGGAAAAGGCTGACGGCAGCTCGGGCGCCATCCAGAGTGGTGGCACCTGCACAGGCGTTTCCGATCCTTGGTGCACCACTTTGAGCAACCCCAGCGGCGCCAATGCCCCCTGGAACTTTGCCTGGTCACTGCCTGCGCAATCCACCGTCAACAAAATCGACACCATTGCCGTCTACGGCTTTGATACTCTGAAGCTCAACGAGCAATGGCTGGTGAATGCCGGTCTGCGCGTGGACCACTACAAGCTCAACGCCTCCGGCCCTGCCGGCGGCCGTGGCGCCAGCGCCTACCCGGCGTATGACCTGAGCCGTAGCGATACGATGTTCAACTACCAGCTGGGTGTGGTCTACAAGCCTGCATCCAATGGCAGCATCTACGCCAACATCGGTACCTCTTCTCGCCCCGGTGGCTCGACTCTGGGCAACGGCAGCGAGGACCTGACCACAACCACCGATGCGCTGATCAGCCTGAAGCCGGAAAAGACCAAGTCCATCGAACTGGGCACCAAGTGGGACCTGCTGGACAAGAAGCTGAACCTGACTGCCGCAGTCTTCCGCAATGAAGTGACCAATGTGCGCATCAGCGATGCAACCGGCACGTACATGGGCGGCAACAAGGAAGTCAATGGCATCGAACTGGGCTTTACCGGCCAGATCCTGTCCAATCTGAGCGTGTTCGGCGGCTATACCTTTATGGATAGCGAGTTCAAGAACATGGGCAAGGACGATGTTCGCAATGGCCTGCCCTTCTACAACACGCCCAAGCACAGCTTCAGCCTGTGGACCAGCTACAAGCCCATGGCCAAGCTGACCTTGGGTCTGGGTATCTATGCTCAGAGCGACGTTGCTGCCAGCTACATTCAAGGCAAGGGGGGCATCGTGACCAAGGGTGCTTCCGGCTATGCCCGTTATGACGCGATGATGGCCTACCAGATCGACAAGAACCTGAGCTTCCAGCTGAACGTCTACAACCTGGGCAACAAGGTGTACTACACCGGCGTGCGCTCGCCTCATTACGCCAATATGGGCGCCGGCCGCTCGGCCGTGGCTTCGCTCAAGTTCACGTACTAATTCATGTACTGACAGGAGCAATGACAGTCCTGCCTGCGCTTGATCTGGCGCAGCCTGGCTGCAAACCATGCCTCAAAGCCCCGCAGGCTCCTGATGCCAGCGGGGCTTTTTACATGCACACTTGGCGGATCAAGCGCATTGTCGCTGGCTCGCAAAGCCTGATCTTCGCCATCAAAACCATAGCTGATAGTGCCTTTCCATAAATGTTTTCAACCCAATAAATCATTGAAAGCTATAGACATCAAGCGCTACCAGCTATGGTTAATGATGTAACCCGGATCATCAACAAATAGATATCGCCTCACTCCCGCCATGTTGCTACGCATCCCCTGCCTGCTCACCCCCGATGAAGTACGCCACTGCCGTCAGGCGCTGGAAGCCGCCAGCTGGCAGGACGGAAAGACCACGGCCGGCCACGTGGCCGCTCAGGTCAAGAGCAATCTGCAGCTGCCGCTGGACAGCAAGACCGGCCAGCAGATAGGCGATCTGATCCTGGACCGGCTGGGCCGCAACCCGCTGTTCATGTCGGCAGCCCTGCCGCTCAAGGTCCTGCCGCCGCGCTTCAATCGCTATGAGGGTGGAGGCACTTATGGCAACCATATCGACAACGCCTTCTTCACCATTCCGGGCACGGCCATCAAGGTCAGAACCGATGTCTCCACCACGGTGTTCTTCAGCGATCCCGACGAATACGAAGGCGGCGAGCTGATGGTGGAAGACACTTTCGGCCAGCAAAGCGTGAAGCTCGCGGCCGGCGATGCCATCGTCTACCCCGGCACCAGCTTGCACCGCGTCAACCCCGTGACGCGCGGCACGCGCTATGCCTCGTTCTTCTGGACGCACAGCCTGGTCAAGTCGGCGGAGCAGCGCCGTCTGCTGTTTGATCTGGACCAGAGCATTCAGCAACTCACGCAAGAGCAGCCCGAGCATCCGCGCATCGCCGCCCTCTCGGGTACTTATCACAATCTCTTGCGCATGTGGTCTGAAAGCTAGCTTCCTGGGAGACGACAGCCTGCGCTGCTGGGTAGCCCTCGCCGGCTGTCTCCCCCCCCCTACACTGCGCCTGCTTTGCTGCCTCGCCCCCATCCAACCGGCTTGATTTATGACTGTTGAACCTTTGAATGCCGCTGGCCAGCCCGTCAAACCGCCACTGACGCAGATTTCCGCGCAGATAGGCTCCCTGGCGGACTACGCCCGGCTGGCCCGCGAGCATATGGAGGCTCAGGCCTGGGCCCACCTGGAAAGCGGTGCGGACCAGGGTCTGACTCTGGCCCACAACCGCCAGGCCTTCGACCGCATCCGTCTCTGTCCTGAGCCGCTGGCCGATCTGTCGGCCGCGCATACGCGGCAAAGCCTGCTGGGCCAGAGTCTGGACTGGCCGCTGCTGCTGGCACCAGTTGCCTATCAACAGCTGGCGCATCCCGAAGGCGAGCTCGCCACGGCGCGCGCGGCCATGGCCATGCGCACCGGCATGGTGGTCAGCACTCTATCCAGTTGCACGCTCGAAGAAATCGCCCAGGCCGCGCAAGCTGCAGCGCAGGAACTGGGGCGCAGCGGCCCGCTGTGGTTCCAGCTCTACCAGCAGCCAACGCGCGAGCACACGCTGCAGCTGATTCGCCGCGCCGAAGATGCCGGTTATCAGGCCCTGGTCTGGACGGTGGACGCCCATATCAAGCGCTCCAGCTACCCGCTGCCGCCAGGCGTGGAGGCCGTCAATCTGCGTGGCATGCCCCAGCAACGGCAGACCGGCGATCTGATGAGCGAGCACATTCTGTTCGGCAGCGAGTTGGCCCGAGGCGCGCCCACCTGGGACGACCTGGTCTGGCTGCGTCAGCAAACCCGGTTGCCGCTGATCATCAAAGGTCTGCTCTCGGCCCGCGCCGCCGCGCAAGCCGTGGAACTGGGGGCCGATGCCATCGTGGTCTCCAACCATGGCGGGCGAGTGCTGGACACCGCCGTCTCCCCCCTCGAAGTGCTGCCTGCCATTCGCGCGGCCACGCCTGTCCATATTCCGCTGCTGATGGATGGCGGCGTGCGCCAGGGCACCGATGTGCTCAAGGCCATCGCCCTGGGTGCCAGTGCCGTACTGCTGGGCCGGCCGCAAATGCATGCCCTGGCGGTGGCCGGCATGCTGGGGGTGGCACATATGCTGTATCTATTGCGCGCCGAGCTGGAGCTGGCCATGGCCCAGACCGGCTGCGCCAGCCTCGATCAGATCGGGCCTCGGCTTTTAACCACTTGCTGATTGTGCGTAATTTGGCGGCATGCATTGCAAATGCGATGGATTCTCATTTATACTCCGCCTATTACATCAATAGCCAGCAACAACTGCCTGTAGCCATGATCGTCTGTGTATGCCGCCGGGTTTCTGACCGAGAAATAGCACGCCACGCGCATGCGGGGATGAGCTTTGACGAAATCCAGTTTGAATTGGGTGTTGCCACACAATGCGGGCGCTGCGAAGGCTGCGCACGTGATGTCGTCGCCCAGTGCAGTGCAAGCCATCCGATCGCGGCCATCCACAACGAAGCGCAATCCTGCGCATCGGTGCAGACGGTTCAGCTTGCCACCAATATTCTGGAAAGCAAAGCATGGCCCACCTCTCCGTCCTCTCAGCCGTCTTTGGCAGTCTGATTCTCGTGATGGTATGCACCTGGTGGATCCTGCGTGAATGATGCGATCCTGTCTGCGTGCCCTGCTTCCTGTGCCTGCTATTGCCGGTTGACCAGCGCTTTTCCATTCTGATCCCAGCCTGCGCTGGTTGCTCTTCTCGTTCTTATGTCCCAGTCTGATCGATTTGCACCTGCCAGCGGCCCGAGCCGCAATATGGCAGTTGCTGGTGCTGTGGTTGTCGTGCACGCTGCCGCCCTGTGGGCCATGCAGCATGGCCTGGCACAGCAAAAGCCGCCAGAGATAGTGATTCCCGCCAGCGTGATTGCCCAGTTTGTGGCACCGCCGGCTGCCGAACCTGCCCCGCCGGCCCCTCCCTCTCCACCCAAGCCTCCGGCGCCAGCGCCCAAGCCCGAGACCAAACCGCAGCCCAAGCCCGAGGTCAAGAAGGCTCCGCTGCCCAAGGCCATCAAGGACCCGACACAGGCACCGGCTGCACCTCAGGGGGCATTGGAAGACAGCGACAGCAAACCGGACAAGACACCGCCGGCACCACCCGCGCCCCCGGCACCTCCGGCTCCGCCTGCGCCTCCCGCACCACCAGCTCCGCCCAAGATCGAGCAGCCATCAAGTAATGCTGCCTATCTGAACAACCCAGCTCCCGCTTATCCTTCGGTCAGCAAGCGCATGGGTGAACAAGGCAAGGTGCTGCTGCGCGTCTATATCAACGAGCAGGGCCAGCCCGAGAAAATCGAAATCAAGCAGTCCAGCGGGTTTGACCGCCTGGATGACGCCGCCGTCAACACCGTGCGCCAGTGGAAGTTTGTCCCCGGCAAGCGCAACGGCGTGGCCGAACCCATGTGGCACATCGTGCCCATCAACTTTGTTCTCAAATAAATCTGCAGTTCTCAGGAGTACCCATGGAATCCCAATTCGGCATTGCCCACGTCTGGACACAGGGCGACTTCGTGACCAAAGGCGTGGCCATCATCTTGCTGGTCATGTCGGTGGCCTCTTGGCTGGTCATCATTCTCAAGGCGCTGGATATTGTGAAATTCAAGAAATTCGCCACCCAGGCGCAGGACTTCTGGCACAGCCCCGATCTGGCCACCGGCCTGGAAAAGCTGGGTGACGACAAGCAGAACCCCTTCCGCTTCATGGTGCTCGAAGGCCGTGAAGCCTCCGCCCACCACCGCAAGACCAGCGTCCACCTGCATGACACGCTGGACATCAGCGACTGGGTGACCCGCTGCCTGCGCAACGGCATCAACGAATTCACGGCCCGCCTGCAATCCGGCCTGGCCATTCTGGCCTCCGTGGGCTCGACCGCCCCCTTCATCGGCCTGTTCGGCACCGTCTGGGGCATCTACCACGCTCTGGTGGCCATCGGCATGTCCGGCCAGTCATCCATCGACAAGGTGGCCGGCCCCATCGGCGAAGCGCTGATCATGACCGCCCTGGGCCTGGCCGTCGCCATCCCCGCCGTGCTGGGCTATAACGCTCTGGTACGTGGCAACAAGGGCATTTTGAACGCCCTCAACAGCTTCGCCCACGACGTGCACGCCTACTTCGTGACCGGCGCCCGCGTTTCCGTGGACGGCCAGGTCTCTGGCAATGTGCTGCCCCTGAAGAAAGGCGCCTAAGCCATGTCATTCGGAACCATGGACGATGGGGACAGCGATGATGTGATGAACGAGATCAATATGACGCCTCTGGTGGACGTCATGCTGGTTCTGCTCATCATCTTCATCATCACCGTGCCCGTGATGAAACACTCGGTCAACGTGGACCTGCCCCGCGCCACCAACCAGCCCGAGGACACCAAGCCTGCCACCGTGCAGCTGGGCATCACGGCCGATGGTAAATACTCCTGGAACGGCCAGGAAATCAGTGACGAGCAACTGGAGACCAATCTTCAGACCGAGGCCGTCAAGGAGCCGCAGCCCGACCTGCATATCCGCGGCGACAAGGAAGTGCGCTACGAGCGCGTGGCCCAGGCCATGGCCGCCGCCCAGCGCGCTGGCGTCAAGAAAATAGGCTTTGTGACCGACCCATCCAAATAAGCCCATGCTTGCAAAAAACGGCCCTCAGGGGCCGTTTTTTTTATTGTGGAACCTGCATCAAAACAGCATTCAAGCCGCCCGGCACAGGCACAAACTGCTGATGGACCGCAGGCAAAAGTCCTCAGATGCGGCTGGACAGATCTCACTTGAAAATAAATCGCATTTTTTTGCGAATGAGATTAAGTATCACTTGCTTTTCAATTGAGAATTGTTATCATTACACCAGTTTTTGATCTTAAGGAATCACGGCATGTCTGCACCGCTTGTTGCGACCTCACAGCCCAACAACCGTAGCACCCCCTCCATGGCTGCTGCAACCCCCTCAGCCGCTGCCGGCTCCAGCTTGGGTCTGGACAGCGCCCTGCTGCTCAACGGTCAGAAAGCCGTCACCATCTTGCACAACGGCACGCCCTATCGCCTGCAGGCCACCAAGCTGGGCAAGCTCATTCTGACCAAATAAACCGTTTCATCGTGGGGCGACACCGCAAGTGTCGATTCGCCAGCCATAGTCGTTGTAGAGCACCTGCCCTCTCTTGTGCTCACACTTCACATAGCCACGCGTTTTTTCCTCATTCGCAACCCGCCAAAACAAAACCCCTGCGCGCATCAGCGGCAGGGGTTTTGTTTTGGACTCTGCCACCGCAGCGGCAGAAATCAAGCCATTACAGGCCCAGGGCTGCGATGCCGGCCTTGGCAACCTGTGCGTCTTCGTTGGCCTTCACACCCGAGACACCCACAGCGCCCAGCACCTGACCGTCCTTGACGATGGCCACGCCGCCTTCGAGCAGGCCGTCCACAAACGGAGCGCTCAGGAAAGCGGTACGGCCATTGTTGATCATGTCTTCAAAAGCCTTGGTGTCCTTGCGGCCCACGGCTGCAGAGCGAGCCTTGGCGGGGGCGATATGCGAAGAGATGGGAGCAGCACCATCCATACGCTGCAACAGCAGCAGATGGCCGCCGTCGTCCACGATGGAGATCGTCACGGGCCAGTTGTTCTTCAGTGCTTCAGCTTCGGCAGCCGCAGCGATGGCTTTCACATCGGCCAGTTCGAGTTCGTGCTTGGTCTTCATGAGATAAAAAGCTCCGTTGGATTGTCAATGCAGCAAGCATATTCTGTACTTTGCAGGCAAAAGTAGATGCGATGTGAAAAACATTCCATCCTAAAACTGCCGCATTGCAACGGGGTATTGCAAAGGCTTCTCAAGACCCCCACCTAGAATGACAATGTTTCAACCCACAATTCCTGAAGGAGGAATGGCTACATGAACGAACAAGTCACCACACTGGGCTCTGCGGGCTACGGTGTCTCGCAGCAAGAGCGCAACCGTGTCTTGCGCAATACCTACTGGCTGCTGGCACTCAGCCTGATCCCCACCGTGCTGGGCGCTTGGCTGGGCGTAGCCACTGGCATGACTCGCGCGCTGACGGGCGGCGTGGGCCTGATCGTGTTCATGGTCGGCGCCTTCGGCTTCATGTTCGCGATCGAAAAGACCAAGCACAGCGCCGCTGGCGTGCCCGTGCTGCTGGCCTTCACCTTCTTCATGGGCCTGATGCTATCGCGCCTGATCGGCATGATTCTGGGCTTCTCCAACGGCACCCAACTGATCATGACGGCCTTTGCCGGTACCGCTGGCGTGTTCTTCGTGATGGCCATGCTGGCCACCGTGATCAAGCGCGACCTGTCGGGTATGGGCAAGTTCCTGTTCGTGGGTGCTCTGGTGCTGATGGTAGGCGCCATCATCAATGTCTTCGTGGGTTCCACGGCAGGCATGATGGCCATCTCCATGCTGGCCATCGGCATCTTCTCCGCCTACATGCTGTATGACCTCAAGCAGATCATCGACGGCGGCGAGACCAACTACATCAGCGCCACCCTGGCCCTGTATCTGGACCTGTTCAACGTGTTCCAGAGCCTGCTGGCCCTGCTGGGTATTATGGGCGGCGACCGCGACTAAACCTCGCCACCACCCAAGCAAAAAGGAGTGCCTTGCGCACTCCTTTTTGTTTCCGGTAACCTTGACGTCAAGCGCGGTCATCGCATTGATGGATATTTCAGTCATGGCCTAAATTTCCGACTGCCGCTGCCGATAAGCAGACAAGATGAAGCCAAACCACCTTCCCCGCGCACTTGCCATTGCCCTGCTGCCTCTGGTACTGGCAGGCTGCAAGATTGAAGACATTCCGGGCCTGGGTCCAGACCCACGCACCGTGGCGCGCGAGTCCGAAGCCAAGGCCATTGGCGGTGCCTGTAGGCATGCCATGCGCGGGCTGGAGGATTGCTACGTCCTCAACCCCAAGGCGCCCAAGGCGCTTGTGTTTGCGGGCTGGAAGGACATGGATGAATACATGCGCTCCAACAAGATCGAAGGCGTACCTTCCGTACTGGGTCAGAGCTCAGCCGAAAAGCGCAGCACTGCGGAGCCAGAAAACAGCCCCAGTCGCAACCGCAGCTGAAGTCGCTTGTGCCAGGCCCGGATTATGAGTTCCGGGCCAGTGCCAGCCAACGCCCGCACAGGCCGTAGCAACACTGCTACGGCCTTTTTCATGCTCGACATCTCTCACGCCAAGCTTTTCGGATGTCATATTTCTTTTACGGACTTTGAATACAAACAATTCTCATTTATATTCATTGACTATTGATTCCATTCTTAGCCGCACATACGCGCATCCCAGCGACAAGTTCTGTTGTGCTCTCAACCATGGGGACAAGACTGCCGTGCCAGATGATGACTTCAACCAAATACGCCTTGAGCATGAGGCCCTCATGCTGACCTATACGGAAGTGCAGACCCGCTGCACGGCACAGATGCAGTCGCTGGCACGGGAAGTCGAAGCACTCCAGCAGCAGCTCGTACAGCTCAGGGCCAAGGTCATTGTCCGCGACAGCGCTCTTGCCTGGGAGCGTGAGCAGCGCCACGCCCTGGCCCAGGCGATGGCACTGGATCTGCTGCGGGAAACACCTCAACCCACAGCTGAACAGACAGTGTCCGGCATCGACTGGCCTTTGGTTGAGGATACCGACACCCAGGCCTTGTCCGAGCAGCAGCTACTGGAAGACAGTCTGCACGCCGCCGACCTGGTGATTTGCCAGACAGGTTGCATCAGCGATGGAGCCTACTGGCGCGTGAAGGATCACTGCAAGCGCACCGGCAAGACCTGCTTGCTGGTGGATCAGCCGACCGCCTTGCGGGTGGTTCGCATTCACCCATCGGGAGAGAACGGAAAGGTCGTTGCTGCCCAAGCCTGCATCGAGGGTGCTCCATGAGCCACGGCACAGGAAAAACCTGGGCTGCAGATTTGCTGTCCGCATGGAAGCGGCACACCCGCACGGCGCTGGCCGCAACGCTGGAGCATCGCCATCTCTCAGCACTTGGACACTACCGACATGTACAACAGCTTGGCTTGCAGTTGCTGGTCGCGGAGTCCGGCGATATTGCCGACGATGACCGTATCGCCGCTTATGTCGTTGCTCACCTGAATCTGGCAGATGCTCTCTTCGAAGCGGACCGGGCAGGAGCTGCATTTGAATGCCTGCATGAGGCACAGCAAGCCCTGATGCCATTTCTGCAGCAGGACTCCACCAGCCGGTCCCTGAGTCTAGCGATATACCGTCATTTACCGCAGCTCCTGGCCGCGCAGGCTGAGCACGCGGCAGCACGGCCCCATACCTCCTCCGGTGCCGGCACCCCAGCACCCGCCCATCTTGTCGTTCACCCCGCCAGCAACAGGCACTCTCGCCTTGCCAGCTTCGAGTTCGTGCATGCATCACTGCACTGACTCCCTTCTCTCACTGCCAAGGCTTTTACTCATGAGCTACACCCTGCCCCCACTGGCCTACGACTACGCGGCGCTGGAGCCGCATATCGATGCGCAAACCATGGAGATTCACTACTCCAGGCATCACCAGACCTATGTCAACAACCTCAACACGGCGCTCGAAGGCAGCGAATACGCGCAATGGCCGCTGGACGATCTGCTCGTCAAGATCGAATCGCTGCCTCAGCCGCTTCGCCAGGCCGTGCGCAACAATGGCGGCGGCCATGCCAATCACAGCTTGTTCTGGCAAGTCATGTCTCCCAAAGGGGGCGGCCTGCCGCAGGGCGCTCTTGCGACAGCCATTGACAGGGACCTGGGCGGCTTCGAGAACTTCAAGACCGAGTTCACCAAGGCCGCCATCAGTCGCTTCGGCAGCGGCTGGGCCTGGCTCAGCGTGGACCGCAGCGGCAAGCTGCATGTGGAGAGCAGCGCCAATCAGGACAGCCCTCTGATGCCTGGCATTGGCAGCGGCAACACACCAATCCTGACCCTGGATGTCTGGGAACACGCCTATTACCTGAAATACCAGAATCGCCGTCCCGAATACATCGCTGCTTTCTACAACGTGGTGGACTGGAACGAAGTGGCACGCCGCTTCGCTGCCGCCACCCAGGCTGTCAGGAGCTGAACCATGGGCCCGGACGGACTGCAGAGCGCATCTTCAAGCCAATCGCCCCTGCCGCTCAGAACCCGGCTCGGGCTGCTGATCTCCGCAGCTGGGGCTCTGGTGCTTGCATCCATGGTCTGGAAGCAGCTGCAGAGCAATCCCGCAGCACTGAATGCACTGCTGGGCGGCAGCGTGGCGGCGCTGGCAACGGCGCTGGGCGCTTTGCCTGTGCTGCTGACCCAACATCCATCGGAGCGCACGCAGGACACTCTATTCGGCTTTGGCGCAGGCGTCATGCTGGCTGCCTGCGCCTTTTCATTGATTCTGCCCGGACTGGAAGCCGCCAGGGCGGCCACCCCGAGCGGGAGCAGCGAATGGCTGGGCGGCGCCATGATCGGCATCGCCATTTTGCTCGGCGGTGCCGCTCTGCTGGCCATGGACCGTCTGCTGCCGCACGAGCACTTCATCAAAGGCCGCGAAGGCAACCATGCCCGCCAGTTGCGACGCACCTGGCTGTTTGTGATTGCCATCACCCTTCACAACCTGCCCGAAGGTCTGGCCATCGGCGTGGGCTATGCCGCCAACGAGGGTCTGCGCGCCAGCTCGCTGACGCTGGGCATTGCCATACAGGACGTGCCCGAGGGTTTTGTCGTCGCAGCCTCTTTGCTGGCTGCCGGCTATACCCGAGGCTTTGCGGTAGTGCTGGGCGCACTGACAGGGTTGATCGAGCCTCTGGGCGCCGTGATCGGCGCCATCGTGGTCAGCAGCTCCACCATGCTGCTGCCCTGGGGCCTGGGCTTTGCAGCCGGTGCCATGCTGTTTGTCATCAGCCACGAGATCATTCCGGAATCCCACCGCAAGGGCCATGAAGCCTGGGCCACCACGGGACTCATGCTGGGCTTTGTGCTGATGATGATTCTGGATACGTCCCTTGGCGGCTGAACTGCGCCGCGCAGGCGCAGTTCAGGTCATGCTCGCTTATGCGCGCTCGAAAACGGCCATGGATTCCACATGCGCCGTATGCGGGAACATGTTCACCACACCTGCTGCCACGCAGCGATAGCCGGCCTGGTGCACCAGCAAGCCTGCATCACGCGCCAGCGTGGCCGGGTTGCAGCTCACATAGACAATGCGCTTGGGGAACTGCCAGCTTTCCTGCCCCTCGGGCAGCGGAGGCAGCAAATCGGGCTGCTGTTCGCTGGCCACACCGGTCTGCTTGGCACCGATGCGGATCTGGTGAATATCGGCCAGTGCCTTGGACAGGGCAAACGCCCCTTCACGCGGAGGATCGACCAGCCACTTGTCGGAGTTGCCGTCGGCAATCAGCATGGCAGGCGTCATCTCGAACAGATTGCGCGCCACGAAGCTGGTGGGAGCCAGCTTGTCGTCTTCGCTGCGAGTGGCATTGTTGCCCGCGTAGTTCTCGTGCGAGCGCTTGACCAGGGTTTCCGAGCCTTCGATGCCCAGCACCTCGCGCGCCATGGTGGCAATGGGCAGCGTGAAGTTGCCAAGACCGCAGAACCAGTCGATGACGCGTTCGTCCTTTTTCGCATCCAGCAGACGCAGCGAGCGCGTGACCAGCACACGGTTGATATGCGGATTGACCTGGGTGAAGTCGGTGGGCTTGAACGGCATGGTGATGCCGAAGTCCGGCAGACCATAGGACAGCTGTGTGCCGCCTTCTTCCATCAGGTGCACAGTATCCGGCCCCTTGGGCTGCAGCCACCACTGGACGTTCTGCTCGGCAGCAAAGTCGCGCAGGCGCTGCTTGTCGGCATCCGACAGAGGCTCCAGATGACGCAGCACCAGGGCAGTGACATGGTCACCGCAAGCCACTTCGATCTGAGGACAGGTTTCGCGCGCATCCATGCTGGCGATCAGTGCGCGCATGGGCATGAGCATGGCGTCCACATGGGGCGGCAAAATCTTGCAGACCTCCATGTCGGCGATGTAGCGGCTCTTGCGCTCGTGGAAGCCCACCAGCACCTTGCCCTTCTTGGCCACATAGCGCACCGACAGGCGCGAGCGAAAGCGATAGCCCCAGGCCGGGCCTTCGATGGGGCGCAGCAGCGTCTCAGGCTTGACCTTGGCCAGATGCCAGAGGTTGTCCTCCAGTACACGCTGCTTGATGGCGACCTGGGCCGCCACATGCAGATGCTGCATCTTGCAGCCACCGCAGGCGCCGGCATGCAGCCCGAAATTAGGGCAGCCGGGCGTCACGCGTTGCGAGGATTCGCGGTGGATTTCAGTCAGCGTGGCCGCTTCCCAGTTGTTCTTCTTGCGATGGGTGTTGGCGCTGACGATTTCACCGGTCAGGGCGCCGTCGATGAAGACCACCTTGCCGTCGGGCTTGCGGGCTACGCCCTGGGCATCCATGTCCATGGACAGCACTTCCAGCCAGCCCTCGGGCAGCGCCGGGGCATCAGACGGGACTTCGGGCAGGTTTTCGGGAATTTTGTTGTCGCGGGATTCACTCATGGTGCCCGATTGTCTCAGGCCACCCCATACCCGAGAGCCGACCACGGCAAAAAACTGCATGGGCGCCCATATCAAGCGCCCAGCCGATAGGCCTTCTGCAAGGCAAAATCAAGCCCCAATGTGCCGCCGACTCTTGTCTGACAGCTATGCAATCAGAAGCGTTGCTCTTCACGCAGCCGGCGCTCGCGGCTATTGCGCGCCGCAGCAATCTGGGCGCGCTCGGCGATCAGGTTGACCTCGGTGGCACAGTTGTACTCGTCGAGCGAAAAAAACATGCGGGCTCCGGGGGCGAGTTGCGACACCGTCTGATGCAGGGGCAGAGACAGGTCAACCGGCGCCACATTGGAGCGATAGATCAGTTCGTTATTGGGTGCATAGACAAAATAGCAGGCAGCCGATGCGACCTGGGCCCCAGCACAGGCCGACAGAACCAAGGCGGCACGCAGGACGGATGCAGCGGTCATGAACTCTCCCTTCCCTGACGGGGCTCCATGCCCCTGTAATGCGGCTATTTTACGAGTAGCGACGCAGCGACCAGGTCGATGCGAAATTTCTTCATTGCAAGAAAATTGCTTGCCGCCATGCTCCCTATGCGCACAGCCTGCACAAACACCTTGTGGAGCCCGTTCGGGCATTCGCACGAATATAAATTTCTGTATTGACAGAAATTTCAAGCAAGACCACACTTCACCTCATGCAACTGAGTCCTATCGCTGAACGCTTTGTGCACCACTGGGGAGATATGGGCAACGCCTGGGGCGTGAACCGCACGGTGGCGCAAATTCATGCACTGCTGTTCTTTCATGGCCGTCCCCTCAATGCCGACGAAATCTGCGAAACCCTGGGCGCGGCACGCTCCAACGTCAGCAACAGCCTCAAGGAGCTGCTGAACTGGAACCTGATTCGCAGCAGCCGCAAGAGCGGCGACCGGCGCGAGTATTTCGAGACCTCGGCCGATGTCTGGGAGCTGCTGCGCACCATTGTGCGAGAGCGCAAGCAGCGCGAGTTCGACCCCACCAGCGCACTGCTGCGCGAATTGATCGCCCAGCCCGAATTCGAGCAGGAAACGCCCGATGCCCAGGACCGCGTGCACGAGACGCTGCGCCTCATGGATTCGCTGGGTATCTGGACCGACGAAATGCTGCGCCTGTCTCCAGCCACGCTGGACAAGATCCTGCGCCTTGGCGCCAGCGTCCAGCGCTTTGTCCGAGGCAAGGATGGCGGCAACGATTGAAGCCGAACTGAATTCTGTCAAGGCAGAAAATTGCAAAGGAGTAGCGTATGCGAGTTCTGATCTGCGGCGGCACAGGCTTTCTGGGCCGACATATCGTGAATGCGCTGGCCCTGCTGGACCACGACCCCGTGGTGCGCAGCCGCCACAGCCAGCCGCCTGTGGACTTTGGCGGCTGCACCACGGCCGAGGCATGGCTTGAGCATCTGCAGGGCATCGATGCCGTCATCAATGCCGTCGGCGCTCTGCGCGACAAGCCCGGTCAGGATCTGCAGACCCTGCACTCTCTTGCTCCCATTGCGCTGTTTGATGCCTGCGCCCAGGCCGGCGTGCGCCGCGTGGTTCAGGTCTCGGCTCTGGGTGCCGGCCAGAGCGGCACCCAGTACGCAAGCACCAAGCGCGCGGCCGACGAACATCTGCTGGCGCTGGGCAGACAAGGCGGGCTCCATCCCGTTGTCGTGCGCCCCAGCATCATCTTTGGCGCGGGCGGTGCCAGCAGCCAGTTGTTCCTGAACCTGGCCAGACTGCCCGTTCTGCTGCTGCCCGAACTCATGCGCAGCAGCCAGATTCAGCCCGTGGCCGTGCGCGATCTTGCCGAAGTGCTCGCGCATATGGCGACATCGGACACCGGCGAAGGTATCGTCGAAATCGGCGGCCCCCTGCCACTTTCGACAGAGGCCTTTATCGCCAGCCTGCGCGCCCAGATGGGTTACGGCCCGGCTTCGGTGCATGCCCTGCCCGACTGGATGAGCAAGGGCAGTGCCAGAGTCGGCGACCAGATACCAGCCCTGCCCTGGTGCAGCGAAACCATGGCCTTGCTGGAAAACGACAACGTTACCGATCCTCAGACCCTGGCCTCGCTGCTGGGGCGCCCCCCCGTGGCTCCGGATGCCATGCTGGCCACCTTGCCCAAGGAAGGCCGCCGCCATGCCTGAGTTGCAAAACGGCAGCAGACCCAACCCGCAGAAGCAAGCTGCCCAATTCATGCACGCGAGTCTGGTCGTCGTCTGGCTGGGCACGGCTTTGGTCAGCGCACTGGACTATTTCGGACTCTCGGGGCTCAACCACGAAGGTGCCCGCTTGCTGGACCAGGGCGGCATTGGCGATGCACGCTGGCAGGCACTGCTCATCTGGTCCGGCCTGCTGGCCGATTTGGCTCTGGGTCTGGGCTTGCTGCTGCGCCCCGGCCGCGCCATCTACCTGAGCGCCCTGCTGCTGATGACGGCCATGACCGTGATCGGCACGGCTCTTCAGCCCACGCTGTGGCTGCACCCTCTGGGGCCGCTGCTCAAGAACCTGCCCATCGCCGCCATGCTGTGGTTCTTGCTGCAAACAGACAACTCGTACAACAGGCTTGAATCATGAATACCTATCTGTTGCTCAAGACACTGCACATCCTCTCCAGCGTGCTGCTGGTCGGCACCGGCCTCGGCTCGGCCTTCTACATGTTCTTTGCCAACCGCAGCGGCTCGGTCGCCGCCCAGGCAGTGGTCAGCCGCCTTGTGGTGCGGGCCGACTGGTGGTTCACTACTCCCTGCGTCTTCATTCAGCCGGTCACGGGCATTGCCATGGCCTATCTCGCAGGCTGGCCGCTCACCACTCCCTGGCTCGCGCTTTCGCTCGGCCTGTATGCGCTGGCCGGCATCTGCTGGCTGCCCGTGGTCTGGCTGCAGATCCGCATGGCGGCGATGGCGACCCTGGCGCATAGCCAGAGCCAGGCCCTGCCGCCGCTTTTTCGGCAATACCAGTTGCGCTGGGAGGCCCTGGGCTATCCCGCCTTTGTGGCCATGGCCGGCACCTATTATTTGATGGTGAACAAGCCACAGCTCTGGGGCTGAGGCGTCTGCCATGATCGGCTCGCCCACACCTCGCTCATCAGGAAGGACGGCAGCCCGCTCATTGCAGCGATAGCGGCCATGCCGTCTCAACCTTTTGCGACTCGTCAGCTATCGAAACACACCAATCGCTTCCACAAGATTCTTCACCTGCCATTGCATGCTGCTGGAAGCCTGCGCCCCCTGGGTCACCAGCTGCGCGTTCTGCTGCGTCAGATAGTCCATGTCCGCCACCGACTTCCCGACCTGGCTGATCTCCTCGCTTTGTTCTCGCGTGGCCTTGCTGATCTCGGCAATGAAGTCCGCCACGCTGCGCGCCTGGGAGACGATGTCGCCGATATTGCTCCCCGCATCGCTGACCACCAGAGAGCCGGCCTCGATGGTGGCCGTGCTGGCCTGAATCAGCGCCTTGATCTCCTTGGCCGCATCGGCGCTGCGCTGCGCCAGGGCTCGCACCTCGCCGGCAACGACGGCAAACCCCCTGCCATGCTCGCCCGCGCGGGCAGCCTCCACGGCCGCATTCAGCGCCAGCAAATTGGTTTGAAAGGCAATGCTGTCAATCACGCCGACGATGTCGGCAATGCGGCGGGAGTTGGCCGTGATCGACTCCATGGTGGAGACGATCTGATCCATGGACTGGCCCCCGCGCAAGGCCGCCGCGCTGGCTTCGCTGGCCAGCACGCCGGCTTTTTGCGCCGTATCGGCGCTGGACTGAACCCGGGCCGTGATTTGCTCCATGGAGGCCGAGGTCTGGGCCACATTCACCGCCAGTTGCTCCGTCTGCCCGTGCAGATAGCTGTTGCCCTGCTCGATTTCGTTACAGGCCTGCTGAACATTGAGCGCCTGCTGGTTCACATCGTCCACCAGCCAGCGGAACATGAGACCGATCTGGTTGACCGTGCGCAGCGTGGTGCCGATTTCATCCGAGCGCTGCAAGTATTCCGTCTGCCGGTTGTTGCCGGTTGCCACGTTCAGCGACTGACGCTTGAGCAGCTCCAGCGGCGTGGCGAACTGACTCTCGAGCAACAGCGTCATCACCATCAGGGCCACCGTCATGAAGGCCGCCATCGACAGGAACTGCATCTGGCTTTGAGCCAGCAGCCAGGCCCCAAGCACCAGGGCGCCCCACAAGGCCAGCGCGTTCAGGCGAATGCGCCGGCGCACCCCCATGTGCCGCCAGATCGACAGCAGCTTCCCCAGCCCTTTCTTGGAGACTATGCCTTTGTGCAGTTCGGGGGCTGAACCGCCCTTGTCGTGCATGGACTCATACAGCTTTTGCGCCGCCTCGACCTCTTTGCGCTCAGGCTGGGTACGCACCGACATATAGCCCTTGGGCTTGTCATTGCGGATGATGGGAATGGCATTGGCCCGAACCCAGTAGTGGTCCCCGTTCTTGCGCCGGTTCTTGACCAGTGCGCTCCAGGGCTCGCCGCTTTTGAGGGTGGCCCACATGTCGGCAAAGGCGGCCGGGGGCATGTCCGGGTGGCGCACCAGATTGTGCGTCTGGCCGAGGATCTCTTGCGGCTCGAAGCCGCTGACCTCCATGAACGCCTGATTGGCATATTTGATGTAGCTCTCCGTGTCCGTGGTGGACATCAGAGTCGCGTGCTCATCAAAGCTGTACTCCCGCTGTGTCACTGGTGCATTGACTCTCATAGATGCCGCTTTTTGGTCATTAATCGAGAAAAACTGCACAGCTTGTGCCGCAGCCTTCACTGCAGCAACCACCTCTGTGTGTATCAATTATTTACATGTTTTTTGCGGCCCATCTATTCCTGAAAAAGCAGTTGTTGCTAGCCTGCGTCAACGCAGATACAGAATCCTGAACTCTTCATTCAAACGCGCTTTTCTCCTACAGAGGCAGCCGCGCATCATCCTTGATCTCCTCCATCACCGCATAGGTTCTGGTCTCGCGCACGCCCGGAAGCTGCCACAGCACCCGGCCCGCGAAGTCACGGTAGGCCGCCATATCGGCCATGCGGGTCTTAAGCAGATAGTCAAACCCCCCTGCCACCATATGGCACTCCATGATGGCCGGGTAAGCCAGCACGGCGGCCTTGAATTCGTCAAACACATGGGGCGTGGTGCGGTCCAGCAGCACCTCAACAAATACCGTCATGCCCACGCCCAGCTTCTGCGGGTTCAGCCGCGCTTCGTAGCCCAGGATGTAACCATCGCGCGTAAGCCGGGCCACACGGGCCTGTACGGCCGTGGGCGACAGCGCCACCTGCTCTGCCAGACGCAGATTGGAGATACGCCCATCGGTTTGCAGAATTGCCAGTATTTTTCGATCAATCCTGTCGATATCCACTTCTGAAGCATCCTTCATTGGTGAATTCCTCTTTTTAATTCACTCAATATAGTGATTCATTTTTCGAAAAACCAGCAATGATTTTCCCTATGTAGACAGCTGCGTCCGCGCCGCTTGCAATGCAGCTGTGAACATGGTGAAGGCCGCGCACCCGCTCGCGTCCAGGCTCTACGACACCTGCACAGACATGCCGACTTTCACTGCGCTGCCAGATTCCAGCCGCCCTGCCGATGAACTGCGTCAAGCCATCAGTTGCGCCACCCGCATGGCCGAGTCCGATGCCGTGGCCCGGCTGCTGCCTGCCGCCACGCTGCCGCCCGCCCAGGCTGCCCAGGTCGCTGCCCATGCGCAAAAGCTGGTCGAGCAACTGCGCGCCCAACCCGCCAGCACTGGGCGCCAGGGGCTGGTGCAAGGTCTGCTGCAGGAGTTTTCGCTGTCCTCGCAGGAAGGCGTGGCACTGATGTGCCTGGCCGAAGCCTTGCTGCGCATCCCCGATGCGGCTACCCGTGATGCACTGATCCGCGACAAGCTGCGCGGCGGCGACTGGCAGGCTCATCTGGGCAAGAGCCCCTCGCTCTTTGTCAATGCAGCTGCCTGGGGACTGGTGGTCACCGGAAAGCTGGTCGATACGCATAGCGAGTCAGGCCTGCTCGCGGCGCTCAAACGCATCACAGCCAGGGGCGGCGAGCCGCTGGTGCGCAAGGGCGTGGACATGGCCATGCGCCTGATGGGCGAGCAGTTTGTGATGGGCGAGACCATTTCCCAGGCTCTGGAGCGCGCTCGCGAACTGCAGGCCAGAGGCTTTCGCTATTCCTACGACATGCTCGGCGAGGCCGCACTCACCGCAGAGGATGCGCAGCGCTACATGCAGTCCTATGTGAATGCGATTCATGCGATCGGCAAGGCCGCTGGCGGCGAGGGCGTCTATGAACGGCCGGGCATTTCCATCAAGCTCAGCGCCCTGCACCCGCGCTACAGCCGCGCGCAATGGCAGCGCGTGATGAACGAGCTGCTGCCGCGCGTGCTGCAACTGTGCGAGCTGGCACGCAGCTATGACATAGGGCTCAATATCGACGCAGAAGAAGCCGACCGCCTGGAGCTGTCGCTGGACCTGCTCGAACAATTGGCCCACGCCCCCGGCCTGGCAGGCTGGAGCGGCCTAGGCTTTGTGATTCAGGCCTACCAAAAACGCTGCCCCTATGTGATCGACTATCTGATCGACCTGGCCCGTCGCAGCAAGCGCCGTCTGATGGTGCGCCTGGTCAAGGGCGCGTACTGGGACAGCGAAATCAAGCGCGCCCAGGTCGACGGTCTGAGCGACTACCCGGTCTACACCCGCAAGCACCACACCGATGTGGCCTATATTGCCTGCGCTCGCAAGCTGCTGGCAGCACCCAGCGCCATCTACCCGCAATTCGCCACCCATAACGCCCAGACAGTGGCCAGCATCGAATCCCTGGCCGGTGCCCAGCCCTACAGCGCCGGACGTTACGAGTTTCAATGCCTGCACGGCATGGGCGAGCAGCTCTACCTGCATGTGGTCGAGGCCGAAGACAAGGCCGCACGCCGCCCCTGCCGCATCTATGCTCCCGTGGGTACGCACGAGACACTGCTGGCCTATCTGGTTCGCCGCCTGCTGGAAAACGGCGCCAACAGCTCATTCGTGCACCGCATCGCCAACCCCGACTGGCCCATCTCTGATTTGATAGCAGCCCCCGCAGACCAGACCTTGGCTGAGGGTCAACCGAATCCCCAAACCCGAGCCGGGGTGGAGACACTGATTGCGGTCGATGACATAGGCCTGCCCCACCCGCGTATAGTGCTGCCGCGCGAGCTGCTGGGTGAACAGCGCCGCAACTCCTCTGGTCTGGACCTGAGCGATGACGGTGTGTTGGGCGCTCTGTCTCAAGCGCTTGCGCAAAGCCGGCCTGCACAACTTCGCCAGGGTGTCCATGCCGTGCATGCCGCCGACGCCATCGGCACAGCCATAACCAACCCGGCCAGCCATCAGGAGTTGCTGGGCTATGTCAGCGATGCCGGGCCCGCGCAGATTCAGCAGGCAATGCAGGCGGCCGCACAGGCCCAGCCCGCCTGGCAAGCCAGCTCGGCCGAGCTGCGCGCCAGTCTGCTGCAGACCGCAGCCGAGCTCTTTGAAACGCAGATGCAGCCGCTGATGAGCCTGCTGATGCGCGAAGCCGGCAAGACTGCGGCCAATGCCGTGTCCGAGGTGCGCGAGGCCGTGGACTTTCTGCGCTATTACGCGGCTCAGATTCTGCGGCAGGCCGATGCGGATCTGCTCGCCCCCGGCATAGGCCCTGTGGTCTGCATCAGCCCCTGGAATTTTCCACTGGCCATCTTCACTGGCCAGGTCGCAGCCGCCCTGGGCGCTGGCAATGTGGTGCTGGCCAAGCCCGCCGAGCAAACCCCGCTGATCGCCCTTGAAGCCGTGCGCCTGCTGCATCAGGCCGGCATTGCGCCAGACGTGCTGCAATTGCTGCCCGGCCGGGGCGAGACCGTGGGCGCCGCGCTGGTGGCCGATGCGCGCGTGGCAGGCGTGCTGTTCACCGGCTCCACCGAGGTGGCGCGACTGCTGGCTCTGCAGACCGCCGCCAGGCTGCGCCCCGACGGCCAGCCTGTGGTGCTGGTGGCCGAGACCGGCGGCCAGAACGCCATGCTGGTCGACTCATCCGCCCTGGTCGAGCAAGCCGTGCAGGACATTGCTGCATCCGCCTTTGACAGCGCGGGCCAGCGCTGCTCGGCTCTGCGCCTGCTGTGCGTGCAAAACGACTGCGCCGACCGGCTGCTGGCCATGCTGCGCGGTGCCATGCAAGAGCTGCATTGCGGCAACCCGGCCGAGCTGGCCACCGATGTGGGACCCGTGATCGATGCCGATGCCAAGACTGGTATCGAGCGACATATCGCCAGACTCAGGGCTCTGGGTCTGCGCATCCATCAATCGCCGCTGAGCCCGGAAACTGCCGCACAAGGGCATTTTGTGGCGCCCACGCTGATCGAGCTGCCCGATCTGCATCAGCTCAAGCGCGAAGTCTTCGGCCCCGTACTCCATGTACTGCGCTATCAAAGGCGCGAGTTGCCGCAGTTGCTGGAGCGCATCAATGCCCTGGGCTACGGCCTGACCATGGGATTGCACACGCGCATCGACGAAACCGTGCAGCAGGTCGCCCAGGCGGCACATGTTGGCAATCTGTATGTGAATCGCAATATGGTGGGGGCCGTGGTCGGTGTTCAGCCCTTTGGCGGCGAGGGGCTGTCGGGCACCGGCCCCAAGGCCGGCGGCCCCCTGTATCTGCCGCGCCTGCAGCAGACACCCGGCTCGCCCCTGCGTTTGCTCAGTCTGCTGCTGCATCAATCCGGAGAGCTACAGGCACAGGCAAGCGCCACGTCCGTCACGGCAGCAGCGGCGACCGCCTTGCAGCAACTGGGCCACTGGGCCAGGCAGCATGGTGAGGCCATCGTCAGCCACGATTGCGAGCGCCTGCAATCGGCCCTGCCCGATCTGCATGCCGCGCGTCTGCTGCCCGGCCCCACAGGCGAGCGCAATCTCTACCAGTTGCTTGGCAAGCCGCGCACACTGTGCCTGGCACAGGAGAGAACCATGCTGCTGCTGCAACTGGCTGCAGCACTGGCCTGCGGCTCGCAAGCCCTGTGGCTACCCGGCCCGCTAGGCACCGCAGTTCACGGCAAGCTGCCAGATGCACTGCGCCTCCATGTGCGGCTGCTGCCTGCCGAGCTCAGCGTCGAGGAAATTGCAGAAACCGAGCCCATGGATGCAGCACTGCTGGAATGCGACGCCCCCCAATTTCTGCGCTGGGCGCAGGCCTTGGCAAGGCGACCAGGCCCGTTGGTACTGCCCACACGCTGTGTGACAGGCCAACCCATCCGGCTGGAGCGACTCTGGCATGAACGCGCTCTATCGCACAACACGGCGGCAGCGGGCGGCAATGCGGCATTGATGACGCTGGAATAGGCAAGCCCCCTGAGGCGCTTTGCGCCTTCCCCCTCTCTACTTCGCGGCGGGGCCGCCAAGGCCCTTGCTTGCTGTCCACGGCTTAGGCCATGCCTGTTTGGCACTGTGCGCCCGATGCTCACCATGTCCCTCAGAACCGCTAACACTCCCCAGCAAACCGCAGGCTTGCCATTGAGACCAGGCGCGAAGCCGCAAGGCGAAGCAACGACATATCAAGGGTGGTATTAGCGGATCCCAAAAAGAAAGCACCCAGCGCAAGCAGTACCTGCGCTGGGTGCTCTTTTGAGAGCAAATGAGATTTACAGCTTGGCGATGGACACCTCTGTGGACTTGACCAGAGCGACAACCTCCGAGCCCACCGCCAAGCCCAGATCATTGACCGAGCGTGTGGTGATCACCGAAGTGACGATGCCCCAGGGCGTTTCCACATCCACTTCCGAGACCACGTCACCGCGGATGATTTCCTTGACCTTGCCCTTGAACTGATTGCGTACGTTGATGGCTTGAATGGACATACAAAATTCTCCTGAGAAGTCATGAAGGTTCTGAAAAACAGTGTTTGCTGCACTGCATGAAAACAATTCTGAAACCTTCTTCAAAAAACTCAAAAGAATAAAAACAAAAATTTTTATATCAAAAACATCTTATGAAAATAAGCGACCGTAGCGTGGCACAAGCCTGCGCGGCCATGCATCGCGCAGCAGTCCGATCGCGCGGATGACAAGGACGCCCAACACCACGATATGGCTGCGCAAAAAGTTCGAGACATTGAGCACCACCTGTGCCAGCCCCTGCTGCACAGTCGCCCCATGTAGTGCAATACCAGGGGCTTGAAGCTCTTTCGGGAGGTTCGAGTTGAAATTCAGTCTTCGGCAGATTGCAGTGCCGCACGCACCACCTGGGGCGTCAGCGTAGGCACAAAGCTCTCGATGAAGGCATAGGCATAGCCACGCAGCCAGGCATCGCGGCGCAGAGCCAGGCGTGTGAGATTGACCTCGAACAGATGACGGGCATCGATAGCGCGCAGATGGCGGTCGCGCTCGGCATCGAAAGCGATGGAGGCAATGATGCCCACACCCATGCCCAGCTCCGCATAGGTCTTGATTACATCAGCATCCATGGCGGTGAGCACCACATCGGGCACCAGCCCGGTCGCCGCAAACGCCTTGTCGATATGGGCACGCCCCGTGTAACCCTGCTCGTAGGTGATGATGGGGTGGCGCGCCAGCGCCTCCAATGTCAGTGCTCCGTCCGTATCGAGCAGTTCATGGCCGGGCGGCACGACCACGCTGTGCGACCAGCGGTAGCAAGGCAGGGTCACCAGATTCTCATAGCTGCCCAGCGCCTCGGTGGCCACGCCGATATCGGCCTCACCCGAGAGCAGCATCTCGGCCACCTGGCGTGGCGAGCCCTGATGCAGATGCAGCGAAACCTGGGGGTAGAGCCTGCGGAAATCGCGCACCACCTGGGGCAAGGCATAGCGTGCCTGGGAATGCGTGGCAGCAATCGACAGGCCACCACGCTCGCTGGCGTGGAAGTCCTCGCCCGCGCGACGCAGATTGTCGGCCTCGAGCAGCATGCGCTCGACAATAGGCAGCAAGGCCGTGCCGGGCGGCGTCAGCCCCGTCAGGCGCTTGCCGGCGCGCACAAAGATATCGATGCCCAACTCCTCCTCGAGCTCGCGAATCTGCCGGCTCACACCGGGCTGCGAGGTGTGGAGCATGGCCGCCACCTCGGTCAGATTGAAGCCACGCCTTGCCGTTTCCCGGACCGAACGCAGTTGCTGAAAATTCATATCTTGATGGCAGGCGGCACAGCTTATGGCTGCGCCAGCCGCCTGTTTCTCTTTGTTTTCGTTGGATGCTCAAATCGCCCAGCGCAGACCCGTAGCCGGCACGCCAGGCCAGCTCGGCAATCCGGTTGGCTGTTCTGACTCGGGCTTTTGCAGCACGCGATCCAGAATGCGTGTCTCCAGCGCGGCAAAGCGGGCATCGCCATGCACACGCGGACGCGGCAAATCGATGCGCTCGTCGAGCGCAATGCGCCCATCCTCGATCAGCACCACGCGGTCGGCCAGGGCCACGGCCTCCTGTACATCGTGCGTGACCAGCAAGGCCGTGAAGCCATGACTGCGCCACAGACCTTCGATGAGGCGGTGCATCTCGATGCGCGTCAGCGCATCGAGAGCGCCCAGCGGTTCATCGAGCAGCAGCAGTCGCGGCTGGTGAACCAGGGCACGGGCCAGGGCTACGCGCTGGCGCTGGCCGCCAGACAGCCGCGCCGGCCATTCGTTTTCGCGATCAGCCAGTCCTACCTGCGCCAGCACCTTGCGGCCGCGCTCGCGTGCCGAATCGGGCAACCCCAGAATCACGTTGTCCAGCACCCGCTTCCAGGGCAGCAGACGCGCGTCCTGAAACATGATGCGCGTATCCCTGTTCTGCCGGCGCTGCTCGCGCGCATCGCCCGCATCGATCAGTAGCTGCCCGGCACTGGCCTCTTCCAGCCCGGCCACAAGGCGCAGCAAGGTGGACTTGCCGCAGCCGCTGCGCCCAACGATGGCGATGAACTCGCCGGGCCGGACATCGAGCTGCACCTGTTTGAGCACTTCCCGCTCGCCATAGCGCTTGGTCAGCTGCAGCGTCTGCAGATGCACACCCTGGGCCGCTTTCTGCTGCACATCCGGCTGCTTGCTGCTGCCCTGCTGCTCTTCTTCTGCATCCTTGGTCCGCTGCCACAGCTTTCCACTCGCCTGCAAGGCCTCGGCCTCGTCCCAGGAAGCCTCCCAGGCCACCAGCGGCTGACGCGCATTCAGCGCACCCGCACCCACCAGCGACTGCGTCAAACGATTCCACAAACTACTCATCACCAACTCCCGTCTTTGTCTGTTCAAAACTGGCGCAGCACATGCGCGTGACAGCGAGCAAGCGCCGCCGCGCAGCGAGGCTGTCGTCCCCTGGGGGAAGCCGCAATGCGGCTCAGGGGGCTCCATAGCTCGGATGCCAGCGCAGCCACCAGCGCTCCAGCGAACGGGCAAACACATCGGCCAGCTTGCCCAGGATTGCGTAGAGCAAGATGCCCACAAGCACCACATCGGTCTGCAGAAATTCACGCGCATTCATGGTCAGGTAGCCGATGCCCGCCTGGGCCGAGATGGTCTCGGCCACGATCAGAATCACCCACATCAGCCCCAGCGAAAAACGCAAGCCCACGAGGATGGAAGACAGCGCTCCCGGCAAGACGATGTCGCGATACAGCTGCCAGCGCGTGAGGCCATAGCTGCGGCCCATCTCGATCAGACCAGGGTCCACGTTGCGAATGCCGTGAAAGGTGTTCAGATAGATGGGAAAGAACACCGAGACGCTGATCAGAAACAGCTTGGCCGATTCGTCGATACCGAACCACAGAATGACCAGCGGAATCAGCGCCAGCGCAGGGATGTTGCGCACCATCTGGATCGTGGAATCGAGCAGCGTCTCGGCCCAGCGCAGCGAGCCTGTGAGCAGCCCCAGCAGCAAGCCCAGGCTGCCGCCAATGGCCAGCCCCGCCAGCGCACGCCCGGCACTGACCTTGACATGGGTCCATAACTCGCCCGACTCTGCCAGAGCCCAGGCTGCACGCAACACATCCAGCGGTGCGGGCAGCACCCGTGTGGACAGCCAGCCATAGGCCGATGCGGCCTGCCAGGCAGCGATCAGCGCGACCGGCAACAGCCAGGGCAGCAGCCGCAAAGCGAACTGACGCGCCAGCAACTCAAGGCGCGGCACCGGCGGGCTTGCAGGCTGGGCAGCGGATTGCAAGGTCAGCGTTTGAACATCACTCATACACTCTCCTTCAGCTTTGCGACACTCGGACCTGCTCGCGCTCTGGAGCGGCGGCTCGCGGCGAGTACAGATTGGCCACGGTCTCGCCGAACGGGCCGCCGGGGTTGCCACCGCCGAGCTTTTCCTGCACGTTGACGGGCAGCAACGGGAAGACCAGCTCGGCAAAGCGATAGGCTTCCTCGAGATGCGGGTAGCCCGAGAGCACAAAGGTGTCTATGCCCAGATCGGCATATTCCTTGATACGGTCGGCCACAGCCTGGGCGCTGCCCACCAGGGCCGTGCCCGCACCGCCACGCACCAGACCCACACCGGCCCATAGATTGGGGCTGATCTCCAGGTCCTTGCGGCTGCGCTTGGTGCCGCCCGCATGCAGCTGGGCCATGCGGCGCTGGCCTTCGGAATCCATGCGCGCAAACGCAGCCTGGGCCTGCACCACAGTCTCGTCCTTGAGGCGGCTGATCAATCGCTCGGCGTCGGCCCATGCCTCCTCATCGGTCTCGCGCACGATCACATGCAGACGGATGCCGAACTTGACCTGGCGGCCACGGCGATCGGCCTTCTCGCGCACATCGGCAATCTTTTTGGCGACTTCGGCCGGTGGCTCGCCCCAGGTCAGATAGGCATCGACCTGCTCTGCCGCCAGCTCGTGGGCGGCAGGCGAAGAGCCGCCGAAATACACGGGTGGATAGGGTTTTTGCAGCGGCGGGAACAGCAGCTTGGCACCCTTGACCTGCAGATGCCGACCTTCGAAATCCAGCGACTTTCCCTCATGGCTGCGTGCCAGAATCTCGCGCCAGATCTCGATGAACTCGGCCGATTGTTCATAGCGCGTCGCATGATCGAGAAACACGCCATCGCCCTCCAGCTCGGCCTGATCGCCGCCGGTGACCAGATTGATCAGCAGCCGCCCGCCGGAAAGCCGGTCGAAGCTGGCGGCCATGCGAGCAGCCAGGCTGGGCTGATGCAGGCCGGGACGCACGGCCACCAGGAACTTGAGGCGCTTGGTGACGGGCAGCAGGCTGGACGCCACTACCCAGGGATCTTCGCAGGAGCGGCCCGTGGGAATCAGCACGCCTTCGTAGCCCAGGCTGTCGGCCGCCACAGCCACCTGCTTGACATAGTCATGGCTCAGCTGGCGTGCGCCTTCGCTGCTGCCCAGGTAGCGGGCATCACCATGGGTGGGAATGAACCAGAACACTTGCATGACGAAATCTCCTTGAACCTGACTTAGAACCTGGATGCCACGGAGGGCGTGATGGATGAAGCGGCGGGGCTCGCCTGGCCATGGCCGGCATATTCAGCCGCCGTGGGCTGCCAGACGATGTCGGCCACCTTCACCTGGCGTGGAATCACGCCCAGACGAAAAAAGGTATCGGCCACGCGCTGCTGCTCGACCACGATGGCGGGATTGAGCAGCGTGGTCGGCGAGCTGGGCCTGCGGCCGATAAAGCGGCTGACCACATTCGCATCCAGCCCGCTGAAAGCAGCCAGCAGTTGCACGGCCTCCTTGCGCGAGGTCTGCACCAGCTGATCGGCGCGCGTGAGCTCGTCGAACAAGGCCTTGATGAGCTGGGGATGGTGCTCAACCAGGCCGCGCGAGGCCAGATAGAAAGAGTTGTTGCCCGACAGCCCTTCACCGCTGGTCAGCACGCGCGGCCGGATGCTCAGCTCGGTGGCCGCATAAAACGGGTCCCAGATGGCCCAGGCATCGACGCTGCCGCGTTCGAAAGCGGCACGCGCATCGGCCGGTGCCAGATACACGGGCTGAATGTCGGCCCAGGCAATACCTGCCTTGTCCAGCGCACGCACCAGCAGGTAATGGGCGCTTGAGCCTTTTTGCAGCGCCACGCGCCTGCCTTTGAGGTCGGCCAGGGTTTTCAGCGGCGAATCGGCGAGCACCAGAATGGCCGAGCTTTCAGGCTTGGGCGGCTCGGCCCCTACATAGCGCAGCTCCTTGCCCGCGGCCTGGGCAAACACGGGCGGCGAATCGCCGGTCAGGCCAAAGTCCAGGCTTCCGGCCGACAGCGCCTCCAGCAACTGCGGCCCGGCTGGAAACTCCAGCCAGCTGATCTTGGTGCCTGGAAAGCGCTTTTCCAGAATGCCATGCTGCTTGAGCACGACCAGATTGACGGCCGACTTCTGATAGCCGATGCGCAACTGGGCCGGAGCCGCAATAACCGGCCCAGGCTGGGCCAGTGCATCGTTGGCGTAATGCGCGGCAAGGGTCCAGCTGAAAGCCGTGGTGCCCAGCAGTTGCAGTGCCTGGCGACGGCCGCGATGGAAACGGGGTGAAGAGGATGCTGAACTCATGGCAATGACCTTTTCATGAATCAGCGGCTGGCCAGCAAGTCCACAGGCGCGGCATGCAGCAAATTGAGCTTCTTGGGGATCAGCTTGAGATCGAAGAAGGTGTCTGCAATCTTTTGCTGCTCACCCAGGATTTCGGCATTCACGGCCTTGGTGCCGAACTCGGTACGGCTCAGGTACAGCTCGGTCACCGCGGTGTCCAGGCCCAGGATCTGAGACAGCTCGGCCGCTGCTGCGCTCTTGTTCTTGCTGGCCCAGGCATCGATGGCGGCAATTTCCTCGATCGCGATGCGCAGCACATCGGCATTGCGGCTCGCATAGTCACGCGAGGTGAAGTAGTAGGCACGGTTGTTGACCACGCCCTTGGCATCGGCCAGCAGGCGTGCATCCAGAGCCTTCTGGGCCGAGGCCAGGAACGGGTCCCAGATCACCCAGGCATCGACCGAGCCCTTCTCGAACGCGGCCCGCGCATCGGGAGGGGCCAGAAAGACCGACTGCACATCGCCGTACTTGAGGCCATGCTTTTCCAGCAGCTTGACCAGGAAGTAATGAACGTTGGAGCCCTTGTTGTAGGCAATGCGCTTGCCCTTGAGGTCGGCCACGCTGCGGATCGCCGAGCCCTTGGGCACGATCACCGCTTCCAGGCCGGGGCGCGCCACCGTGGCACCCGCATAGACCAGGGACGCACCGGCGGCCTGGGCAAAGATGGGCGGTGCCTCGCCCACATCGCCAAAGTCGATCGAGCCGACATTGAGCGCTTCCAATTGCACAGGTCCGGCATTGAATTCAACCCAGCGCACGGCCACGCCCAGCGGGCTCAGGCGCTTTTCCAGGGTGCCGCGATTCTTGAGAATCGACAGCCAGCCTTTTTGATGGCCCACGCGCAGCACGCGCTGCCCGCCTGCCGTGCCATTGCTCTGCTGCGCATGCAGTCCGCCCGAGGCCAGCGCCAGCGCCGAAGCTGCCGTACCCGCCAGCCACTGACGGCGTGTGGTGTTCAGCAATTGCGACGAAATGACGACAGAAGTGTTGTTGCGATCGGTCATGAGAAATCAATCCTTGGAGCTTGCAGTCCACACACTTCAGGCGCACCTTTGGCCTGATTTCAGGCGCAACTCAGCCTTCGCAGTGCGGGAACTGCTATCAAAAACAGAGACATGGAGAAATGGGCACCGCCCCATCAGTGAGGCAGCAAGCAAGGGGCGCCCCGCAGCGATGCTGCCGTCCCCTCGGGGGAAGCCGCGTAGCGGCTCAGGGGGGCGCTAGTTCAAACGCTACATCGCACGTCGGCAAACGCGATGCTTTCAAAGTCATTGGCTGCGGCCCATTGGGCACTGCGGCGCAGATCGGTGGCCAGCAACTGGGCGGCATCCTCGACGCGCTCGGCAATCTCGGGGGCCAGGCCATAACCGCCTTCAGGCAGCAGTGGCACCCCCTGATCGGTGGCATAGATGCCCGGCAGTATGTGGCGCGCGCCAAGCGACTGCAGCACGGGGCGCAGCGCGTAGTCCAGCGCCAGCATATGGTGAGGGCTGCCGCCAGTGGCCAGAGGCAGGACCAGCTTGCCCTTGAGCGCCGTCTGTGGCAGCACATCGAGAAACACTTTGAGCAGGCCGCTGTAGGCAGCCTTGTAAACGGGTGTGGCCACCACCACCGCGTCGGCACGGGCCACTCTATCGGTCACGGCACGAATCTCGGAGTGATCGAAGCGGGCATGCAACAGGGCTGCGGGGTCCAGCTGGTTGAGCTGCAGCACGGGCTCGGTGCTCAGGCCCTGTGCCTGCAGGCGGGCAGCCACGGCATTGAGCAAGGCACTGGAGCGCGAAGGCTGCGAGGGACTACCGGCAATCAGCAAAATCGACATGGCTTGGCTCTATCTTTTTGTCATTGCAAAGACAGGAGCACTCATCGCGCTCCCATCCTGCGTTTCGCTTATTTCTTGGTGTAGATCTGGTCGAAGCTGCCGCCATCGGCGAAGTGAGCCTTGTCTGCCGCTGCCCAGCCGCCAAAGGCCTTGTCGATGGTGAACAGCTCCAGCTTGGGGAACTGGCCGGCAAACTCGGCGGCCACCTTGGCATCGGTCGGACGGTAGAAGTTCTTGCCGGCGATGCGCTGGGCCTCCTCGGAGTACAGATACTTCAGATAGGCCTCGGCCACGGTGCGCGTGCCCTTTTTATCGACCACCTTGTCGACCACGGCCACCGAAGGCTCGGCCAGGATGGACAGCGAAGGTGCGACGATCTGGAACTTTTCTGGGCCGAACTCCTTGAGCGCCAGATAGGCCTCGTTCTCCCAGGCCAGCAGCACATCGCCCAGACCGCGCTGCACAAAGGTCACGGTGGAGCCACGCGCGCCCGTATCCAGCACGGGCACGTTCTTGTAGAGCTTGGTGATGAAATCCTTGGCCTGTGCATCGCCGCCGTATTTGCGCTTGGCAAATTCCCAGGCCGCCAGATAGTTCCAGCGTGCACCACCCGAGGTCTTGGGGTTGGGCGTGATCACCTGGATGCCGGGCTTGACCAGATCGTCCCAGTCCTTGATGCCCTTGGGATTGCCCTTTTTGACCAGGAACACGATGGTGGAGCTGTAGGGCGCGCTGTTGTGCGGCAGGCGCTTTTGCCAGTCGGCCTTGACATTGCCGTTCTTGACCAGGGCGTCGATATCGCCTGCAAGGGCCAGCGTGGCCACATCGGCCTCAATGCCGTCGATGATGGAACGCGCCTGCTTGCCCGAGCCGCCATGCGACTGCTTGATGGTCACATCCTGGTTCTGCGCAGCCTTCCAGTGCTTGGCAAACGCCTGGTTGTAGTTCACATACAGCTCGCGTGTGGGGTCGTAAGAAACGTTGAGCAGCTGCACGCCGGTTTGTGCAAAAGCAGGCAATGTGGGCAGAGCCGAGAGGGTCAAGCCAGCAATCAGACCGGCAGCCAGAGGAAACTTGATAAAGTTGCGACGATTTTTCATTGGACTGTGTTCTTGGAGTGAATGGTTAACGGGCTTCTGCCCCCGTTGCTGTGCATTCTTGAGCCGCATTCTTAAAACTCAAACTACTAAGATTTCAGTTTGTTATTACCTAAACATCTGAAATCAACCAAGAGGACCCTACACATGGCACGTACCGTTCACTGCATCAAGCTTGGTCAAGACGCTGAAGGCCTGGATTTCCCTCCTGCCCCTGGCGAGCTGGGCAAGCGTATCTATGAAAGCGTGAGCAAGCAGGCCTGGGCCGACTGGCTCAAGCACCAGACCATGCTGATCAATGAAAACCGTCTGAACCTAGCCGATGCCCGCGCCCGCCAGTATCTGGCTCGTCAGATGGAAAACCATTTCTTTGGCGGCGGAGCCGATGCTGCTGCCGGCTATGTGCCTCCCAGCGCCGAGTAAGTTCTTCTGACTCGGACACCAAGCCCCGTGGCCCTGCCCCGGGGCTTTTTCATGTGTGAATTCGCAGCCGTAGCGGCGATGTCGCACGGCCGCTCCGCGTGTGCCCGGGTCACCGAGGACGGCCTGCCGATCGCGGCGGGAGCTGCGTCGGACATCCTCTCCTTATGCCCGGCTCCATCCGTTAATTCCTCCCGGTGACCCAGCCCACAAGAGATACTTGAAAATCCGCATCCTGCGACAATTCGCCTCGCGTGCGGCCCGTTCCATTTCAATCAATGCCACGGCCCCGACCGTCGCCCCCGAGCAGCTGATCGGCTCCCCCGCTGACACATCCATCGTCCATGGTTCTCGATCCCTTCACCCTGCTCGTCCTCTCCGCGGCCATGGCCGCAGCCTCGGCGCTGTACCTGGCTGCGGAATGGAGCAGCGTCCGCGAACGCTCGCTACTACTCTGGAGCGCGGGGTTTGCGATCATCGCCGTGGGCAGCGTGCTGGCCCTGCTGCGTTCCAGTGGCTATGTGTTGTTCGGCATCTGGTTCCCGAACGGCTTGCTGATCTCAGCCCATTGGCTGTTCCTGGTTGGCGTTGCCGGATTCACACGCACTAGGCTGCCGCGCACCTGGTGGCTGCTGGCCGTCGTTTGGCTGGCGATGCTGTTTCTGCCCGACGGGCCCTGGTGGTCCAAGACGATGCTGGGCATCCAGTCGCTGATGATTGCCGTCATCACCTTGCGCGCCGGCCTGCTGCTGCGCCCGCACGGCGCGGCGCTGAGTGTGGGTGCGGCGCAGCTGCGCTTCGTCCTGCTGGCACACGGCCTGTTCTACCTGGCCAAGGCCGGTTCGGCCGTGGCACCGGACGCTTTCGTCAACCTGGCCAGTTTCCGAGGCGCGGTGATTCTGGTCTCGCTGGTAGAAGGCGTAATGGCGATCATGCTGCTCGCGATGTCCATGACCGGCACCGAGCGCCATCGCCGCGAAGAGCGCATCGCACAGATCGCCGCCCGCGATCCGCTGACCGCCCTGGACAACCGCCGAGCGCTCTATCTGCGCGCACCCGAGCTGCTGCGGCAGGCCTCGCCAGCCAGCCCAGGCGCCCTGCTGCTGATCGACATTGACCACTTCAAGCAGGTCAACGACCTACACGGTCACGATGCCGGCGACCGCCTGCTGGTGACCCTGAGCGACCTCATCCGAGGCTTGCTGCCCCACGGCGCACAGGCCGCGCGACTGGGCGGGGACGAATTCGTGATTCTGCTGCGCAGTGTCTCCGGTGCCGTCGCACAGGAGCTGGGACAGAACCTGCGCGAGTCGTTCGCGCAGCAGGCGCGCGCCATGTTCGCAACGCCGGAGCCAGTGTCCCTGAGCATCGGTGCAACCTTGTTCGACCAGCCCGAGACCGAGCTGTCACATTGGCTCAAGCGGGCCGACGAAGCCCTCTACGCATCGAAGCGCAAGGGACGGGACCGGATGGAACTCGCCCCGCTTCTGCCAGGGCGGTCGCAATGATGCACCCTAGCCTCGACAGGGCGTTGTTGCATAAATAGCTATGCCGCCAGCCGTAGGCTTGCTGCATGATCCCAGCCAACAAACCTCGCTACCAAACCACGAACTGGAAACAGTACAACGCGGCACTCAAGGCACGTGGTTCACTGTCAGTTTGATTGGACAAGCACATGGCCTGGTTTGCCGCTGGCAGCGGCAAACGCGGACGTAGTCCGAAGTTCTCTGATGCTGCCATCCAGTTTTGCTTGACCCTTAAAAACTTGTTTGGCTTGGCGCTGAGGCAAACCACTGGTTTGGTGGAGTCGGTGCTTCAACTGTGCGGCCTTGCATGGCCAGTGCCCGACTTCAGCACCCTGTGCAGGCGACAGCGAGATTTGAATGTCCAGATTCCGTACTCTCGCAGCAAAGCAGGCTTGCACCTTCTGGTTGACTCAACAGGAATCAAGTTTCTGGGTGAAGGCGAATGGAAGTGCAAAAAGCACGGTGCCGAATATCGCCGTCAGTGGCGTAAGTTGCACATAGGCATCGATGCCGACACCTTGCAGATTCGGGCAATCTGTGTGACGAGCAACAACGTCAGCGATGCCTCAGTGCTCTGCGATTTTTTGGAACAATTGCCACCAGATGAAGCACTTAAAAGTCTTACTGGTGATGGTGCTTACGATACACAGCCCGCCTACGAAGCGGTCATCAGGCGCGGGGCTATACCCCTCATTCCTCCACGCAAGAATGCACGAGTGCGCAGGGGAACAGTTTTTGAACACCGCAATGCAGCTATTGCTGTGTGCAGGCGCTTGGGACGCAGTATCTGGAAACGCTGGATTGGCTACCACCGGCGAAGTCTGGTGGAAACGAAGATGAACTGCATCAAAAGACTGGGTGAGCGAGTGATGTCTCGCACCTTTGAACGCCAAGTCAACGAGCTGCACATCCGAGCAGCCATATTGAATCGATTTACTGAACTGGGCCGTCCTCAGACGGCAGCCGTGGCATAGCCACGGCCGGGGTATGGGGTCACTCGCCTCAAACTGGATTTATGCAACAACGCCTCTTTGAGTTAAACGGCTACAGCCAGCCTAGGCCTCCCGTTCGCGGCCTTGTGCTGAACGGGGCTGCTTCTGGCCAAACGCCGCCATAACAGGCTGAGGTGGTCGGTTCAATGAGAACACCCAATTCGACCCGTTTCTCACGGTGGGTATCGATTGGCAGGAATATTTGCTCCATTGGACGCATCCAATGTGTAGATCCATTGATTGCGAAGGAGTGAATCATGGGCATAGAGCACAGCAAAATCCTCGAGTGCGAAGAGGTTGCACAGGGTACGATGGCATTCCATCTCGCCAAACCGGCGGGGTTTGATTTCCGCCCTGGACAGGCGTTTGAAATCCAGCTGCCGGGCGCGCTCCCAGGGGAAAGCAAAGAGGAGCGATGTCACGCATTCTCCATTGTCAGCGCGCCACACGAGAGTGAATTGGTGTTTGCCACGCGGATGAGGGACAGCGTTTACAAACGCGCTTTGGGAGCTCTACCCGTAGGTGCAGAGTTGGATATCGATGGACCATTTGGTTCGCTGACCTTGCATAAAAACACGGCGCGAGCGGGTGTGCTCATCGCCGGTGGGATTGGCGTGACGCCGTTCATGAGCATGCTGCGAAACGCTGCAGTGCAGCAGTCACAGCAGGATTTGCTTCTGCTGTATTCCAATCGTCGTCCAGAAGATTCGGCATTTCTCTCTGAGCTTCAAGCTCTCGAAAAGAAGAATCCAAAATTCCGGCTCAAGGCCACCATGACGGATATGGCGCACTCTGCCGTGGATTGGAGTGGTGATACACAAACGATCGATAGAGAGTGGCTCCAGCAGGCCATTGAGGGCTTGGCTAATCCGATCTTTTATGTTGCTGGCCCACCTTCCATGGTGGCGGCAATGCAGCAGTTGCTGTTATCAGCCGGCATTGATGAGGACGATGTTCGTAGTGAGGAGTTCTTTGGATATTGATTTGGCAGACTTTCCCCCTTGATCAGGATGAGTCTGCCATGACGCATTTGGATGCAGCCGCTTGGCATACTTGGCCAGGCTCTTACCAGTGCAGATAGAACATGGCCTTGGCCAGCAAGACAATGAGCAGCACATGGCAGAACACGCTCAGATGCAATCGGTGCGAGCGTCGCCCATTAAGTTGTCCTTTGCGGCGCCACCACATGGCGCTGGCGAAGTGCGCAAGCACGCTAAGCGCCAGCGCAATCTTGAGCACCATCAGCATGCCTGTACTGCTGGCCAATGGGTGCGCCAGTACCGAGCGGTGCTGCCAGGCCAAGCCTGCTCCCGCAAAATACAGCACTAGCAACACCCAGGGCATGACGGCGGTGGCGCGTGTCCCCAGCGCCTGCTCCACGGGGAGCATGTGCTGCTTCGGCACTCGGCTGTGCACGTTGGCCAGCAGCACGACTTCGAAGAACACTGTGCCTGCAAACGCCACGGCGGCCAGCAGGTGTAGTGTGATCAGCAGGCCATAGCTCATGTCTGGGCCTTCTCTCTTGACAGTCGTATGGCAGGAATCAACGGCACTGCGCTGACAGACGTTGGCGGTATCAGGTCCGCAAGAGTGAAGCCATCTAGATGCGCCATGAAGCTGTGCAAAGCTCCTTGCAACATGCCAGCGAGGCGACAGTCGCCGGTCAGCGTGCACCGGTTGTCGTTGCCGAAGCATTCCACCAGCGTGAAGTCGGACTCTAGTCCACGTATCACTGTACCGATATGGATCTGCTTAGGTTCACGGGCGAGGCGCATGCCGCCTCCCTTGCCACGTACCGTCTCTATCCACCCCTGCAGGGCCAGCTGATGCGTCACTTTCATCAGATTTGCCTCGGAAATGCTGTAAGCCTGCGCCACCTCGGAAATCGTGCATAGGCGCTCTGGCCGCTGGGCCACATGCATGAGCAGCCGCAGCGCATAGTCGGTCATCAGGGTTAGACGCATTGAGTGATCTCGTTCAAACAGATTTTCTGGACTTGCTGGCGACATGTCCTGATGGTTGAGCCGCTGGGAGTCCAGCTGGTGGCAGGCGCGGCCGAATCAGCAAGGGCGCAAATCGCCATAGGTACAAAGCAAAGGCCAGCACCCATGCAAGCGCCGAGGCATGCAGCGCGGCTTGAGGGAGCCCCGCAGGCAGAAGTGCCAGCAGGCGCAGCAAAGCGGCGGCAAGCACCAGCACATACATCACCACGATGCTCCCATCGGCGCGCAATGGTCGCCCCAGATGGCCCAAAGCCGTACGTGTCACCATGCCGATTATCAGCACCGCAAAGCCGGCCACACCGATCACATGGATCGGCCAGGCCAAGCGCAATACCCAGCCGCTCGCCTGGAACGCTGCCACCAGCAGGCCCGTGCCCAAGGCCGCATGACCCAGATACAGAATCCACAGCAACGGCACCTGACGCACAGCCCAGGGTTTCCAGGCCAACACCTGCCATAGGGTGACTAGTCCCGTGACAGCCAATGCGGTCACCATACCCGACACCCATCCCAGCAACAGGCAGACAATGCCAAGCACGCCAGCCCAGAGTTGCCACTGCCCGCTGGCCGTATGCATGGGAATCTGCAGATCCGTCACCGCCCGCATTGCGAAGAATGGAATAACGCGCCGCGCAACCAGTAGTGCAGTCACAGCCATGCACAGCAGCCCTGTATAAAGGTAATGCATCAGCGTTGCGTAGTCGCTGCCTTGCCATACCGAGCGCAGAAAGAGTGCATCGGCCACGCCCAGACCTGACACCAGCAGCGGCAGGCCGTAGTTGCGTCGGCTGCGTGCTGCATAGATCACCCGGCCCAGCACTACGGCAGCGGCGGCGAAAAACAGCAGTTCGCACACTACGGCAAAAGCAAAAGCTGTATCACCCACCACCAGGAAACCCACGCGCGCCAGCAGCCACAGTACGCACAGCCCGCCCAGCGCCCGGCCCTGAATAGGGTTGCTTCCAGTCCAGTTACTAGCCGCCGTGAGCAGAAAGCCCACGGCAATCGTCGCCACAAAGGCCCACAACATCTCGTGCGCATGCCACTGCACGCCGCCCAAACGCCCCGCAAGCCACTGTGGCGCGAACACCCACAACGCGACCGACACCGCAGCCCACAGACAACCGGCCATGTACAAGGGCCTGAAGCCAAGCTCCAGTAAGGCTTTCCACTGGGGTGCAGGAGCCTTGGGTTGGGGCACAAACCCCATCGGCTCCTCGATCTGCAGCAGCTCAGACATGGCTCACCACCGCCGGTAGTGCCTTGGGATCACGGCTCATCTGGTAGCCCGACCACAGGCTCTGTGCAATACGGCGCGCCGCCTGCCACGCTTGATCGGCCATGGCGCGGTTGGGTTGCTCGGCCAGCGTGATCTCGAACAGGCCCAACCAGCGCTCAAACAGCTCTAGGCTTAGACCCGGTAGCGCAGCATGCTTGGGCATAGGGGCCCCTGAAAAGCGTGCTGTGCGTCGCAAAATGGCCGACCAGAAATCCACCAACTTGGTCAGATGATGATCCCAGTCCGCTATACGTGCATCGAAGATGGGGCCGAGCACCTCGTCCTGGCGTATTCGCGCATAGAAGGAGTGCACCAAGCTGACGACCTCCTCTTCAGTGCAAAGCACATGAATCCTCATTGCACAATTCCTTTCGCTGTCGTTACCGCACATAAGATTCATTAATTATGTATCTTATAGCTAGACATGTCTCTAGGTGCATGGTGTTGTTGCTTTACAGGGACTTCCCGTCAATGCAAGCGCTGATCAGTAACTTTTGACGGACCTGTCTGTCAAGGCGATCCAGGTGCTTGAAACGAGGAACAGACTGCCCATCTACAGACGGGGTTAGGCACGAGGTGTGCGCCCCCAGAAACAAACCGCGCAGCAGGGCTCCATTCAAATCTCGTAGAGAGGACGCGCAAGCCTGCACTGAACCAGACAGGGTCCGGCCGCTACGTTCCACAAAATACCTGAGCGGGGGCTTGAAACCGGAAGCCGGCGGCAGCTTCCGTTCCTGGGCACCGACAGCTCAGCTCGAAGCCTTGGCCAGTTGCTGCAGTTCAAGTTGTCTGGCAGCACTGGCTTCGAGGTTTGCACGCTCTTCATCCAGATAGCGGTAAATGCTTTTGAGGTCGGCGATTTTCTGCCTGATCTCCGCCATCTTCTTTTCAATGAGTTTGGCGCCGTCAGCACAATCAATCGTCTTGTTCCGCTGCGCATCCAGGATCTGGCCTATTTCCCCCAGCGAAAAACCCATGCTTTGCGCGCGCTGGATAAAGGTCAGATCCTTCAGGGTTTGCGCAGTGTAGACGCGATAGTTGTTGGTTCGCCGCGTCGGCGAGATCAGACCGATTTGCTCGTAGTAACGCAAAGTATGGCGGCTGGCGCCGCTGCGGGTTTCAAGTTCGCCGATTCTCATCAAAATACCGCTTGACTATAGAGTTAGGTCGACACTCTACATTTGATTTCTCACCTTACCTAGGAGCAGGAGAATGAACGTGGAGTGCTTTGTCACGGGAGGGACCGGCTTCATCGGTCAACATTTGCTGGCAAACCTGAGTGCCAAAGGTCACACTGTCCGGGTGTTGATGCGCCGCCCAGAACGGCTGGCTGCACTGCGAGAGCAAGTCGACAATCTGGGAGGAATTGCCACCCGGATATTTGCCGTTGCAGGCGACCTTGAGCGGGACAACCTCGGGCTGAGTCCCGCCGACCAAGCAGTGCTAAGGCAGGCCAGAGTCGTATTCCACCTGGGTGCCCACTTCGCTTGGGGGCTTTCATTGGAGCATTCTCGTGCGGTCAATGTAGAAGGGGCAAAGCGCGTGGCGCTGTTGGCGGCTGAGCTAAATAGCCGCTTGGTGATGATCGGCGGCTACATGCTGAAGAATCATGAACATCTGCTTCGCATCGGAATTGATCCTCGTCATCCAGAGCTGACCGATTGGCCTGCCGTCTACCGACACGTCGGTGCTTACGAGGCGAGCAAGCTGGAAGCGCACTTTGCGACCCTGCAGGTCATGTCCACCAAGGGTGGGGAAGCTACCGTAGTTCACCCCGCGACGGTCTGCGGCCATAGCCGTACCGGACATATCCTTGACGGTCGGCCGCTGGTGGCACTGATACGCAATCTTGCGCAGGGAAAGCTGGCTGCAGTGCCCGGTACTGCCAAGCATTGGCTGCCACTGGTCACCGTGGATTACCTGGTTGAGTTGGTGGCGGCTTGTGCTTTCGATCCTGCCATGGTGGGCAAGGAACTGCTGGCGCTTGATGACCAAAGCCCCAACTTGCGGGAGCTCTTGGGACAGGTGGCACAACCCATGGGCTTGAAGCCTCCCAGGTATCACATCTCACTGCGATTGCTGAAGTTACTGCTGAGTATTCCGCCCGTCGCGCGGTTCTTGAATACAGACGCCGAAGCCTTGGACTTTATCCAGACCACTCGCTTTGATACGGCGGCGGTCGAGCAATTTGCCAATAGGCATGGAATAGCCAAACCGGATATACGTCAGGCTTTGCAGCACACTGCAATGTTCATCAACTCATATTGCATGACCAAGGACAGGACTGCCTGACATATTCCTTGGGGCAGCAAACAACATCAAGATCGAAGGTGGTCGTACGGAGCAGTACGGCGCGGTCTCGGGCTCGTCGCAGATGTGCGCTTGCATACGCCCGCAAGGGTCTGCTGCACCATTTCGGCACACGCAGAAGCAGTCATCCAGATGATGTCGGACATGACAACAGATCGCATGGCCGGTCTGGGATGGAATCGGTATTCAAGGCTGACCGACAAGACGGCTACCGGCAAGAGAGGTCATCCCCCCGACAAATTGGACGCGCACTCACGACAGCAGCCATACAGCGTAATTTCATGGCTATCTACCAGAAAACCAGGTGGCGCCAAGCCCGCCAGGTTGCCGGGACAGGCATGCACATCGAAAACCCGCTGACAGACGGTGCACTGAAAATGGTGGTGGTGGCCGTGGTGAGCTACCTCATACATGGGCGTGCGCTCAGGCAAGTGGACTTCATGAAGAAAACCCTCTTCAGCCATCGCTTTGAGCGCTCGGTACACGGTCGCAATCCCCAGCCCGGGTAGCGTTGCCTGCGCCAACTCCAGCACCTCCTGTGGCGCAAGCGGCCTGTCGGCCTTCGTCATGGCCTGCTCAATAGCCGCGCGCTGCTTCGTGGATCGTTGCTTGGAGGGGGTCATTGTGGCAAGGCTATGTCGTGGAAGCGGGGATGCGATATTGTGCCCTGGCTCGCCCCTTGAGCGGCCCCTACAGGTACTTGAGCCAAGTGATGTCGCGTCGACGCTGCTTGAATGCAGCAAACCAGCGAACGACGGGATACAAGGTCACGGCCAGCAGCGCCGAGATCACCCATAGCCAAAGCAAACTGCTCAGCCCGAACAGTTGTCCCTGGTTGGCCCCCCAGACCGCCATTGCGCTCAAGTACATGAACTTGAGCACGTACAGATGCAGCACATAAAAAAACATAGGCGCGGCCCCCAGCGTGGCCAGAAGCAGCAGCCAGCGGCGGCCTGTGGCTTTCTCGAACGCTCCCAGCAGCAGCAATCCGATGCCGAGCGTCAACAACAGGAACAGCAGTGAGGGCGGATACTTGGTGACGTTGAACCAGGACATGACCGTCCGCAGCGTATCCGCACCGGCCAGCCAAGGTGCATCGCCATACAGGTTCAGCGTGCGCAACAGCGCAAAGCTCAGCAGGCAGCTAATGCCTGCAACGAGCAGATGGTGTCTGCGCCGTGCCGGGTCACAGGCTTTGCCAAACCACGGTCCGATGGCGTAGCCCAGGGCGATCACACCAATCCAGGGCAGCAAGGGATAGGACGTGCGCAGTTGCAAGCCCGCCAGCTCCAGCCAGCCACGATCATGCAAGATTGCCCAGGGAATATGCATCACGTGATCCGCCGGGAAATGCAGGCTATCGAACAGGTTATGGCCTGCTACCAGCACCAGGCCCAATAGCAGCAAGGCCTTGCGTGGCAGCCACACCAGCACCGACAGAGCCAGCATGGAAAGACCAATGGCCCAGATCACTTGCAGGAAGATCTTGGCGGGGGGAAATTGGAAAGTCCAGGCGAAGTTGACTACCGTCACCTCCAGCAGCACCAAGAACAGGCCGCGCCGCCACAGGAAGCCTGACGCTGCACTCGCCTGACCCGCCTCGGCATGGCGGCTGGCATACAGATATGCCCCCAAGCCTGTCAGAAACACAAACACAGGCGCACACAAATGGGCCAGCATGCGCGGAAAGAACAGGCCGGGCGCAGTGTCTGCCACCACCATCGGGTCCGGCACTTGCAGATGCAGGTAAAAGGTTTCACGGACATGATCGAGCAGCATGAACAGCATGACGAGACCACGCAGCGCATCGATCGATTGCAGACGGCCAGCACTCGCTAGCGAAGATGGAGAAGGTGACAAGCTGTTTGCACTATTGATATTGAATTATCACTATCATATCAACTCTATGTTTACCCGCACATGGTTCCAGCTCTTCCCTTCCAGCAAGCAAACCATGTGTCCAAGAGCGCAGGAGCACATGCACGCTGTCTTCCCCGAAAAACCTATCGAGACCTCCCGCCCCACCCTCTGCTCCCCTGCAATCGTCGCAGCCTTGTTCCTGGCTGGTGGCAAGGCCTTCGCTATTGGACAGGAGGAGGCCAAAGGTTTTACCGAGGGCAGTTCCCTCATCATGCAAAACCGCATGCTTTCAGAGCAACTCGACTATCAAAATGGCAGCAGCTTTCGCGCCGCAAGCGGACAGAGAGGCCAAACCCTTGCTCGCGAATCGGCCTACGGGCTCATGCTCAATTACGAATCAGGCTACACACGGGGCCTTGTTGGAGTGGGGCTTGATGCGCATGCCTATGGGGCCCTCAATCTAGGCACCGAAGCGAACCATGCACGCGCAACACCTCGCTACGTGGCCAGGGATGGACAAGAGATTGCTGATCGTTTTGGGCGCGCCGGCGCTGCGCTGAAAATCCGAATGTCAGCCACCGAACTGAAGGTGGGCGAGATGCGTACCGGGTCCCCGCTCTTCAGTTCGTCCGATACTCGATTGCTGCCTGAAAGCAATCGAGGCTGGCAAGTCATCAGCACAGACATCCCTGCGCTCACACTGCAAGCCGGACGCTTTACCGGCTGGGCTGACCGCAACGCCCGCAAGAACGGTGCCGACCTACTGGCCAACTACTCGGGCGTGACCAGCAGCTCCTTCAGCTTTATAGGTGGTACATGGGTCACTCCCATCACCAACCTGACGCTCAGCAGCTACTACGGGCAATACGCGGACAACTGGAACACCGCTTATCTGGGAAGTTTCTACAAACTCCCTCTGCCAGATAAGCGTTCACTGTCATTCAATCTGGATATCTATCGCAGCACCGATACCGGCAGGGCAAAGTCCGGCGTCATCGACACCACCACCTGGAGCTTGATGAGCAGCTACGTCATAGGTGCTCACAAATTCGGACTCGGCTACCAGAAAGTCCGCGGGAACAACCCGTTTGACTATGTGAATCGCGGCTCCATCTGGTTGGGAAACGCGATGCAGCTGTCCGACTTCAACGGTCCGCGCGAAGCCTCCTGGCAACTCAGGTACGACGTGGACCTGAGCTCCATCGCAACCCCTGGATTGAGCGCGGGCGTGGCCTACACCAGAGGCTCCGGTATCGACAACAGCCGTCTCAACGCAGTGTATGCCAGCTACCTCGGCTATTCGGCAGCCAACGGCAAACACTGGGAGCGAGACATTCAGGTTCGATACACGGTGCAACATGGGGCGGTGAAGAATCTGAGTTTGCAGTTGCGCTACGGAGTGCATCGAACGAATAAAGCGCAAGGTGAAGCCAATATGAATCAGCTTCGACTACAAGCGGAGCTTCCATTCAAGGTCCTGTAAACCTGAACGAACTGCCTGATGGGCTGCAATCAGTGATTCATTGCGGCCTCTTTTTCTTCCGATACCTGGCATGAAGCGGTCGATGGGGAAAGTTCACGCCCGACCGCTTTCAAGGGCAGGATTGAAATGGAGGTCCCGGCCACAGGCCGTCGCTGGAGGCATGCGAAACTGACGCTCGGCGCAGGCATCGGATATCGGATGGCGATGAGGAAGTACATGCAACCGAAGGGCGCGCAAGCGATCTTCATCCGAAATGAGAGAAGATGATCCATCCACGCTTGGGAATTACTATCAAGCCAGACTCATGCCCAGTTGCATAGAAGGAGCCTGGTTCTCTCAACGCCTCATCGATGCCGCGCTGCATTTCGGAGGGAATATCCGAGCACCCCTCGTTCATACCGGTCAGCCAGCCGTTTCGAACTATTTCGCCCTTCGGCTCGATGTAGGGTGTTTCCTTCCAGTCACTGTATTCGCGAGCTTTATGCCGCCTAGCCTGCTTGGCTTCTCTTAAAGCATCAAGCCCATTCGAGCGAATGTTTTCCAGCGATAGCCCATCGATTTTGTAGACCGCTGCTCCGCAACCTTCTCTGAAGCCGCCGCTGTCTTCGATAAACAGTAGTTCTTCAATCTCGATCGCCTGAGGTAGGTAGCCTTCGTACCAGTAGCTGTTGAAGCTTGCACAGCCTCGGGTTGCAAGGAGGAACGCAGCCACAATTGAAAGTGCCATCAAACTGAGCTTCATTGCGCCTCTCATATCGCCCAGGGGTACGCGTCGAGCCAAATAGCCAAGCAGCCGACCCCGAGGACGAAGTTGCCGGGCGCTCCAAAAACTGGTGTGGCCGGTGAAAGCCGCTCAAGCAGCGGACCGTGATCGGCAGCCATAAGTCTGTAGCGTTGATCAATCAAGGGACAGCGGGTCTCGACCGAGGCCACTTCTCTTTTTGGGACTCCAACGAATGAGTTCCGCAAAGCTATGCAAAAGCGATCAGCGCACCTCCTGCATTGCTCGATAGGCCACCTCAAAGCGGGGGTCCAGCATGGCACCTACATTGCAGCGCGACCAAGGTGATGTCTGGCTCGGATCGAGGTTGAAAACATGGCCCGGAGCCATGGTGACTTTGTGGGCGAGCAAACGCTCGGCCAGACGCACGGCATCGGGATTGCCGGGGAACGTGGCCCAGAGGTATAGCGATTGAGTGTTACGCGCAAACACCTCGCACTCGTGCATCTCCAACCAGTCCAGCGCCTGCTGCGTTGCCTTGCCCAGACGCTGGCGCAAGCGCACGAGATGCCGCTCGTAGTGGCCTTCGCGGAGCATCACATCGACCATGCGCTCGCAGTATTCGGACCCGCTCACATGGATCAGCGATCGCAAATCTGCCAGGTCGCTGGCTAAAGCATCGCTGCAGGCGATGAATCCCACGCGAAGGGCCGCAGAAAACGACTTAGAAAAACTGCCTATATAGATCGTGCGTTCCAGCTGGTCCAGCGTGGACAAACGCACTGACGAGGTTGGTTTGAAATCGGCCAATGGGTCGTTCTCTACCAGCAAGAGGTTATGCCGTTCTGCAAGCTGCAGGACGCGGTAAGCCTTGGCAGCGCTGATGTCCGAGCCAGTGGGGTTGTGCGCCAGAGACTGGGTAAAGAACAAGCGCGGGCGCTCGGTCAGCAGCAACTGCTCCAAAGCCTGGACATCGGGCCCATCGGCTTGCCTGGGGACTCCCAACACACGTGCTCCTGCCAGTTTGAGCTTGCCAAACAGCAAATAGTAGCCAGGATCGTCTACTAGCACCGTCGCGCCGGGCGGGACGAAGTAGCGAATCACCAGATCCATGGCCTCATTCGCACCTTGGGTCAGGACCATTTGCTGAGGTGTGACTCCCAGGCCGAACACGCCCAGCTTGCGCACCAAGCTATCTCGCAGCGGCGCATAGCCAAAGCGGCTGCCATAGCGAAACAAGGACCCCAGTCCGGTTCGCACCACTTTCTGGTGATAGCGATCCATGCGCATATCGGCCAGCCACTCTATAGGCGGAAATCCATCGCCAACCGCGACAGCATCTGGCTGGGTCTTGAGTTGCTCGCGCATCAACCAGACCACATCCATCGCGCGATTGAGCTGCCCTGCGTCTTCATCCTGAATCGCATGGCGGGCCTGCGGTTGAACATAAAAGCCAGCACCGCGCCGGGACTCCACCAAGCCGCGTGAGACCAAAAGATCAAAGGCGGCAACCACGGTGTTTTTGGCGTAACTGTGCAAATGCGCCAGCTCACGCAAGGATGGCAACTTGTCCCCTGCACGATACACACCATCGGTTATTTGCTGCCCTATCAAATCAGCTAAACGCTCTGCAATAGGGGCCTGACGCTTGTTGCCACCCGCCATTCAAGTCTCCTAGATCGTGAGTTGCCAGTATGTATGCCGATGGGTCCAATGCTGCATTGCGGCAGTACTGTTCTCGCAAACTGTACCTGTATTTAAAGGTACAGTTTGAATAAATTCTCGGCCAACCGTCCCCTTGTATTGATATCCAGATTTGGATCTGTAGGAGTTTTCATGGCCGTCGATTCGCGTCTTCCCAATTTCCGAGCTCTCACCCCCGCACAGCGCTGGGAGCATGTCGCCACCGCATGCAATCTCAGCGCCGAAGAACGCAATCTACTGACCCATGCTGGCGCCCTGCCCGTCACCTTGGCTGACGGCATGATCGAAAATGTGGTGGGCACGTTCGAGCTACCCATGGGCGTCGCAGGCAACTTCCGCATCAACGGTCGCGATGTGCTGATTCCGCTCGCAGTGGAAGAGCCTTCAATCATTGCTGCTGCTTCGTATATGGCCAAGCTGGCCCGTGAAGACGGAGGCTTTGAAACGTCGAGCACCTTGCCGCTGATGCGTGCGCAGGTGCAAATCGTCGGCATCAGCGACCCCTATGGTGCAAGACTGGCGTTGTTCAAGGCCCGCGATGAGATCCTCGCGCAAGCCAATAGCCGAGACAAGGTGCTGATCAGCCTGGGCGGTGGCTGCAAGGACATCGAAATCCATGTCTTCCCCGATTCTCCGCGCGGCCCTATGGTCGTGATGCACTTGATCGTTGACGTGCGCGATGCCATGGGTGCCAACACCGTGAACACCATGGCTGAATCAGTCTCGCCACTGGTGGAAAAGATTACCGGTGGTTCGGTGCGTCTGCGCATTCTCTCGAACCTGGCAGATCTGCGCCTGGCCCGTGCTCGTGTACGCCTGACCCCACAAACCTTGGCCACCAAAGAGCGCAGCGGCGAGGCAATTATTGAAGGCGTGCTCGACGCCTACACTTTCGCAGCCATTGACCCCTACCGCGCCGCCACCCACAACAAGGGCATCATGAACGGCATCGACCCCGTCATCGTCGCTACAGGCAACGATTGGCGCGCGGTGGAAGCCGGTGCCCATGCCTATGCCAGCCGCAACGGCCAATACACCTCGCTGACGCACTGGGAAAAAGACAATGCCGGCGCTTTGGTGGGAACCATCGAGCTGCCCATGCCCGTGGGCTTGGTGGGTGGTGCCACCAAGACCCATCCGCTGGCGCGCCTGGCGCTCAAGATCATGGAAGTGAAATCTGCCCAGGAACTGGGCGAGATTGCCGCCGCCGTGGGTCTGGCCCAGAACCTTGGTGCTTTGCGCGCGCTGGCCACCGAAGGCATTCAGCGCGGCCATATGGCACTTCACGCTCGCAATATTGCACTGGTCGCAGGAGCCGTGGGTGAAGAAGTAGAGATCGTCGCCAAGCGCCTGGCTGCCGAGCATGACGTGCGCACCGATCGCGCACTGGAAGTGCTGCAAGAAATTCGCGCCCGGCGCTAAGCATCCTCAGCCTCGCCAGGCACATCCGGGCGAGGCTTTTCTTACCCGAAACGGGAACAACAACAACAACAACAACAACAAGCAAGGAGACAAGGCTATGAGTTCCGACAAGCAAGCCTCGCACTGGCAACTCGCTGAGGTCTGGGGTGATACCGTCGACCTCAAGCACCTGAGCTGGTCCATCCTGATTGGCATCGGGATCAGCGTGCTCGGCTTTTTTGCAGCCAGCCGTTGGCTGAGCTCGGTGGTCGAATCCAAACAGCTGGCTCATGCCTACGCCATGCTCGCTGGTCTGGCCGGCTGTGTTCTGGCTGGCGTTATTTGCGCTCGCATCTTCCCCCCAAAACGTGTGGTGACCGAAGAAGACATCTCCAGCAACCCTGAATGGCGTGCCGAGGTGCTGCGTGAGCTAGAGCAGCAGCCCGGTGGTCTGGGTTCTGTGTCTGACCTGCCCCCAGTCGTGGTGCAGGAGCTCAAGGAACTCAAGCTCTACGAGCTTTTCGTCACGCCCAAGACACCCCAAAGCCGTGATGGCCAATAACCCTAGGAGTACACGGCATGGATCCTCAACTCATTGAACAAATCGGCGTCGCTGCGGGCATGGGCCTGATCGGCGCCATCGTCTTTGCTGCAATCGGACTGGTTTCCGGCACCGACGAAACCACGACACTCGCACCACTCACCCTGCTTGTCGTTTTGCTCGGCGTTCCGCCTGCAGGCGTCTTTACCTTCTTTCTGGCTGGTGCTGTTGCCAAGCACATGACCCACGCCGTTCCTACAGCACTGCTGGGTATCCCCGGAGATACACTCGCCACGCCTTTGCTGCAGGATGCAGACTTGTTGCGCAAACTTGGCGTGCCGCATATTGCCTTGCGCAAAATGGTCTCGGGCGCCATCGTCGCGGCCTTTGTCGCCGTGCCGCTGGCGGTGCTGTTTGCCGTGATGTTGGCGCCATTCGGCTCAACCATTACCAAGACTGCACCCTGGATTTTTCTGGCCGCAGCCGTGCTGATTGCCTATTTCTCCAAAGGCCGCTGGGGTGCAATTGCTTTGCTCGTGCCTTTTGTGGTGGTGATTCTGGCTCTGCAGGCACTGACTGCCAAGTACGACACCAAGCTCAGCATCAGCTACTTCCTGGGTATCGCCATTGGACCTCTGGTCGCCGATCTCTTTACCGTCATGGCGCCCGCAGGACGCAAGAGCATGTTGCGCGACAAGGTTCGCCAGTTCAACCTGGCTCCTGATGTCAAAGGTTGGTCGGGCTATTTCCCCAATCCTCTCAAGGTGCTGGATAGAACCCAGACACGTTGGACGTTGACGACTGCCGCCATTTCCAGCGCAACCTTTGTATTCAGCCCTGTGGCCATGACCGTGGTGCTGGGCGAGTTGGTGGGCTCTCGCATCAAACACGCTTATCACCGCCTGACCACGGTGCTGAGCGCTCGTAACGGCGTGACAGAAGCCACCTACATTGCTGAAGCGCTGATCCCGCTGATCGCCTTCGGTTTGCCCTTGAGTCCTGTGGCTGCCGGCCCTGCTGCACCGTTGTTCAATGCACCTCCACGCTTTACGGTGGATGCTGCTACGGGCCAGACCCACAATCTGCACAACCTGCTGAGCCACTGGGAGTTTCTGGGCTACGGCATGTTGTCGGTGTTGCTTGCCGCAGTGGTGTCCTATCCGTTTGCAATGAACTACGCGCGCCGTGCTGCAATGTTTGTATCGCGCAAAGTCAGCCACGAAGCCATCATTGCCACCTTTGTCGGCCTGATCATCGTGATCAGCGTCTGGGAAGGCGGTCTGCTGGGTCTGCTGGTGATCTTGACCATGGGCCTCATGGGTGGCCTGCTCTCCCGTACCTTCGGCTTTAACACCGGCGTGCAGTTCATGGGCTATTACACAGCCGTGCTCAGCGTTCCTGCGCTGCTCAAACTGTTCTGAAAGCGAGAGCAGCAATGTCGAATGCATCAGAGCGCCGGGTCAAGATCGTGGAAGTCGGGCCACGCGACGGCCTGCAAAACGAAAAGCTGCCTGTGCCATTGAATGCCAAGGTCGAACTGATCAACCAGCTCAGCCGCGCAGGCCTGCGCTTTATCGAAGCGGCTTCGTTTGTGTCGCCCAAATGGGTGCCGCAAATGGCCGGCAGCGCCGAAGTGATGGCCTTGATCGACGTA
>NZ_BBXH01000011.1:0-280800 GCF_001010305.1 Comamonas sp. E6
TCAACATCGCTGTGCCCGTGCCGTGCCAAGTGGCTGAGCCAGTGCGCCCAGTGATGCCCACTGAGGCTCTGGCACCCGGAGTGCCGCCTTTCGTGCTGCTGCGCGCTTCCCTGGCAGAGATCGACCGCCGCGAGGCATACGAGGTAAAGCTGGTCGCCGCCCTGGCTAGTTGCAGGGAGCATCTGAAATGACGAAACCCCTGTGCCGTATGGTGCACCGTGCTACAGAGTGCTAAGCCCGCTCGGTTTTTTGCGCCAACGACTTAACAGGCAGTGCGCAATCTGCACACCTAGAGCACACAGGCCGTATGCTGCGGCAAGCCAGAACTGACGGGTCCACAGTAACGTCAGTAGGATCAATAAATCACCGAAACCACTAGCCAGCCGGTATGTAGTTGGTGGCAATGGTGATGGAAGGTGGCGAATCGATGAACCAAATACCTTGTGAACTCGCCAAGTAAGCCAGGCCCATCTAAGCCCAGCAACCCAAGCATTGATAGTGACGAAGGTTGCCAAGAGGGAGCCTAGTGCAAATTGGGCAGAGCGTGGATGTAGATGTTCATACCAAAGCGTGACCAGTAAAAGTCCATCAACTCCAAGTAACAACAGCCAGCGAGTCGAGGAGATATGCACAGGCGAATCCATGGAGGGCCGACCCATTTGCTACTTTACTCGCCGGACATTCAGTTCTAACTCATACCCCATGGCAGCCAGTGCGGCAGCTACGGTGTCGATCTTGGTGGCGTGGCCCAAGTCAAAAACGCGGGTCATTTCTTGGGGCTTCACACCCATCGCGCGGGCCACGTCTGCAGGGCGCGCACCGGTGGCCAGCCGGGCATTGAGTAGGGCCACCTTGACCGCGACACTGGCGGGCAGCTCCACCAGGCGCTCGCCTTTTTCGGGCTTGCTGGGGGCCGGTACGGCGCGGCCATCTTCAAAGTAGAAGTCCATGGCCGTGACCAGCGCGTCCCGGGCCATTGACTCGGCTTCCGCGAGATCATCTCCCTGGGTAAGGGCTTCCGGAATATCCCGGAAGCTGACGGTGTAGCCCCCTTCGTCGGCGGGATCGAAGCGAGCAGGGTACTTTTGCATGTTGTTTCCCATCTAGTGGTCGTGAAGCTCAGGAATTCAGGCTAGGCCCCTTCGGGCCTGCCTCCTTAGTTGATTCCTAGTTGCTTCAGGATTGCGCGTCTTGTGCCTTCCTTCAGCTCTTTACTTGGGTGTCTTGGCAGGGTGCTTACTTTGCCGTTGTGGTACAGCCTCCAGTGATTCGTACCGTTCTCGACTCTGACCCCCTGCGCTTCAAGCCACCGCTTGAATTCGCTGATTTTCACGACCACCTTTCTTTTGTTGCGATGGCGCAAGTATAAACAAAAATGCTTATATTATGCAAGCATTATTGTTTATTTTTTGAGGTCGGCGTGTTGATGCCCAGAGTGGACTAGTAGCCTTCGACCAAAGGCATATCCGTCCCATCGACCGAAATCATCACGCCCGTGGTGTTGGGGTCGATTTCAATTGGGATGCTTCATTGGACTTACCTTGCAAAGGCGCAGCCTGAGAATAAAGAGCTGGAGCGCCATAGTAGCCATGCCAGTCTGTAAGCAGGCAGCTACGCTGACAGCGCCTCAGTCAATGCACACGCAACTAATACGGCAACCTGTCGCGCTGTCCGGCCAATTCCTATGAGTCAATGGTGCAAATTGATGGACTGTGTGTCTATGGTCGTAGTTGTCAGGGCTTGGACTGGAACTTGGGTCAAGCGCACAAACCTGGCAAGGCCTACCGCTGACACAGAGTGATAGTGACTTTGATAGCCATCTTCGAAATGCTGACAGAACGCTACCCCTCCGGAGTGCAGACTACTAGACCAGTACCAGGCAAGATCGAATGACTCAGATCCTCCGTCAAGGAAATCTGATGCGATGGTTTGAGCTGGGTAAGATTCAGAATAGTGCTTCCCCTCGGGAAGACTGTTGCGATTCACACCATCGAACCAGTTCGCATAGTTCTGATTTTTCGATGGCTTTAGCATGCGATAGCCTAGCTCCAATACGTCGCGTGCTGGTATCAGCCAATCGTTATAGCCATTGATGTTTGCGGCAAGTGCGGCTCTAGCAAGCGGGCTTCCCGCATCTGCTAAAGCGACAGTATTGCTGTAGCTGTCTGCAGGATCAAATGCATTCGCTTTCTCAACGTCAATTTCCGCTTTGATCTGAGTGGATTTTGGTGCCCATACTATCGCATAGATATGTGAATTAATATTTATCACTCCACCATAAAATCCACCTTCAAATGGTTTTCCATAGTCGGTATCTATGGTGGATAAGAATGAAGGGATGCGCATGATTTCTCTCGGTTGAAGTAAATTCATTTTTAAATATTTCGCCTTCTATTTTGAATTTTTTCTTATGAGGTTACTCTATTATTCTTATTTAAATCAAAATACTACGAAATATTACTTCTATTTATTATTTTGTGTCAAAAATACATTTTGAAATATAATCATTTAGTTTATTAAGTATTTATTTGATTGATTAATATGATTTAAAGTTTGAAGAACTATTAGATTTGTATTTTAGCGAAGTTGTATTCCTGAAAAAAAAACTTCAAAAATGTCATATATATAAAAATAATTTTGACAAAGAGATAATTAGGTTCAAAATACTTGAATAAATAATGGAAGGTCATCGGTCTATGCGAGACGTTCTATCAAATCACAGAGAAAATATCTCAGCCCTAGCTGCTTGGGCCATGTATAGCCGTGGCTTGGAAGCAGAGTTCTCGCACAGCGCTCTCGAGCAGTTGTCTCTCGTATCTGGTCCTGCGAAAGAGTCAGGTCATGGCATACATGAAATGACTCAATTGCTGTGGTGTTCAATCGATAACGATGACTCGCGTGACCTCGACCAAATATCATCAATTGAACCCCTGGGGCAGGGGAGTGTTCGGGTTTTCGTTGCCGTGTCTGATGTTGACAGTGTGGTCAAGAAAGGCTCTCCGATTGATGAGCATGCAAGGTTAAATACAACTTCAGTCTATAGCTCGGCTCGAGTGTTTCCCATGCTGCCGGAGCAGCTATGTACAGATCTCACCTCTTTGAATCAAGATCAAGATCGCTTGGCTCTGATCACAGAGATGACCTTCAGCGGCGATGGTCTTCTGATTGAATCGAACATATATCGGGCTTTAGTGCGGAACAAGGCAAAACTCGCATACGACGCAGTGTCGGAATGGTTCGAGGGGGTCGGGGAGTTGCCAGGGCCAGCGCAAAAAGTCGTGGGGATGGACACCCAACTGAGCATGCAAGATGAGCTTGCTCAGAAGCTGCGAGTGCAAAGACGTTCGCAAGGATCGCTGGAGTTTGAAACTTTTCAGCCTCATGCGGTGTTTGACGGCGACATCATCATCGACATTCGTCAACAGCCACACAATCGGGCTCGTCAATTGATTGAGGAGTTGATGATTGCAACTAACGGTTGCACAGCGCGCTTCCTGGCCGCGCAAGGCACTGCTTCATTGCGAAGGGTCGTCCGTTCACCAGAGCGGTGGCAGAGAATTGTTGAAGTCGCTGAAAGTTATGGATCAAGCTTGCCGGCTGAGCCCGATGGAGAGGCTTTGCAGGCATTTCTTGCAAAGCAGCATCAAGCAGATCCCTTGAGGTTTCCGGACTTGTCGTTGGTGATCATAAAGCTGATGGGGCGAGGCGAGTACGTGGTGGAGCGTCCGCGCGGGCCATCTATTGGCCATTTCGGATTGGCCGTGCAAGACTACATGCATTCGACAGCCCCAAACAGACGTTACCCAGACCTGATTACCTTGCGTCTACTAAAAGCCGCACTTGCTGGGGAAAAGTCACCCTACACCTATGAGGAGTTGGAGGCTCTTGCCACGCATTGCACCACTCAAGAGGATGCAGCACAAAAAGTAGAAAGACAGGTGCGCAAGTCGGAGGCGGCTCTGCTATTGCACCATCGCATAGGTGAAGTATTTGCTGGGCTCATCATTGGCGCCGGGGAGCGCGGCACTTGGGTGCGTATTTTTACACCTCCCGCAGAAGGTCGCGTGAAGGGAGATCTCCCTACTCTCAATGTTGGTCAAAAAGTGAAGGTAAAGCTTGTTTCGACCTCAGTTGAGCGTGGATTTATTGATTTCACTATCGCGCATTGAGATTCAATGGGCGAAAGATACTGGTCTTGGCGGAGGTGAAGAATCTATGAGATTGCTCTTCTGCCGCAAGAAGTTTGTTACACCTCCGAGTATGCGGTAAGCATTACCGGAGATACTGCTTGAAGCGCATATTCAATGGCAATCCAGAATGCGCGGCGCAGACGGATATTTGATCAGCGACAGGAATTTTCCTTGATGTTCTGGTTGCCCGGGATTGCGATGATCAGACTTAATTTCCAACTGAAGTTGAACTATCAAGTTTTAGAGCACGGTGCAGATTTTTTCTTCTACATACATGCTGCTAATACTTCTCATCAACAAGTGTCATCTGAGCATTTGACAGTAGGTGAGGCAAGTGCTGATTGGGAGATTCAACAGTGTCAAGACGTCACGCAACGTTGTCTAAGGGTCAGCGCTAGGCCTGGCACACTGACTGTGCATTACGAGGCCATCGTAGAGATTTCTCACCACAAAGCTGAGCCAGGATACGTTTCAGAGGTGCCTGTTCGGCGGTTGCCGTTAGAGGTGCTGCAATACGTCTATCCCAGCCGCTACTGTCAGTCAGATCGATTGTCGAAGTTTGCGGTCGACCGGTTTGGTCATCTGCCGCAAGGCTACGCCCGAGCCCAAGCGATCTGTGATTGGGTGCGGCAAAACGTGACGTTTAGGTCGAATACGTCTATTGGTACAACTTCAGCAGTCGACACGTTGATCGAGCGGGTAGGCGTGTGTCGTGATTTTGCTCATTTAATGATAGCGCTTTGCAGAGCAATCAACCTACCTGCGCGATTTGTGACAGGTACGGACTATGGTGCTGATCCGGCTCTAGGTCCAAGCGATTTCCACGCCTATGTGGAAGTTTATCTTGGATATCGCTGGTTTATTTTTGACCCATCAGGAACGTCGATTCCCATGGGGCTGATGCGAATCGCCACGGGACGGGATGCCGCAGATGTGGCTTTCGCCACCATATTTGGCAGTGTGATCAGTGAGCCTCCACACATTCATGTTCAGGTTGAACATTCGGAGAAGAAAAATTGGGAGTGGCCTGTTTACACGTCGCTTGCTCTGTCAACGGAATAGTTCTATGCGATGCATAGGCCATGAGGTAAAAGTTGCTGCGTTACTTTGGAGTAGCTTGCGTGCCCAGACCCTGGTGAGTCCGGGCTACTTTCAGGTGGTCAGCCAGGGTGTTGCATCTGAGATGCCGACGACAAGGCGGAGGAGGGTTGCTGCAAGCATCGCTACACTTTAGATGCAGGCAAAAAAATGGGTAGAAACCGTTTCAGATTTTCTACCCACTTTACGTGGGGAATGGCTTGTTTACTAGCAATTCTGGTGCCGGAGACAGGAATCGAACCGGCACGCCTTGCTGCGGGGGGCGTTTCCTGGGTTGGGCGTTCAATGAGCCGAGCTAGGGGCAGGTAAAACGTGTGGTGGAGATCTCGCCGGGCCGATGGCGCACCGTGGGCGCTGGCCGGGCTGTGGAATCGCTGAAAGGATCCGGCGTCCGGTGAGCTGGTGGAGAGCTACACCATGCTGACCATCAATGCCGACTCACATTCGCTGATGAGTCGCATGCACAAGCCAGACCCCAAGCTGCCATCGGACCAGCAGGACAAGCGCAGCGTGATCCCGATCGAGATGCAGGATATTGATCAGTGGTTGGCGGGGACGGTGCGGGAGGCAGGGCAGTTGTTGGTGTCAGCGCCATTCGACATATTTAATGCAGCCCCAGCCGAGCTTTAGGTCCCTGACGGCCGCCTACAACTGGCCCACGGCAGAGGCTCGATACTCTGGAGCCAGCTGAGGCTGGAGCAGTAGCCAGCAGATGTGCAGAGCATCAAGCAAAGAAAAAATAATAAAATTTGTGCTTTTTATATAAAAGTATTATGATAGGCGGCAGCTGCATACTTCAACTAGTCGTCTTGCAGCGTCTTCCGGGAGACAAAAATGTCGTCCGGCAAGAAATTTTTCGCGAGACATCTCGCACCGTTGGCTGTAGAGCAGCAGCCAATCGAGTCATCGAAAGCTCATGCGGGTCGCTCGGCCTGCTCTGATTGAACTAGATTCCACTGACTCCTATCGCTATGGGCAAGTACTTCGTTACGCCCACATCACACAAGACCAATTGCGGTCGCTTTCAAGCTTCCTTCGCACTTCAGCGCACTAGGCACAACAGCAGTTACTGCCGTGTTTTTCGCTTTGACAAAACATTCGCCTCGACCGAAGCAGCAAAGATCTTTGCTGTAACGCAAGGCTGGTTGCATACCTCCATGCAGCCATCGACGTGCTGAGCCGCTAACGAGCTCGTAACTTCATCCTCCGGTTGCCGTGGATTCCCATTCCCACTGCCACATTCAAACGATGCATCAATCCTTGACGCGTCACCATTAGAAAAGGCTCCTATGAGCACCAAAATTTACGTTGGCAACCTGCCTTACTCCGTGACTGACTCCAACCTGCGAAGCAACTTTGCTGAGTTCGGAATTGTTACCTCTGCCAAAGTCATGATGGATCGTGAAACCGGACGCTCCAAAGGCTTTGCGTTCGTAGAAATGACGTCTGCCGACGAATGTCAGGAAGCTATTTCTGCTTTGCATGGCATGTCCGTTGATGGACGTTCGATCGTTGTCAATCTTGCGAAACCTCGTGAAGAAGGTCGTGGATTCGGTGGCAACCGCGAATTCCGCGCCAGCTCTCGTCCAAATGTTGGCTATGGCAACGATGGCTATGGCGGCGGCTACTGATCTAGCTTCAAACTCAAGAAAACGCCCTCAGTTCGAGGGCGTTTTTGTTTCAGTGAGTGGGCCGATTGTTACGGCTTGCAGGCCGCTGGCGGGCCTTCTATGAGGTGCGGTTTTGAGGAGTGAGAACTAGTGTGTGGTTGCGCTGGCTGATGGCAAGCTCGCAACGTCCATGCTTGTGACGCTCATCCTTGGCATCGGCATGCATGTCGTCAAGCTGAGCAGGAAGCAAAACAAAAAACAGTTCCGGGCGAATTAAGGCCTCCCGGGACGGTTCATAGGGTATGGTGGGTAACTCAAACCACTAAGGAAACGCCTGATGCCAAAACCCAACTATCAATTCGAAAAAAGGCAGCGGGAGCTCGAGAAGAAGAAAAAGAAGGCTGAGAAGGCTCAGCGCAAAGCTACAGGGCCCGAAACAGTTGCGCCAGTCCTGAACTCTGAGGCACCGGCTGAGAACAACTCAGAGGCGTCGATGCCCTGAAGTCTCACCTTGACTTGTTCGTCTTGCCCTGGCTCACCGCATCGGGCTGTCAGGGTGTCGCCGTCTGAGACCTCGACAACAAGGCAGATGAGGGCTGAGGCGAGCATAGGCAAAGTCAGAGAGGGTTGTTATCCGGTGCATAATAACGACCGGTCATATCAAACGAGAAATGATCGATGCGGAGCGCTCCGCAAATCTAGGTTGAGGCTAGACCGAAAAAACCTAGTGAAATCAATCATCTGCCCGTAGCTCAGTTGGATAGAGCAACAGCCTTCTAAGCTGTGGGTCACAGGTTCGATCCCTGTCGGGCAGGCCAAGCGAAGAAAAAGCCCATTCATGCAATTGCATGAATGGGCTTTTTGCTTCTGCATCAGCAGTGTGCTGCAGAGTGCATTTAGAGTGGCTAACACCACCGATCCACGAAGCGCGCACAGATGATCGCTGCTACCAGTTTCAGCAGCGCCTCGTGGATATCCAGTCGTCTTTCAAAACGGATTCGCAGCTTGCCAAAACTTGCAAACCAGCTGTGCGTCCGCTCCACCACCCAGCGATGCTTGCCCAGTCGCTCGCTACTCTCAACGCCTCGCCTAGCAATCCGGCCGATGATGCCCCGCTGCCTTAGGTGGTCTCGGCATCGCTTGAATTCGTAGCCTTTGTCAGCGTGCAGTTTCGATGGTCTTTTACGGGGACGCCCTGACAAGCCTGCAATCGCAGGAATCGCGTCCACGCACTTCTTGAACATTTTGGAATCGTGCCGGTTCGCCCCGCCTCACTGACCAAGATCACCAACGGGATGCCTCTGGCATCTACAACGATGTGTCGCTTGGAACCGAGCTTGCTTCTGTCCGTGGGGTTAGGGCCCGTTTCCTGGCCCCCCGGGGGCTTGGTACTGAGGAGCCATCAATGCTGGCCCGGCTCCAATCGATCTGGTCATGTTCACGTAAGCGAGTCAGCATGGCCTGGTGCAACTGCTCCCAGACGCCAGCGGTATTCCAGTCGCGCAAGCGCCGCCAGAAAGTCATGCCGCTGCCGTAACCAAGGGATTAGGGAAGCTCTTCCCATGGGATACCTGTTTGCAGAACGAACAGGATGCCGTTGAGGGCAGCTTCGTCGCTGACTGCGAGCTTGCGCGCACCGCATTTGGCAGAAGGCACGAAGGCTGGGATAAGGGGTTGTAGCTGTCGCCACAGTTCTTTGCTTACGGGTCGTCGTGCCATGAGGGCAGCGAGCATAACTGCTTTGCGGGGGCTCTGACCAAGTAGTGTTAGCCACTCTTAAGACTCTGCGATCTTGCCTCTATATTTTCATTCCATTTCTTCTTCAAAAACGACCGATGGTGCGGCGACGACGCGTGCAATGTCCGTGGGGGCAGTAATCAGGCTTTTGCTTACATAGCTGAAAGGTGTGTCAGGCTCGAGGGCTGCAGTCGCCAAATGCGCTTTTGCCTGGTTGAGGGTGATGTAGTAGCTGCCCATTGGCGCTTCAATGGCGCCACGTGTCAGCACAGGGGTGTTGCTGACGGTACGGGATGGGGTGTAGTTTTCTGCCAGCATCTGACCAGATTCTGCAATCTGCATGACTTGCACCCCCTGCAGGCGCAAACGGTCGACGGCTCGCCCTGAGTCAGCCGACAGCCAGTAACCGCATGGGCGGGGACGGCTTTGTTCGGGCTTTATGTTCAGCGATGAATTCCAGTCCACACGGGCTTCGATTTCCTGGCCGGATTCGGCCTGCAGCATGCGGATGGTGCGCTGCTCAGGTGTTTGTTTGGCCTGGATGGTCAGGGTGTTGCGGCAAGCGAGAGCGGAAATGTCGCGGGACACAAAGGATTCGACCTGCTTCAGGTTTTTTGATTTCTCGGCCGTGGCTCGCAGTGCTGCAGTTGCCGCAGTGACCAGGCTGTGCACGCGGCGCTGAATGTGCAGGCGCCCCAGATCGGAGCCGCGGCTGGCTATCAGCAGAGCGACAGAGTTTTTGAGACTGCTGGTGTTGGCAAGAGTGTCGGCAGTCAAACCGGCCATGGACATTGATTTGTCCTCAGGCTGAGCGCTGGGCTGAAAAAACCATTCATTGCTGAGCTCTGCCTGCTTGAGAGCGTTGCGTATGGGTTGACTGAACCACTCTCGCGCTGCCTTGTTGACAAATTCGTGTGCATTGGCCGTGGCAGCGGGTTGCAGCAGTACGTCGTAGCGCTGCACGGCCTGAAATTTCTGCAGCAACGTGCCAGCTGCTGGAAATTCACGTAGATCAATCACAGCTGCAGGCCGGTAGTTACGGGTCAGGCGGGCGAGGGCCTGTGCTTCCGGAGTGCTCAGCAGCAAATGATCGTGAACGAGGTCTGTGCCATCTGCTGTGACGTGGCTGGCCGTGCCTGCCGCATCAGGATTGGCCCGGGGTACGATGATGATGTTGGTCTGCTGCAGCAAGGGCGCCAGCAGGCCGCCCTGGCTCAGTTCGCGTGCGACGACCAGCAGGGCCTCAGTGCTGGCGGGTTCGTCGCCACGCTGGCCGCCGACCAAAAGCACGGTGGGTTTGCCGCTGCTGTTGATGGCTGTTGCCTGGGTGCTTTGGCCCTGAGTCGCAATAAGTGCTTGAATCGGTAGCCCTCTTTGAGAGGTGCCGATAGTGACGGTGGACAGTTGCGAGCCGTTACCGGCCTTGCTGCTCATTGATTGCAGCCATGCAGAAATTTCTGTCTGCGTGCTGAACTGTTGTCGCCCGCTACCCAGACCCGGTGTGTCATAAAGAGTGGTGGGGTCGGTAAAGCGAGACTCGATGGCCGGGTTATAGGGCAGGGCTGTCAGCTGTGGCGTAGGGGCAACCGCTTGGCTGATCACCGAAGGGGCGGCAGGAGAACTTGCTGCGGAAGGGGTTGGGGCCGGTGCCGGGCCTGACATGCCAGTCCAGGGCGGCAGCTGCACATTGGCACAGGCCGTCAACAGCACTGCCGAGCCCACTGTCGTCAGCTTGAGCATGCTTTGGGTCCAGACGGACTGCGTGCGCTTGGCATGAGAGAAAACAGGCTTGGTAAGAAATGTCATAAGTTCAACGCAGATAAAAAGAACATGCCAAGAGCGAAAGCTCGAGCTTCGCACATCTGGAACCCATATTAGGTCGGCTGGCTTGCTGTCGGCTGTCAGCGCGCAGCGATGCTGCAGCTGGAAAAAGCAGAAGGGCTGCAATATTGGAGATTGCAGCCCTTCAGGAGGTTGGGCTGAAGGTGATTTCACACCTTCAGCCATAGACGCCGTGGATTAACGGCCGTAACCGCCGCCAAAGCCCCCACGGTTGCCACCGCGATTGCCTCCGCCAAAGCCACCACGACCGCCGCCAAAGCCGCCACGGCGACCACGGTCGGCCATGCTGTCCACGCTGGTGCGCATAGGATCTGGCTGGCCACCAGCGTTGCTGCCGCGCGCGCCGTTGTGGCGGGCGTGGCCTTGCTGCGTACCCAGGTGCGCATCGGCACGGGGGGGCTGGTCGTCGTAGCGGTTGCCGCGCTCACGATCACCGAACTGGCGGGCGCCGCCGCGTTTGGGGGCTCGCTGTTGATCGCTATTGCCTTGGGGGCGTGGAGCGCGGTCGCTTTGGCCAAACGAGTTGCTGCGCTCGGTGCTGCGATCGGAGTTGCGTTCGCCACGTTCCACTGCTTGCTGACCCTGGCCGCGCTGGCTGTTGACGCGGCTGTTGCTGCGAGGCTTGTGCTGGCGTGCGGGGCGTTGCTGTGCTTCACCTTCTGCTTCGCCTTGCTGGGCATCTGCAGCAGGACGGCGACCACCGCGGCTGCCATTGGGAGTCTTGTTGGAGCGGATACGCTCCATCATTTCCTGGCGGGCTGCCTTGGCAGCTGCCTGCATTACATCGCGGCTGGGAGGCTTGCCAGCGCCACCCCACAGGGTCTGTCGGCCCATGGCGATGGGCTCGGCGATTTCGCCTTCTTCAGGACCAAAACCTTCGATGGGCTGCACCGGAATCTCCTGCTTGGTAAAGCGCTCGATATCCATCATGAAGCCTTCTTCGTCCATGCAGACCAGGCTGACTGCGTTGCCTTCGCGGCCGGCACGGCCGGTACGGCCGATACGGTGTACATAGTCTTCCGAGATATTGGGGATCTCGTAGTTCACCACATTGGGCAGTTCATCAATGTCGATGCCGCGTGCCGCGATATCGGTTGCCACCAGCGCGCGCAGTTCGCCTGTCTTGAAGCCTTCCAAGGCCTGAGTACGGGCGCTCTGGCTCTTGTTGCCGTGCAAGGCCATGGCGGAAACGCCGTTCTTGGTCAGGTACTCGGCCACGTTGTTGGCGCCAAACTTGGTGCGAGTGAACACCAGCACCTGACTCCAGTTGTTTTCCTGGATGATGTGCAGCAGCACCTGCTTTTTCTTGCCGCGCCCCACGGGGTGGATGACCTGCTTGATACGCTGCACGGTGGTGTTGCGCGGCGTGACCTGGATGGATTGGGGGTTGCGCAGCAGACCATTGGCCAGCTCGCGAATTTCATCGCTGAAGGTGGCAGAGAACAGCAGGCTTTGCTTGTCCTTGGGCACAAGAGCCAGAACCTTCTTGACGTCATGGATGAAGCCCATGTCCAGCATGCGGTCGGCCTCGTCCAGGATCAGCATCTCGACGGTGGACAGGTCCATGAAACCCTGACCAGCCAGGTCCAGCAGACGGCCTGGCGTGGCAACCAGAACGTCAACGCCTTTTTCGATGCGTGCGATCTGCGGCTTCATGCCGACACCGCCAAAAATCACGGTGGAGGTAATGTCCAGATATTTGGCGTAGCTACGCAGGTTTTCTTCCACCTGGGCCGCCAGTTCGCGGGTAGGGGTCAGCACCAGAGTGCGGATGCCCTTGCCGCCAAACTTGTTTTTGGGCGCTGTGCCGCTTGCCAGGCGCTGCAACATGGGCAGCGTGAAGGCGGCAGTCTTGCCGGTACCGGTCTGGGCGCCGGCCAGCAGATCGTGCCCGGCGAGAACCAGAGGAATGGCCTGTGCCTGAATGGGAGTCGGGTTTTCATAACCCTGTTCTTGTACGGCCTTCAGAATGGCGGGTGCCAGATTCAGTTCTTCAAATGTCATTGTGATCAATTGCGCCAATCCTGGGCGCGGGGTATCAGCCTGTCATGGCACCCGTGGGGTGCCTGGCCAGTTGTAGGCAGATATAGTTTGCGTGTTGGGAGCTTGGAAACGCTTCCTTTGTCCCCAGCTGAAGTGCTGCTGCAGCAGGCAACTGGACGCCTGTTGCGAGGGGTATTGTCGCATGCACCGATAATCATGGTTTGATTGCCGTGTAAAGCGGCACACTTTTTTGCATAAATCCAAGTAACTCAAAGCAATTCGGACATGGCTCAATACGTTTTTTCGATGAATCAGCTGACCAAGACGGTGCCGCCCAAGCGCCAGATCTTGAAAGGCATTTCCCTGAGTTTCTTCCCCGGCGCCAAGATCGGCGTGCTGGGTCTGAACGGCTCGGGCAAGTCTTCGCTGTTGAAGATCATGGCCGGTGTGGACAAGGAGTATGAAGGCGAAGCCATCCCCATGCAGGGCCTGTCCATCGGCTACCTGCCCCAGGAGCCTCAGCTCAATCCCGAACACACCGTGCGCCAGGCTGTGGAAGAAGCCATGGCCGAGGTGAACAATGCCAAGGCCCGTCTGGAAGAGGTGTACGCAGCTTACGCAGAAGAAGATGCGGACTTTGATGCCCTGGCTGCCGAGCAAGGTGAGCTGGAAGCCATCATCGCTGCTGCGGGAACGGACTCCGAGCATCAGCTGGAAATCGCTGCGGATGCACTGCGCCTGCCGGCATGGGACGCTATCGTGGGTCAGCTCTCCGGTGGCGAAAAGCGCCGCGTTGCCCTGTGCAAGCTGCTGCTGTCCAAGCCAGACATGCTGCTGCTGGACGAGCCGACCAACCACTTGGACGCCGAGTCCGTGGACTGGCTGGAGCAGTTCCTGCACCGCTTCAGCGGCACCGTGGTGGCCATTACCCACGACCGCTACTTCCTCGACAACGCGGCCGAATGGATTCTGGAACTGGACCGTGGACACGGCATTCCCTACAAGGGCAACTACTCCGACTGGCTGATCCAGAAGGGCAACCGCCTGGAAGCCGAGCAAAAGGGCGAAGAAGCCCGTGCCAAGGCCCTGAAGAAGGAACTGGAGTGGGTGCGCCAGAACGCCAAGGGGCGTCAGGCCAAGTCCAAGGCCCGTATTGCGCGCTTTGAAGAGCTGAGCGATTACGAATACCAGCAGCGCAATGAAACACAGGAAATTTTCATTCCTGTGGCCGAGCGTCTGGGCTCCAAGGTCATCGAGTTCACCAATGTCTCCAAGTCCTTTGGCGACCGCATGCTGATCGACAACCTTTCGATGAACATTCCCGCTGGTGCCATCGTCGGCATCATCGGACCGAATGGTGCCGGTAAGTCGACTCTGTTCAAGCTGATAGCGGGTAAGGAGCAGCCTGATTCAGGTACGGTGGATATCGGCCAGACCGTGAAGATGGCCTTTGTGGACCAGCACCGTGATGAACTGGCCAACGAAAAGACCGTGTGGGAAGACATCTCCGGCGGTTTGGACATGATCACCGTGGGCAAGTTCACCATGGCGTCGCGCGCTTACGCGGGCCGCTTCAACTTCAACGGCCAAGACCAGCAAAAGAAGGTCGGCAACCTCTCCGGTGGCGAGCGCGGTCGCCTGCACCTGGCCAAGACGCTGATTCAAGGCGGCAACGTGCTGCTGCTGGACGAGCCCTCCAATGACTTGGACGTGGAAACCCTGCGTGCGCTGGAAGACGCGCTGCTGGAATATGCCGGTACCGTGATGGTCATCTCGCATGACCGCTGGTTCCTGGACCGTATTGCCACGCATATCCTGGCCGCCGAAGGCGATTCCCAGTGGGTATTCTTTGATGGCAACTACCAGGAGTACGAAGCCGATAAGAAGAAACGACTGGGTGAGGAAGGTGCTGCGCCCAAGCGCATGCGTTACAAGGCGTTGAAGTAAGCATCAAAATGTCTCCAGCAGCGGCTGGAGCGGGTATTCTTAGGGGCTATGAGCCTCGCACATGCATCCGTTTCCGTGCTGCGCACCTGCCTTGTCCAGGTGGTGCGTGGCGCTGATGCATTCGCGCTGCGATTGTTGCAGCGCACCGAATATGCGTTGGAGCAATCGCTTTCGACGGGTTCCCACTCTGTAAGGCGCGATGTGCTCGGCGCTGCGCTGCATAACCTGCAGCAGCACCGGGCCTCGGTGATCAGCAGCTTCCCGCAGAATTTGCTGGAGGCGCTGGTACTGTCAGCGCGCCAACCTTTTTCCTTTTCTGCACAGACGCTGGATACTGTCACTGGCCGGCTTTTGCCATTGGCGGCCATGGCCGAGTCGGCCAGCCGCCAGCTCAAGGCCGAGCACAAGCTGGTGCAGATGGTCGAGCCCCAGGTCGAGCTGGCGCTGGCCGATCTGGATGCGTTGATGAGCGGCGCTCAGGGGCTTGAATCCGCTCGGCCAGAGTGCAATCCGCTGCGGCTGGAGAACTATGTACGCGCTTTGAGCCAGTCGTTGACGGCTGTTCAGCCCGCCACGGAAGTGGCCGATTGCTGGCATGAATTCATGTCGCAGCAGCTGGGCTCGATTCTGGCTTCTGAATATTCCCGTGCTGCCAATTTGCTGCGCCAGCATGGCGTGCAGCCTGCTCGCTATGGCGCGGACGGTGACACCCGGCCTCAATGCCTGTTGACCTTGCGGCTGTTGCAGGAGTTGGCCTCAGATCTGCGCTGGATTGATGATTCGCGCTGCACCGTGCCCCAGTCGCTGACGGACTCCATGCTGGCGGGTTGGCCGGCGACCGAGCCGGCCTCTATCGCGCCTGTGCAAGATTCGGGGCTGGAGCCAGGCTGGACTTCGTATTCGGCCAATGCGCTGCAGACTTCGCAACAACCCTGGGTACCCAGTGCTCTGAGGGGATTGCGCGCACCACAGCCCAGTCAGGCGCCCAGTGCTCTGATTCAGATACGCACGCTGCAGCGAATGATGAGCCATATGACCAGCGACGGCCGCCTGCTGCCGCCGGTGCAGCGGGTCTTGTTGCGGCTTGAACCCATGTTGAGCCAGTTGGTGGCGCAAGACGGTGTTTTCTTTGAAGATCGCTTGCACCCGGCACGGCAGTTGCTGGACGAGCTGACGGCTCGCAGTCTCTGGTTTGCCAGCGAATCTGCTCTGGGATTTGCCCACTTCATCACCGTGGCAGAGGCTGCGGCGAACCAGTTGGCTAGTGCAGGGCAGGCAAATGCCAATGTATTTGCCCGAGTGCTGCAATTTGTGCGCGAGCAGTGGCCGCCGGAAGGTCGTATGAGCCGCATTGCGGCGCTGAGCCAGCATACCGAAGTCGAGCATTCCACGCGGCAAGGGCTGATGAGCTCGGCGCTGGGGCTGGTCGATCGCCAAGTTGTGAGCGCCATCGAGCAGATCAAGCCCGATGCCCTGCAACTGGCGCAGATGATTCGCAGCTTGCCCAGTGCCAAGGGTGTGCCTGAAGATATTCTGGATTTTGTGACCGGCCCGTGGGCCGGTGTGATTGCCCAGGCACAGCTGCGGGCCGAACCAGGGCAGGAGCGCGACCCGGGTGGCTATCTGGCGCTGGTGCCCAGCCTGCTGTGGAGCGTGTCGCCGCAGGCCGCTCAGGATGTGACGCGGCTGGTGGCCATGGCGCCCAAGTTGCAGCGCCGCCTGGCGCGAGGCTTGCGCAGCGTGGGCCGCACGGATGTCGAAATCGCCGCACTGGCGGCCCGGCTGGGAAGCCTTCAGCAGCGGGTATTGGATGCGGCCGAGGCTGCGGGCCAGTCCGGCTCCGACGAATTTGCCAGGGTGGATGTACTTGGTGAACTGCCCAGCGTGCTGGCGGGGCTGGATGGCGCCTCAGAAACCGTGCGCGCAGGACTGGATATCACCTTGCCGGTACTGACCGACAGAGTCGAGGATCCGCCATCAGTGGCCGTGATGCGAGAGGCGCAGGTTCAGGCTGCAACCCATTCCTCAGGACCTGTCTTCAAGACCACAGCGCCGCAAAAGATAGTCAGTGCTCCATTGGACGAGACTGAAGCAGTTGTTTCTGCTCCCATGCCGACGCATGCATCCATGGGGCAGAGCAAGCCTGCTGATGTTGCCGAATGGCCTTTGGGCACCTGGGTGGAGCTGTGCAACGAGCGCCAGCAGCTGCGCACCAAGCTCACCTGGGTCAGCCCGCAGCAAAGCCTGTTTCTGTTTACCGCCGAAGACGGAAGCACCCAGTCCATGACGCGCCGCATGCGCGATAAATTGTTGACACAGGGGCAGTTGCGGCGACTTGAGGCGATGGCCTAGCTTCTTGCGCGTAAATCCCGGTGGCTGGGTAGTGTCGTCTGGCCTTCGATCTGTACCGATTGAGCCAGCAAGACGGCGCGTGCGGTGGCTATGGCCACGGCTTCGGCCGCCAAGGTGCTCAGCGTCATCATTCCCGGCGATTTTCCGCTGCGGCCCGTGCCCAGGGCAAACAGGCTGTCGCCATCGCTCATGGTGTGCACGGGGTTGATGGCACGTGCCAGGCCATCATGGGCTACCACGGCCAGGCGGTGGGCCTGGGCTTTGGTGATAGCGGCGTCGGTCGCTACGACGCCTATCGTGGTGTTGCTGCCGGCCAGAATCGGCCTGGGCTCTTCGCCCGCCAGCAAGGCATCGCGGGTGCCGTGCAATTGCAGGCCGTCTGCCGTGCGTGCCCCGGCCAGCAACTCACCGTTGAAGGGGTTGAATACATCGCCCAGCGCATTGCAGGCAATGATGGCTCCTACGGTGACGCCATCGACAGTAAAGCTGGCCGTGCCTATGCCGCCCTTCATGGCGCGCTCGTGGCCGAAGACCTTGCCCACCACGGCGCCAGCGCCAGCGCCTACGCTGCCCTCGGCGGGTCGCCCGGTGCCGGAGTCCTGCCCCGCATTCCGGCAGGCGGCATAGCCGGCCGCAGCATCGGGGCGTATGCGCATATCGCCCATCATTACGTCAAACAACACGGCTGCCGGCACCAGCGGAATCCGGCCCACGCCGATATTCAGGCCGGCACCTTGCTCTTCCAGCCAGCGCACGGCCCCTGTGGCTGCGTCCAGCCCCCAGGCACTGCCGCCGGCCAGCATGATGCCGTGGACCTCCTGCACCAGATTGCTGGGGTGCAGCAAATCGGTCTCGCGCGTGCCAGGGGCTGCGCCGCGCACATCTACACCGCCCACGGCACCCTGGGGGCACAGCACGACGGTGCAGCCCGTGGGGCGGTGCGAGTCGCTGAAATGGCCCACGGAAATGCCCTGCACACGGCCGATATGGCCTTCGTGCGCGAGCAGATCCTCAATAGTTGAAAAAGCGCTCATGCCAGTACTCCTTGTATTTCTTATATATTTTTATGGATAAACAGATGGTTTTTTATTCTTTAGGGTTTGCCCGTGTAGGGGTCATACTTGCTCACATTGTTGCAGCTCGGTAAACAAATGAGAGCCGTGCTGCCCACGTGTATCCAATTCCAGGAGAGATCCATGCCCGCCCATTTTTCTTTTGCTGCCAGCCGCCGTGCCGTTCTGGCCACTGCCGCAGTAGCATTGCTGGCGACTGCCGGTGTACCTGCTCTGGCACAGGACCCGGCCAAAAAGAACCTGCTGATTGGCGCCACCGCCGGCTCCAATTACGACCTGCTGCAAAAAGGCATAGTGCCCCAGCTGCAGAAAAAGGGCTACCAGATCAAGCTGATCGAGTTCAACGACTATGTGCAGCCCAATCTGGCGCTGTCCGATGGCTCGCTGGATGCCAATTTCTTCCAGCACCGTGCCTATTTCGATCAGTTCACCACGGATCGCAAGCTGGCGCTGACTGCGATTGCCCAGGGCCCGGTGGCACCCATGGGTGTGTACAGCAAAAAGCACAAGTCTCTGGCCGATATCAAGAGTGGCGCCAAGGTGGCTCTGCCCAATGACCCCAGCAACCTGGCGCGTGCATTGCTGGTGTTGCAGCAGGCAGGCCTCGTCAAGGTCAAGGAAGGGGTGAACCCGGCCCGTATCTCCGAGCTGGATCTGGCCGCTAATCCCCACAAGCTCAAGTTTGTGGCGCTGGAGGCAGCCCAGTTGCCGCGTGTGCTGGAAGACGCCGACTATGTGGTGGTCAATGGCAACTTTGCCGTTTCCTCGGGCCTGAAGCTGAGCGAGGCCGTGGTGTTGGAAAAGACTCCCGATCTGTACCTGAACGTGGTGGCCGTGAAGACCGGCAACGAAAACAGCCAGTGGGCCAAGGATCTTTCCGCTGCCTACCGCTCGCCAGAGTTCAAGGCCGTGGTGGACAGCCAGTTCCCCGGCTACTCCAAGCCTGCTTTCCTGAAGTGATGGGGTTGGACTGAAGACGCCAAGGGCCGCGATGCGGCCCTTTTTTCATGCCCGTGGATTTGCTGGTTTTAGATGAAAAGCAAATAAGAGCATGGGTTTTTATTGGTTGGAATTTGCTCTCCCTGTCTGGATACTGCAAAGGCCTCTGCATGGATGCAGAGTCAGACCTTTGATATCAAAACACAGTACATCAACGAGGAGCAAAGCATGACCACTCTTTTTTCCGTAGCGCACCGCCGCCGCAGTCTTCTGGCCACCACCCTGCTGGCGGGAGCCGCTCTGGCTATGGGCACCCTGCCGGCTGCGGCCCAGGACGCGGGCAAAAAGCAATTGGTGATTGGCGGCACGGCAGGCTCCAACATTGATCAGCTGCAATACGGCATCGTCCCCATTCTGCAGAAAAAGGGCTACAAGGTGCGTCTGGTGGAGTTCAACGACTATGTGCAGCCCAACCTGGCTTTGGCCGACGGTTCGCTGGATGCCAATTTCTTCCAGCACGAGGTGTATTTCAATCAATTCAAAGGTGACCGCAAGCTGGATCTGACGGCCCTGATACAGGGGCCGATCGCGCCCATGGGCGTCTACAGCAAGCAGCGCAAAAGCCTGGCCGACCTGAAGGAGGGGGATCGCATTGCCCTGCCCAACGACGCCAGCAATCTGGCTCGGGGCATTCTGCTGCTGCAGCAGGCGGGGCTGGTCAGGCTCAAGGAAGGCGTGAGCCCGCTGCGCGTGTCCGAGCTGGATCTGGCCTCCAATCCCAAGAAGATCAAGCTCGTGCCCCTGGATGCGGCTCATCTGCCGCGCGCGCTTGATGATGCACAGTACGCCATCATCAACGGCAACTTTGCGATTTCATCGGGCCTGAAGCTGTCGGACTCGGTGCTGCTGGAAAAAACGCCCGAGCATTATCTGAACATCGTGGCCGTCAAGACCAAGGACAAGGATGCGCAATGGGCCAAGGATCTGGCTGCAGCTTACAAGTCCGCCGAGTTCAAGGGCGTGGTGGACAGCAAGTTTGCGGGTTATGCCAAGCCCGCATTCTTGCAATAAGACTCAGCCGACAAGAGCCTGAACCTCGTTTTCCAGGTGGCGCAGCGCACGCAGCTCGATCTGCTGCAGCTGCGCTTGCTGCGTTTCGGGCAGGCCTTGCAAAAGCGCGGCGGCGCCAAAGTCGCTGAGCACGGCCTGCCCGGTCTGCAGATTGCACAGGATATTGTGGGCATACAGATCTCCATGGAGCAGACCACGGCCGTGCAGATGGGTGATGGCAGAACGTATGCCTTGCAGCAGCTGCTGGGCCTGGTCGGCTTGCAGGCGAAGTTCGGGGTCATAGACATCTCGTGTGCAGCTGTCGAAGCTGGGCGGCCCGGCCAGCGGGTGCATGGCTGAATCCAGCAGGGCCGTGGCCATTTGTCCGTCAGGAGCGCCCAGAACCTGCGCCAGCGGCGTCAGCAGATGAGGGTGCTGTCCTGCCGCAATGCCTGCCGCCAGTTCGGATTGCGGCGTGCCGTCGCTGGTCTGGGCGGCCTTGAAAACCTTGAGTGCCAGATCCTGCCCGTTGAGGCTGGCGCGGTAGATATGGCCGCTGGCGCCTTCGCCCAGCTTGCCGGTGATTTGCAGATTTTGATAGAAAATGGGCTCAATCCCATGCCCTGAAATCGTATCCAGCTCCTGTTTTTGAGTCATTGGGTTACCTGCCAACGCCAGCCATGCCAGGCGAGGCAGCCGGAAGATGACTTCAGGAGCATCTTCGAAACGGTTGCTTGCAATGCGCAGCAATTCCAGCGTCTGGCAATGCTCCAGGCTCTGGGGCAACTGCCTCAGCTGGTTGCACGACAGCATGAGCTTTTGCAGACGCGTGCATTGGCCGATGGATTCGGGCAACTGGTGCACATGGTTGTCCGTGAGAATCAGCCAGCGCAGGCGCGCCGGCAGGCTGTCCTCGGGCACATGTGTGATGCGGCAGGCCTTGAAACCTACCATTTCGAGTTGCGGCATGCGGCCCAGCACGCGGGGCAGTTCGCTGAACGGATTGTTTGAGGCAAACAGAATGCGCAGCTGCGCAAAGCGCGTCAGATCATCGGGCAGGGTACTGAGCCGGTTACCCGACAGATCGAGGATCTCCAGCGTATCGGCCAGCTGATACAGCGCGGCGGGGAACTCGGTCAGCCCATCGCAGAGCCTGATATGGTGTGCGCGGGCCAGTGAACCATTGGCCAGCCCGGAGTGAAACTGCTCTAGCGTCAACATAGGAGGCGCAGTCTAAGCCCTACGCACCCCATGCACCTAAAACACACAATGCACGGAATGCCTGCATGAAAATCTTCAAAGACCTGCCTGCGCTGGTGCAGGCATTGCCCGAACTGACGCTGAGCGACTGGGTGGATCTGCCTGCCGATGCCGCTGCCCAACTCGATGCGCCACATCAGTCCCCGCCAGCTGGTCTGCTGGCTCAGCCTGCCTTGCGCTTTGTGGTGCGCTATGCGAATGAGGTGTCGCGCATGGGCTATGTGCCGTGGATGCCGGTGGCGATGCTCGCTCAGATGCACTGGCCTTCACCCTCGGACGCGGTGGCATGGTCTTGTTTTCTGCAGGCCGAGTTCGGGCGCAGCCAGCGCTTTGTAGAAAACCATGATGTGTGGGATGAGGCCGACCTGCCCGAGCCGTATTGGCTGCCCGCCGATGCTTCGCTCGATCAGCGGCTGGCCCACTGGTATCAAGGCCTGCAGGCTCATGCCTGGATGGATGAAGAGCCCGCCCAAGCCAGGCCATTCAGCCGGGCCGAGCTGCGCCTGTGCGAATGGCGCCTGGGTTGCAATCTGCCCGAGTCCTTGCGTGACTATCTTTTGCAGCTCGGTGTGCTGGACTGGGCCGAGCGCTTGCTGAGTCCGCGCTTTGATCTCATGGCGCCGGATATAGACATGGATGCCATCGGTTCGGTGCAAGTCGTGTTTCCGGGCATCGCCGATATTGTGGAGATGAGTGCGCCGCAACAGGCGCTGGCCTTGAAGGCGCAGTTGAGCGAGCTGGTGGTGTTCGGGGACTACCTGGGCAATGGCAATCTATGGTGCTTTGACCGTCGCGATGGCTCTGTCTGGTATCTGGACCATGACAGCAACCCCTTGCTGACCCGCATGTTCGACGATGTGGGTGACTATCTGGGTGCGCTGGCCTTGATGTCGCTATGCCGCAGTCACGCCGTGGCCCAGGGGCGGGATGATGGCGATGAGCAGGCCGAATTGCTGCTGGCAAAGCGCTTTGGGCGGGCGCAGATCAGGAAATGGATGTACTGAGATGACAATGAAACTGCTCAAGGCCGCTGAAAAAGGCGATATCGCTGCGCTGGAGCTGCGCCTGAAGGACGGTGACGATATCGCCTATGTGCAAAAGAGCACAGGCCTCAATGCGCTGATCACAGCCCTCAATTGCGGCAACGATGCTGCGGCCCAATGGCTGGTGGAGCAAGGCAGTCCGCTGGATCAGGTGAGCCTGGCAACCGGTATGACCGCCACCGCCTGGGCGGCCTTCAACGGGCGCACAGAGATGCTGCAAGCGCTGCGGCAAGCGGGGGCCGATCTCGACAAGACAGGGGATGACAAAGGCCGAACCCCGTATCTGATTGCCGTGGACCATGGTGCGTGGGAGGCCGTACGCTGGTTCTGGTCGGCCGGGGTCGACCTCCAGCGAAGAGACGCCCAGGGTCGCAATGCCTTTGATCTGCTGGTGTGCAGCGGTCGTGATGTGCCCGGGGATCTGCTGGAGCGTGTGGCAGGCCATGCGGCCGTACCGCCCACGGGGCGGTGACGGGATGACGATGTCATGTTTGCATGGCATCGTCATCGCTTTAACGGCGAGATTGCATCAGGACGCTGGCTGGATACGGGTGATGATCAGCGATCCATCCTTGTCCTCGGCATGGAACAGTACCTTGTCGCCGGCCTTGAAAGAGGCCGACTGTGCAGAGCCTGACAGCGCAAACACCATGGTCATGGGAGGCATGTCCAGGTTCTTGATTTCTTCATGGCGAATCGTCAGCTTGCCTGTGCGGGCATCCACACGGGTGATTTCACCGGCGGTCAGCACATCGGTCTGGCCAGCCGGTGCGGCTGCCGAAGCATCGGCCATCGCCCCATGGCCTGCGTGCGCCGAGTGATCCTGTGCGATAGCGGGGGCTGCCAGTGCAATGCCGAGGCTCAGCGCTGCCAAAGTGGTGTGAAAGAGGTTTCTCATCATGTTCTCCTGAATTGAGGGGGTCAGCCGCGATAGCTGGTGAAAACGGAGGTGCTGACATCGCTGTTCATGAGGTTCTTGGTGACCAGCAGCACGTCGTAGGGGTCTTTGCGGCCGCCGTACTCGGGGCCGTCCATGCCGGGACTGCCGATGGGCATGCCCGGTACGGCGATGCCCAGCGCCTTGGGTTTTTGCTTCAGCAGCTTGTGCACATCGGCGGCAGGCACATGGCCTTCGACCAGATAACCGCCCACCAGGGCTGTATGGCAGGAACCCAGGCGGGTAGGCAGGCCCAATTTGGCGCGTACGGCGCTGTTGCCCACGTCATGCACCTTGACGGCGAAGCCAGCCTGCTCCATCAGGGCAATCCAGTCCTTGCAGCAGCCGCAGTTCGGGTCTTTCCAGACCTCCATGGCAATCTTGGCAGGAGTGGCTGCCATTGCTGGCAGCGCAGCCATGCCGGCAGCGGCGGCCAGCAGATGCAGGACGTGGCGGCGGTTGGTGCTTGTCATCGGGAATTCCTTTCTTGCGTTATTCGGTGACGGTGAAACGCCCCGTCATGCCGGCCTGGTAATGGCCGGCGATCAGGCAGGCGAAGTCGAATTCGCCTGCGCGGTTGAAGCTCCACACCATGTCTTCGGTCTGGCCTGTGGCCACATGGGCCATATAGGGTTCGGCATGTTCCATGCCGGGGTACTTGAGCATCATCTGCGCGTGCTCATCGAGCGATGCCCGGGTGCCCAGCACCATCTCGTGCATGAGAAGGCCTTTGTTGACCACGCGCAGGCGCAGGGTTTCGCCCTTTTTCACGCTGAAATGACTGGGGCTGAAGCGCATGTCGTCCGTCATCTCGATGGTGATGGTGCGCTGGGCCTCCCTGGTCTCGGCAGCAATGCCCCAGGGCTTTTGCTCCTTGACTACGGGACCGCTGGCATGGGCGTTGTTTCCATGCGCAAAACTTGCACTGACGCTTGCTGCCAAAGCGCAGGCGGCTATGAAATGAATAGTCTTCATGGGATTCTCCTGGCATCAGTGCTGGGTGTGAGCCCCCGTGGCGGGGCCGGCTTCGGGTTTGCGTACGGTGGCGGCACCGGGAGCGGTGCCGGGTGTGCTTTGGCGGGGGGCCTTGGCATCGAAAGGTGCGCCCTGCCATTCATAGGCCCGGGTGCCCTTGGGCTGCTGGTACCAGCCAGGATCGCCATAGTCGTTGGCCCCCAGGTTTTTGCGCACCTTGAAGCTGGTGAACATCCCGCCCATTTCGATGGGGCCGTAAGGGCCCTGACCGGTCATCATGGGGAAGGTGTTGTCGGGCAGAGGCATTTCCATGGCGCCCATATCGCCCATGCCGCGCTCGCCCATCAGCATGTAGTCGGGCACGATCTTCTGGATCTTGCCCACCAGGCCGCGGTGGTCCACGCCGATCATGGTGGGCACGTCGTGGCCCATGGCGCCCATGGTGTGGTGGCTCTTGTGGCAGTGGAAAGCCCAGTCGCCGGGTTCGTCGGCAATGAATTCCACCTGGCGCATCTGGCCCACGGCCACATCCGTCGTCACCTCGGGCCAGCGGGCGGACTTTGGAACGGGGCCGCCATCGGTGCCCGTGACCTCGAACTCATGGCCGTGGATATGGATGGGGTGGTTGGTCATGGTCAGATTGCCCACGCGGATGCGCACCTTGTCGCCCTGACGAGCCACCAGTGGGCTGATGGCGGGGAAGGCGCGGCTGTTGAAGGTCCAGATATTGAAATCCGTCATCTCGTTGATGCGCGGTGTCATGGTGCCGGGCTCGACTGCATAGGCGCTGAGCAGGAAGGCATAGTCGCGCTGCACCTTGTCGATCAGCGGGTGGGCTGTCTTGGGGTGGGTGATCCACAAGCCCATCATGCCCATGGCCATCTGCACCATCTCGTCCGAATGCGGGTGGTACATGAAGGTGCCGGGGCGGCGCGCCTCGAACTCATAGACGAAGGTCTTGCCCGGCGGGATGTGGGGCTGGTTCAGACCGCCCACACCGTCCATGCCATTGGGCAGACGCTGGCCATGCCAGTGGATGGTGGTGCTCTCGGGCAGGCGGTTGGTGACGAAGATGCGCACCTTGTCGCCTTCCACCACTTCGATCGTGGGGCCCGGCGACTGGCCGTTGTAGCCCCACATATTGACGAAAAATCCGGGCGCCACCTCGCGCACCACGGGCTCGGCCACGAGGTGGAACTCCTTGACGCCCGCATTCATGCGCCAGGGCGTGGTCCAGCCGTTGAGCGTGACCACGGGTTGGTAGGGGCGACCGTTGGGCGGCATCAAAGGCGCAGCCGTGTCGGCGCTGCCTTGCATGACGGGTTCGGGCAGGGCCGCCATGGCAACCCGGCTGACGGCCATTGAGGTTGTGGCGGCTGCCACTGCAGTGGCAGCGCCAGTGAAAAAGGATCGGCGTTGCATATCAGTGACCTGCTGCGGCTTGTGCAGCGGGCGCTGCGCTGGTGTTGACGGTGGGGGTGGTTCCTGGCGATGTGCCTGTCAGGGCCAGGCGCAGATCGGTCTCGGCCAGCCAGAAGTCGCGCTGTGCCTCGGTGGCGGTCACCACCGCTTGCGTGGTGCTGCGGGCCTGGGCCAGCAGTTGCCACACACTCATGAACATGCCGTTGTAGCGGTAGACGGTTTCTTCCTGCATCAGCTTGGCCAAGGGCAGAACCTCGGCCTGCTGCTGCTGGGCCAGGTCGTAAGCCGTGCGATAGGCCAGCCAGTTGCTGCGGGCTTCGCTGCGTGCGCGTATGGCGTTGTCGCGCAGCAGCGATGCGCTGCGCAGAACCTGGTTGCGTGCCATGCCGCGCGCGGCAAAGCCCCAGTCAAACAGCGGCAGCGGCACGTCGAACTCCCAGCCTTGCGTCTTGTCGCTGTGGCCGGTGGCGCGTTCAGTACTGGTGTTGTTGCTGTAGCTGGCGCCGATATCACCAAAGATGGTGCCAATCGTGGCCCAGCCCTGGCGGCCGGCGGTCACATCAAGGTCGCGGCGCAGAGCGCCCAGATCCAGCCGCTGGCGCAAGGCGGTGGCTTCGGCGTCATCGCCGCCGCGCAGCTCGGTGGCTTTGGGCAAGGCGGGCAGTTGCTCGGGCAGCTTGTAGGCCAACTGCTCGCCCCACAGGCCCATGCGGCGGGCCAGCTGCTCGCGTTCCAGCTGGGCGTTCAGACGCGCGCGTGCCAGCTGGGCGGCGGCCTGCTGCTGCTGGGCCAGCTCTCTGGCCTGGTCCATCTTGCTGAAGTTGCCGACCTGGGCCATGCGGCGGGCCAGCTCGCCGCCCAGGGCCGCTGCCTCGTGCATGCGCTCGTTGGCGGCCAGGGCTTGCTCGGCTGCCACGGCGCGCAGCCATGCGCGGCGTGTGTCGGAGGCCAGCAGCAGCACCTGCTGGGCGGCCGTCAGCGTGGCCTGTTCCATCTGCCAGCCCTGCCAGCGGCTGCGCCAGGGCAGGGTGATGAGCTGCACCAGCCCAAAGCTGAGTTGGCGCTCGATCTCGCGCTCGTGGCCGTTGCGAAAGCGGCCGAAGGTAAAGCTGGGGTTGGGCAGGGTCAGCACTTGCACGCGCTGCGCGTCGGCAATGCCGAGCGCAGCCAGCTGGGCCTGCAGACCAGGGTTGTTGAGCAGGGCGATGCGCACGGCGGTGTCGGCATCGACAGGGGCTTTGAGCCAGTCGGCAATCTGGGTCTGCGCATCCTGCAGGGCCTGGGCGTCCGGCGACGGCAGCTGTGCACCCGCGGGCAGCCTGCCTTCGGTATGTCTGGCCACGTCGCCGCGAAGTCCGTCGGGCGAGATGCTGGCGCAGCCGGCCAGCATAAGTGTGAGTGACATTGCGGCGAGCAAAGGCGTGGCTTTGAATGCAAGGCGCTTCATGGCTGGCCTCCGTGATGGTGCTGATGTGCGGAAGCACCGCTGTCCGGGGCTGGGCCGGAGGCATTGCCCTGGGATTTCTCCCACCTGAGCACATCGCCATGGCCGCGCGGGAACTCGCTCACCGCGGCATTGGCGGCCTTCCAGTCACCGGGCTGGGCGACGATGGCCGCGCTGGCGGCAAGTGGCTGGTGCTGCAGCGCCAGCGTGGGAGCATCGGGATCGAAAACGCGGTTGCCGTTGGCTGGGGATTGGGCCACCGGGAGAGTCGACGCAGGCGTCTGGGCCAGGACTGGCGGGCTGACGCCGGTCATGAGCAAAGCCATGGCTGTCAAAGAAAGAGGATGCGCGTGGCGCATAGAGGATTCCTGTCGTCTAAAACCGGGAGAAGGTCCGCAGCCTTGAGCGTTTGACGGCTCAAACCTAGACAGCAAGCACGATGGCTGCCATCAAAATGCGGACGCACCTAGGGCGTCAGAGCGCAGAAATCGGTGGTTTGACGAGGTCGGCAGGCGCTGCGCTGGCAAAGCGCGCTGCACCATGGGTCGGTTGGGCGGCCAGGGGGAGGCTGGAGTGAAGCGTCAGCCACTCGGGGTTGGCCAGCGTCGAGTGGCAGATGCCGCAGGCCGTGCAATGGCCTTCATGCTGGTGGCAGTCGCTGTCGGCGGCATTGGCGCTGCAGTTGACGGTCCCTGCAGGGCCTGCCTTGTGGGACGCGGCCATGTCGTGATGCGGCTGTGCGTCGGCTGCGAGGCTTGCATGCGCGTGGTGCACAGCGGCTGCCATGGCGGCCACTTCGTCCAGGCTCTGCGTCTGCACAAACGCATGTCCCATGTGATGGGACTGGTCGGTGTTCTGCTCCATGGCCATGGCATCGCCTGCCAGGCCGCGCAGGGCCAGCAGCAAAACCAGGAACAAGGAGAAAAAGCGACGCATGGGCTGAATGATAGCGAAGGGCGGGGTTTAGTTCCCCGCCCGGTGCAGTAAATCGTAAATTAGATAGCTGCTTGCGCTTTCCCGTCAAGGGCTAAGGTCGAATTTTATGTGTTTTCAGGCCTGTTCCCCCAATGGCGCAGGCGCAGGCCATTGGCGACCACCAGCAGGCTCACGCCCATATCGGCCAGCACGGCCAGCCACATGCTGGCATTGCCGCTGACGGCCAGAACGAAGAAGGCCAGCTTGATGCCCAGGGCCAGGCTGATGTTCTGCCACAGCACGCTGTGAGCGCGCTGCGAGAGATCGACCACCTCGGGGATACGGCGCAGGTCGTCGTTCATGAGCACCACATCGGCAGTCTCCATGGCCATGTCGGTGGCATGCATGCCGCCCATGGCAAAGCCTATATCGGCCTGGGCCAGCGCCGGCGCGTCGTTGATGCCGTCGCCGGTCATGGCCGTTGGGCCGATGTCGCGCTGCAGCTCGCTCAGGGTCTTGAGCTTGTCCTCGGGCAGCATATTGCCGCGCGCATCGCTGATGCCCGCTTCTGCGGCCACCGTGCGCACGGTGGCGCTGTTGTCGCCGCTGAGCACAATGGGTTTGACGCCAAGCGATTGCAACTGGGCCACGGCCGCCTTGGCCTGCGGGCGCAGCGGGTCGGCCACGGCAAACAGCGCCTGCACGCCCTGTTCATTGGCCAGCAGGGTGACCGTACGGCCCTGTTGCTCCTGCAGCATCAGCGCGGCCTTGAGTTCGGCACTGTCCCAGCCTTGCTCGCCCACCCAGCGCAGATTGGCCAGCGTCCAGCGTTCACCGTCGATCTGGGCTTGCACGCCGCGGCCGGGCAGGGCCTGCAATTGCTGAGCCGAGGCCTGAGCTTCGGCAAGCTCCTTGCCTGTCTGCTCCTCCAGCCCTTGGGCAATCGCGCGCGAGACCGGGTGGTCGGAGCGCGATGCCAGAGCATAGGCGCGGGCTGCGGCTTCATCGCTGCTCGCAGCATTCCAGCCCTGCCAGTCCACCAGCTTGGGTGAGCCCGTGGTCAGCGTGCCGGTCTTGTCGAGTGCGATGGCTTTGAGCTGGCGGGCCGATTCCAGTGCGCTGCCTCCCTTGATGAGAATACCGCGCTTGGCAGCAGCCGTGAGCGCGCTGACCACGGTGACGGGGGTGGACAGCACCAGGGCGCAGGGGCAGGCGATGACCAGCAGGGCCAGGGCCTGGTAAGCGGCCTGATGCCAGCTCCAGTCCAGCAGCCAGGGCGCGAGCAGGCCCAGGGCAATCGCCAGCACCAGCACGATGGGGGTGTAGATCTCGGCAAAGCGGTCGACAAAGCGCTGGGTGGGAGCCTTGGAGGACTGCGCCTGCTCCACGGCATGGACGATGCGCGCAATCAGGCTGTCGCTGGCCGGCGCGGTTACACGCAAGTGCAACTCGCCGTCCTGGTTGATGGAGCCTGCATACAGTTCGTCGCCTGGGCCTTTGTGCGCCAGCGCGCTCTCGCCCGTGATGGGAGCCTGGTTGACCGAGCTTTCACCTTCGGTGACCAGACCGTCCAGCGGCACGCGAGCGCCGGGCGTCACGCGCAGCACGGCACCCAGGGGCACCTCGTTGGCGGCCATGCGCACAGTGCTGCCGTCGGGCTGCAGCACATCGGCGGTCTCTGGCGCCAGTTGCAGCAGATTGCGGATGGCCAGGCGGGCCTTGTCCATGGCCTGGTCTTCGATGCGCTCGGCCGCCGCATAAAGGGCCATGACCATGGCGGCTTCGGGCCACTGGCCGATGATGAAGGCGCCGGTGACGGCCACCGCCATCAGTGCATGAATTCCGAGCTTGAAGCGCAGCAGATCCTTGAGGCCGGCCTTGTAGACCCCCAGACCCGACAACGCGATACCCAGCACGGCCAGTGCCATGCCCAGATATTGAAGCGTCGAGTTGGCGTCGTCGCCGCCAAACCAGTGGCAGGCCTCGGCCGCCAGAGCCGCCGCCAGAGCGGCGTAGATGCGCGGCCAGCCGGGCAGCACACCATGGTCGTGAGCATGGTCATGACCGTCACCCTCATCGTGAGCCTGGCTCTTGGCTGGCTCGTTGATGGAAAACGGTGCACAGCAGCCGGTTCCGCAGGCCGATGTGGCTGTGGCGGCAATAGGTTTCGAAGTGGCTGGCACATGTTCATGCGGATGTGCATGATCGTGATCATGTGAATGACCATTGTGGCCGCCGCCATGGGCGTGGGTGGACAGGCTTTCTTGCTTCATGGCAGTATTGAAAACAATAAAGTCACTTCAAGGTCAAGCATGTCCCTCAATTCGCACGATATTCCGCGCTGGCGCATTGGCGAGGCAGCGAAGCGTTCCGGCATCGCCGCGGCCAATATCCGTTACTACGAGAAGGAGCAACTGCTCTCGCCTGGCATGCGCGAGGACAACCAGTACCGTCTCTACACCGATGGCGATGTTCACAGGCTGCGCTTTATTCGGCTGTGCCGGGCCATGGATATGTCGCTGGACGAAGTGCGAACACTGCTGGCGCTCGATGGTGCGCGCAAGGCCGATTGCGTGGCTGCCAACAAAACCCTGGACGCCCATCTGGGCCATGTGCGCGAGCGACTGGCCGAGCTGCAGGCTCTGGAGCATGAGCTGATGCAACTGCGCAGTCAGTGCGACGGCTCGGACAGCTTTTGTCACATCATCGAGGCCTTGCATGCCCAGGCCGATGAGCCCTTGCCCGAAGGCTTGCAGGGCAGTGCTGCGGCAAAGCGCCATGTCTGACAGGCGGCAACCGTGGCGGCTGCGCCCGTACCCTGAAGTGGACGCTATCATTCCTGCATGAGCTGGAGTGAAACCACCATCAAGCTGCCGGGGCGGATCTGGGCCGCGCTGGGCGCGCAGGCCCTGGCGTGGTGGCGCAGCATTTATCTGACAGCCGTGCTGCTGGTGCTGGTCAGCTCGCCGTCGAGCTACCAGAAGCGCGGGCGGGCCATGCTGGCCCAGCAGATGTTTGCGCAGACCGCCCCCATACTCACAGGCTTTACCGCGCTGGCGGCCCTGCTGTGTGCGGTGATTGCGCGCATCGTCATTGTCACCGCACAAAGTTACGGCCTGTCGCGCTATGCACTGGATCTGGTGGTGCGGGTGATGGTGATCGAGCTGATACCGCTGACGGCCGCACTGTTTGTGGCCATGCGCTGCACCATTCCAGCCGGCGTGCAGGTGGTGCAGATGCGTATGCAGGGCCAGCCCGCGAAGTGGAAGACGCAAGGCATTGACCCTGTCCGTGCGGCGCTGGTGCCGCGTGCGGCGGCGGGCGTGTTTGCCGCCATCACACTGGCCGCACTCAGCTGCATCGTGGCCTTGGTCACCGTGTATCTGAGCGTCTACGGCTTCAGCCTGGCCGGGTTTGGTGCGTACACACGCATCTTTGGTCAGATTTTCACACCGTCGCTGACGCTGGTGTTCGTGCTCAAGACCTGGTTTTTCAGCCTCACGGTGGCCGTCATGCCGCTGGCCTCTGCCATGTACACGCCGGTTGCACGGCACCGGCAGGGCGGGGCGGAGCTGGGTGGCTTTGCACGCATGTTTGCCGTGTTGCTCCTGATCGAGGTGATCTCGCTCATGGGCAACTATTACTGAAAAGGATGGAGCCATGAGCGAAACGCGTATGGCCGAGGAGCAGCTGATTGACGAGGAGTTGCTCAGCCTCAAACCCGTCGCGCACCTGCGCGCCAAGGCAGCCGCGCTGCTGGCGCTGACCCTGGTCTTGATTCTGAGTGCTGCTGCTTATCTGCTCTATGCGCGCGGGGTGTTCGAGCCCACGCAGCGTCTGGTGCTGACGGCCGATGACTCCGAAGGCGTGGTCGTGGGCATGGACATGACCTTCTCGGGCTTTCCCATAGGCCGCGTGCGCAAGATAGAGCTGGCCAAGGACGGCTCGGTTCGCATTCTGGTCGATGTGACCGAGAAGGATGCCCACTGGCTGCGCCAGTCCAGCGTGTTCACGCTGGTCAAGGGCCTGGTGGGCGGTACCACCATCAAGGCCTATACCGGCATGCTGGACGATGCGCCGCTGCCGCCGGATTCCGTGCGACCCGTGCTCAGCGGCGACGCCACGGCAGAGCTGCCCCAGATCATCAATTCCGCCAAGGAGGTGCTGGCCAATGTGGCTGCACTGACCGCCACGGATTCGGCCTTGGGCGGATCACTGGCCGAAGTGCGCAAGCTGGCCGAGCGCATGCAAGGCCAGGGCGGGGTTCTCGGAGCGGTGCTGGGCAGCGACGAGGAAGCGAAGAAGGTCGGCCAGATGCTGGAGCGCGCCAACTCCCTGCTCGGACGCATGGACCGCATGGTGGCGCGCGCCGACAGCCAGGTCTTCGATGCGAATGGCGTCATGCCCCAGGTCAAGGCCACCATGCAGCAGCTCAACGGCTTGTTGGCCGATACGCGCAAAAGCATGGCCAAGGTCGATGCCGTACTGGCCGATATGCAGGTGGTGGGCAGCAATGCCCGCGAGGCCTCGACCGACCTGGGTGCGCTGCGCGCCGAGGTCGAAAGCAATCTGCTGAGGCTGGAGTCCGTACTCAACGATCTGCAGCGCAAATGGCCGTTTTCCCACAAGCCGGAGTTGAAGCTGCCATGAAGCAAAAAACCACGCAAAAGCAGACTTCAGGCCAATGGGGTAGAGCGCTGGCTGCTATATCCGTCATAGCGATTTCGGCCTGTGGCAACCAAGCCCCGGCACCGGATTGGGCCTTGAGTGCCGAAGCTGCGGCGCAAAAAGCTACTCAGGCCTATTTGCAGGGGCATCAGCGCGTGGAGGTGCTGCAGTGGCAGAAGGCGCGTGATGCAGTGGCCAGCACCGGCCAGCCCGCGCAGGCCGCCAAGCTGGAGCTGATGCGCTGCGCGGCGCAGGTGGCCAGCCTGGACTGGAACAGCTGCCCGGCCTATGAGGCGCTGGCGCAGGATGCGGGCAAGCCAGAACAGGCCTATGCCCGCTATCTGCAGGCCAGTCCGCAAGCCAGTGATATCGAGCTTTTGCCCGAGGCGCAGCGCGGCGTGGCGCGGCAGTTGCTCGGCGGCGGAACAGGTGTAGCCGCTACGGCTGAGATCAAGGATCCGCTATCGAGACTGGTGGCTGCGGGTGTGCTGCTGCGTGGCGGCGCTGCGGTGCCTGACCTACTGCAGCAAGGCGTCGATACCGCTTCGGAGCAAGGCTGGCGCAGGCCTTTGATGGCCTGGCTTCTGCTGCAACTCAAGGCAGCGCAGCAGGGCGGCGATGTGGAAAAGCAGGCGCAGCTGCAGCGTCGGCTGAAGCTTCTGGAGACATCCGCACCCAAGTGAATAGGCCGGCCACCGGATTGAAAATGAAAAAGCGAGGCCTGAGCCTCGCTTTTGAGTGGATGGCGAGCCAGAGGCTCGCTCAAACCTGGTGCTTAGAAGCGGTGACGGATACCGGCGATCAGGCTGGTGCCGGTCTTGGGATTGGCATCGGTCACGCGGTCATACATCAGAGCGGTGTAGACATCGGTGCGCTTGGACAGGAAGTGGTCGTAGCCCAGGGTCGCTGTGGTGCGGGTGGCGTCGGTGGCCGCTTCGTACTTGGTGCGGGCCACGGCGGCCTTGACAGTACCGGGGGTACCGGAGACAGGAATGTCCAGACCCAGCGAGTAGGTCTTGCTCTTGCTATCCAGATCCTTGACCTTGGCCTGGCCGTAGGTGGCGTAGAGCTTCACGACATTGAAGTTGTAGCTGCCGCCGACCATCCAGTCGCTCTTGGTAGGCATGACTGTGCCGCTGCCGGGGTTGGTGATCTGGTCACGCTCGTAGAAGGCCGTCAGGCTCAGAGGACCGTTGAAGTACAGGGCGTTCACGCCGACGTTCTTCTTGCTCTTGTTGCCAGGAGTCGTTTGCTCGCCGAACTGGTAGTAGACATTGGCAGTCAGACCGCCGAAGCTAGGTGTCGTGTAGACCAGCATATTGCTCCAGCCGGTGTCGGCGGGCGTTGTCAGGCGGTTGCCGCCCCAGGCTGCGGTGGGCGTGTTCGCATGCAGCACCAGAGGCGAGATGGTGAACGAATCGCCGAAGGGGTTGGTCAGAATGGTGGGCAGGAAGTTGGGCGCCTTGTCGCGGCCCAGGCCGATGCGGCCGAAATTGCCGTTCAGGCCGATGTTGGCATCGCGCGAGAAAAAGGTATCGCCGGGGAAGCGGCCGGGTTCACCCGTGTCCATGCGCATGAAGGCGGTGAGGTTGAAATCGACCTTCAGGCCGCCGCCCAGGTCTTCCGTGCCCTTCAGGCCCCACCAGGAAGTGGTCATGCCGCCGGAGCCGACAACGCCCTTGCGATCCTGGCCGGCCATTTTGACCGAGCCGGCATACATATCGGCCAGTCCGGTCAGTTGCACATTGCTCTGGGCAAAAGCGGCGCCGGAGCAGGCCAGGGCTGCAGCCATGGCGATAAAAGCAGTCTTCATGAGTGTCCTCTCGAGTTAGATATTGGATTTACGTTTTGAAATATAGCGGGGGTTTGTATACAGCTTGCTCTGCAGTTCCGCGGATGCCGATGAAATCATCTTTTCAGCGATATGACAGTGGTTTTTTTACCTCAAGGACTCAGGGAAATCTCTTGTGTGCACCGTGTTGGTGCTATCGATATTGCCGTGCAAAGCAGCTGGGTGAAGCCAGCTGAGCGAGAGTGAGTACTGAGGGTTTCGTGATCAAGGAATAACAGTCATTCCTGGTGGACCAGGTTTGATCAGGAGGTTCGGGGATGACAGCGTCGGCGGATGGAACAGGAGTGACTCGGCGATGGATGCCTGCCTGGAATCGCTGAAGCGCCCACTCTTGTCGTTCCCTTGGGCAGTCTTGGTCAGGCCCTGCGCAGGGCTCGCGATTGGCCGGAGTGTGCTGTGCGTGCTGAGCGCTTATGCGGCCGGGTGTGCGTTGATATCAGGCCTGCAGCTTTCAGCACCAGTTCGATACTTTTTTGAAAAAAGTGCGCGTTTTCCCCGGGGAGGGTGTTTTTCTTCCCTATAATTCATCCCATCGACACGGAATGTAGCGCAGCCTGGTAGCGCACTTGCATGGGGTGCAAGGGGTCGCGAGTTCGAATCCCGCCATTCCGACCAAATTGAAAAGGCCTGTGATGAAAATCACAGGCCTTTTTCAATGCCGCTGCGAGGTTTGCTATGAAACCTGCAGCGCCAGATGACCGTCGTGGCTAATAACCGAGCAACTGCTTGAGTTGCAGCCTTCCCAAAAGATGGTCGAAAATCGGTTACAATAGCGTCATCGACACGGAATGTAGCGCAGCCTGGTAGCGCACTTGCATGGGGTGCAAGGGGTCGCGAGTTCGAATCCCGCCATTCCGACCAATCTAAAAGGGCGCCTAACTGTAAAGTTAGGCGCCCTTTTTCTATCCAGATCGCATGATGTCGTACGACTCTTCAGGGCGATGGCTCGAAGAGAGATAGAAGTAGTGTCTCAACTTCTGCTGTTGCACTCCTAGCCCTTGCGGGAGCGAAAAAGCAGCCACAGCAGATACACCCCACCCAGCAAGCCCGTCACCAGTCCAATAGGCAGATGCAGGTGCACCGGCGCCCACTGGCTGAGCAGGTCGGCCGCCAGCAGCAGCACGGCCCCCATGGCTGCTGCCGTGAAAAGAGGCACGTCGGGCGACCGGCCCAGGCGCCTGGCCACCTGGGGCGCTGCCAGCGCGATGAACGCGATGGGCCCGGCCGCCGCCGTGGCAATGGCCGTCAGGACAACGGCGCACATCACCATGATCAGCCGGGTACGCGGCACGTTGATGCCGAGCTGGGTGGCTGCGTCATCGCCCAGTTCCAGAAGGTTGATGCGGCGGGCGCACAGCAGCACGACCGGCAGGATGGCGACGAAGCTGAACGCGGCCGGCACGACATGCGCCCAGGTTCGCGCACTGAGCGAGCCGGCCAGCCAGCGCTGTGCGGAGACGGCCCGGTCCAGATCGCCCATGACCAGCAGGATGGTGTTCAGGCCTGAGAGCGTGGCCCCCACGCCTATGCCCACCAGCACCAGCCGGTAGCCCCCTGCCACGCGCCGGCCGCTGGACAGCGCGAGCACGACCGCCGCCGTGGCCATGCCCGACAGCACGGCGGCCAGCGATGTCCATAGTGGTCCGGCATCGCCCAGTACGATCAGCGCAATCGCCCCGCTGGCCGCGCCCGTGGTGAAGCCGATCACGTCCGGCGAGCCCAGCGCATTGCGGGAGACGGACTGGAAGATGGCACCGGCCATGCCCAGCGCCGCACCCACGAAGACCGCCGTGAGCACGCGCGGCAGCCGCACGCGCAGAACCACGCGCTCGGCGGCGGGGCTGGCGCCCGTGTTCAGCAGACTGTCCAGCACCTCGGCCGGGCTCAGCGACAGGGTTCCCGTGCCCAGCAGCAACACACCCAGCATCAGGGTCAGAACGACCAGTGCCATGCCCGCGGCCAGCGGCCTTGGCCGCCAGCGGAACGAATATGGGCCCCAGCGCAGTACCGAGGTCTTCACGGACGCCTTCATAGCCTGCTTAACCGGTATCTGCACGCCACCCAGACAAAGAACGGCCCGCCGATCAGGCAGGCGACGATGCCCGCAGCTACTTCCGCGGGCGTTGCGATGACGCGGCCGAGTACGTCGGCGCCCAGCAGCAGCACTGCAGCGTAGAGCGCGGACAGCGGCAGGATCCAGCGGTAGTCGGGCCCGGACGAGAGGCGCGCAATATGTGGGGCCACAAGGCCGACAAACGCGATGGGGCCTACGGCAGCCGTGGCTGCGCCGGCCAGCAGCATGACCGCAACGCAGGCTAGTTGAGCGGTGGCACGGACATTGACGCCCAGCGCCAGGCCCAGGTCATGGCCCAGCGCCATGGCGTTGAGCTGGCCGACAATGGCCCAGGCCGCCGCCAGCCCCGCCGCTACGGCTGTCGCCAGCACGGCGGCGTTGGCGTAGCCGCTGCCCTCCAGTGAACCGGCTGCCCAGTGTCGGAAGCCGTCAAAGACTTCCGGAGGCGCATTGAGCAGGATGATGCCGGCGCTGGAAGTGAGCATGACGGACAGGCCGGCTCCGGCCAGCACCAGGCGCACCGGGTGCGTGCCTGCCCCCCGAGACTGGCCGAACGCGAAGACGGCCGCGCCGGCCAGCCCCGCGCCGGCAAAGGCGCACCAGACATACTGGGCCACGGTTGTCAGGTCGAAGGCTGTCATGCCGATCAGCACCGCCAGAGCTGCGCCGGCATTGACACCCAACAGGCCCGGCTCGGCCAGAGGATTGCGGGTCACGGCCTGCATGAGCGCGCCAGCAACGCCCAGGGCCATGCCGGCCAGGATGACCACCACGGTACGAGGCATGCGCAGCAGGTTGACCACCAGATGTCGGTCATCGCCCAGGTCCGGTGCGCGCAGTGCCCCGAGGATGTCGGCCAGCGCAATGTCGCGCGAGCCCACGGTGATGCTCAGCATGGCGATGAGGCCTAAGGCCAGCATGCCGGTCGTCAAGCCCAGGCTGCGACTGCGGCGCCGGCGTGAGCCTTGAGCGGGCCGCGCCATCGCGCGTTCAGGCAATTCATGCATGGCTCAGTGGAAATGGCTGGCCACGGCATCGACCATCTGTTGCCCGGAGTAGTAGTCGATGCGAAACGATGTCGGCCCCAGCGCATAGACGCGCCGGCCGGCGACGGCTGGAAGGTTGGCCAGCAGCGGGTCGGCCAGGAAGGCCTGGACATCGCTTTGCGAGGCGCCCAGCAGAAAGACGGCATCCCCGGTGATGGCGGCCGACAGGTTTTCGCGGGAAATGAATTCGAAGTCCGAGGAGCGCGTCACCTGCGCGGCCAGCGTGGGCGGCAGACCTTCCACCTTGAAGCCCAGCGCGGCCAGCAGCCGCGCATGCGGGCTGGCAGGACGGCCGATGGAGTAGCTGCCGGCCAGGTTGTAGGCGACGATGCTGACCGGCTTGGCGGGTGGCGTGATGGATGCGGCGGCCTGGGCGACGTGGGCATCGAAGCGGGCAATCGCCGCCGCTGCCTCCTTCGTGCGACCGGTGATGCTGCCCAACTGCGTGGCGATGTCCTGCCAGGACTGGCTGGAGTAGTCGACCATGACCATGGGAACGCCCTGGGCCTGCAGCTCGGAACGGTGCTGGGCCACGCTGTCGGCGCCGGTGGCAGAGGCCACCAGCAGATCAGGGTTGGCGCCCAGGACGGCCTCAATGTCGAACTGCAGGTTGCGGTAGAGCACCTGCACGTCACGTTTGTCGGCAACATGGGCCCATTGCGAGAAAAAGCCCTTGTCGTCGGTCAACCGGCTGGGCGTGGTGGCTGCGGTTGCCGCCACGGGGGCATCGATGGCCAACAGGATGCCCGTCACGCTGGGTGAGGTGGACACGATGCGCTGCGGTAGCGAGGTCTGCTGCGTGGCGCCCGCCTCGGGGGCGGTGTTGCGCTGCATGAGCGCGATACCGGCCAGCACGGACAGTGCCGCAGTTGCGCCCAGGGCGGTAAGTTTTAGTCTGTTCATATCGATCTGACCGTGACAGGGCCGAGTGCATCCAGGTTCTTTAGGGTATTCCTCATTGTAGAATGCATTCCAAATTTGTAATGCCTAAGAACCTATTGCTTGTGGGGCATGACCGGCCATGACACATCGACTGAGTGCTGATGCAGTGACGCTGCGCTACGGCGAGCGCACCATTTCGCAGGGCCTGTCCCTTGCTGTTCCAGATGGTTCCTTTGCCGTCATCGTGGGGCCGAACGCCTGCGGCAAGTCCACCCTGCTGCGCGCGCTGTCGCGCCTTCTGGCACCGGCCATAGGGAGGGTCATCCTGGATGGCAGGCATATCGCGCAATGGCCTGCCAAGGAGGTCGCGCGGCGCCTGGGATTGCTGCCGCAAAGCGCGATCGCGCCCGAGGGCATCACGGTGGCAGACCTGGTGGCGCGTGGGCGCTACCCCCATCAGTCTTTCCTGAAGCAGTGGACGGATGCCGACGAGCAGGCGGTGGCCGAGGCCATGCAGGCCACTGATGTGATGGCCCTTTCGGATCGGCTTCTGGACGAGTTGTCAGGCGGGCAGCGCCAACGTGTGTGGATTGCGATGGTGCTGGCGCAGCAGACGCCCATCCTGTTGCTGGACGAGCCCACGACGTTTCTGGACATTGCACACCAGATCGAGTTGCTGGAGTTGCTGGCGGACCTCAACCGGGCCGGCCGCACCGTGATTGCGGTGCTGCACGATCTCAACCACGCCTGCCGCTACGCCTCACACCTGATCGCCATGCGTGACGGGCGCATCGCCGCACAGGGCAAGCCCGCGGCGATCTTTACCGAGCAATTGGTTGAGGAGGTGTTCGGCCTGTCATCGGTGATCATTCCTGACCCCGTGACCGGGACTCCCCTAGTGGTGCCAAGGGGGCGCAAGGCGGTGCATGCCAGGCAAGGCTGAAGCGCCTGGGTATCTTCTTGCGCGTCGCTTCTAGGGAGAGTCTGAGCCAAAGGCTCGTCCGCCTGTAGCCTGGTTGATCAGGCTGGCTTCGCGCAGCAGCGCATGTCTGTCGTCGGGCGACTTGAGCTGGCCCAGGTCAGAGACAGTGGTGACCGCGCAGGCGATCTCATGCTGTGCGTCGAACACCGGGGCTGCCTGGCCCGTGACGTTGGACAGAAGGTGGCTGGTCAATTCGGACCAGCAGCGCTCGCGCACTTCATCGAGCACGGCCTTGGTCGGTGGCTTGCCGCGGAAATGGGCGGGTTGCTGGCGGCGCGCGGCGTCGATGGTGGCCTTGGGCAGGAAGGCCTGGAACACCAGACCGCAGGCGGTGTTGTCTATGGGAAGGATGTCGCCAAGCGCCAGCGGATTGATAGAGAAGTAGGCGCTTCGGTACCAGCGCACCAGGGTCGGCCCACGGTCGGTCCAGATGGCCACGCCGCCGCTGAGCGCGTGCTGGTGTGTCAGCGACTTCATATGCTGCGCCGCAATTTCCACCGCATCCACGCGCTTGAGCGCGCCAATGCCGATGCTCAGTGCCGCGCTGCCCAGGTCGTAGAGGCCGCTGGCCGGGTCCTGTCTTGCCAGACCTTCCTTGACCAGGCTTTGCAGGTAGCGGTGGGCCGTGGAGCCCCCCGTTCCGGTGCGCCTTGCCACCTCGCCAAGCGCCAGCTCGCTTTCGGCATTGGCCAGGACCATGAGGAAGCGGGCGGCGATCGAGACCGACTGGATGGTGCCGGAGCGCTTCTCCCCGGCGGTTGTCTGAGGTGTTGTTGTTTTCAAAGGCTCGGCTTCCTTGCCTGTACTTGGAGCATCGCAGGTGGGCGCCCGGGCGCCGCTGGTCTCGATGATACCGGCTCCTTTCGGGTGGAAGGCATCCCCGGTACGCATACATCTTTGCAGTGTTGTTCTTGTTTTCCGCAAGTAGGAATGAATTCCTAATGGTGGAATTTCTATGCATCATGCTGTAACATAAAACAAGAATCATTCTCATTTAAGGAAGATGCCGTGAAACTGTGTTTGCATCGCAGGCTCCCCTCCCGGGCGGGCGCTGTCGTACTCTCTACCTTGATGGCGCCGGCCGGCGTCTTTGCACAGGGTGTGTCGGGCTCCGAAGGCGAGGGGGAAACCGCCACGCTTGATGTGGTCGTGGTCAGCGGTGAAAAGGTCAGACGCGAACTTAAGGACACGGCATCCTCCGTGTCGGTCAAATCTGGCAAGGACATCGAGAAGGAGGAGAGCGGCAATGCCTCGGTTCACGAGGTGCTGCATGACGTGCCCAACGTGGTCTACACCGACACGGTGGGTGCGCCCATCATCCGCGGACAGGACACGCAGGGCCCCAACAACGGGCAGAACGTCTTCTGGGGCGGCACGGTACCGCGTGCCACCATCAACCTCGATGGCCATTACCTCAACTACAACGAGATGTTCTTCGGCGCCACCTCGGTCTGGGATGTGGAGAGCATCGAGGTGTTCCGTGGCCCGCAGACCACCTCGCAGGGCGCGAATGCGATAGCAGGCGCGATCATCGTCAACACCAAGGATCCTAGCTTCAAGCCCGAGGCGGCCTACCAGTTGGAGGCCGGCAACTACAACTCGCACCGCGCCTCCATCGCCGTCTCCGGCCCCGTGGGCGAGGAGCTGGCCGCGCGGCTGGCCGTGGACTACTCGGGGCGCGACACCTTCATCGACTACAACAATCCGCGGTTCCAGCAGGGCCAGGCCAACCAGGATTTCCGTGCGCTCAACGCGCGCCTGAAACTCCTGTGGCTGCCAAACAGCATTCCCGGCCTGGAAGCCAAATTCACCTACTCGCACAACGACAGCAACCGCCCGACCCAGGAGGCGGCTTCAGCTCCGTTCGGCGCGCTCAAGCACTGGACGACGACCATGCCCAGCTGGAAGCAAAAAACCGATACCGGTATTCTCGATCTGAGCTACGAACTGGGCAACGGCCTGCGGCTGGTCAACCAGGCCCAGTATTCGCGCTCGTCCGTGCAGCGCTACACAGGCATTTCCGGCGAGGGTGATGCCGATATCCGCCAGAATAATTTCTCCAACGAATTCCGCGCCCTCGTGGGCAACGAGAAAGATCGCCTGAGCGGCTTTGGCGGCATCTATTACGCCCGTACCAGCACCGACGAAAGCCTGCTGCTGCGCGGCCTGTCCGCCTTCGACGACACGAAAAAGAACCTGGGTATTTTCGGTGAGCTGAACTTGCGCCTGACCGATCGCTGGACCTTGAGCAGCGGGCTGCGCTACCAGCAGGACGAGGTGGTGCGCAACGGCAGCTCGGTGCTGGCGCCTACCCCCCTGGGCTACACCAAGACCTTCTCGGCCCTGCTGCCCAAGGTCTCGTTGGCCTATGCAGCCACGCCACGCTGGACGGTGGGTGCCTTGGTCAGCCGTGGCTACAACCCGGGCGGCGTCTCGCTGAACCTCACCAGCCGGCAATGGGCCTACTTCAAGAAGGAGTCGATCTGGAATTACGAGCTGTTCAGCCGCACCAGCCTGTTCGATGACAGGCTGATGCTCAACACCAACCTGTTCTACATGGACATGCGGGATGCGCAGTACAACATCCCGGTGGTGATCTCGCCGGGCGTGGCTCAGTCCTACACCATCAACGCCGAGAAGGCCCATGCCTACGGCTTTGAGCTGGGCGCCGACTACCGCGCACTGGACAATCTGAGGATCAAGGCCGGCGCAGGCGTGCTGCGCACGAGGATCGAGGAGATGAGCAGCAACCCCGGCTACGAGCACAACCGCTTCGCCCGCTCGCCCGGCTACACCGTCAGCGTCGGTGTGAGCTGGGATGCCACTCCCCGGTTCAATGTCTCGGCTCAGGTGCGCCACCTGGACGGCTACTACTCCGATACAGCCAACACCCGTGCCTATGTGGTTGGCTCCAACACCATCGCCGACCTGCGCATGAGCTACGCGTACAACTGTACGGCTACATCAAGAACGTCTTCGACAGGCGGGCACCCACTTACCTGCAGCAAAACCGCGGCATCGGCGGCATCGAGGCCAGTATGACGGCGCCACGCATGATCGGCGTGGGCGTGCGCGGAACGTTCTAAGAGGGGAAGGATGCAAGCATGACAAAGCGCAAACCACTGCACATCGGCCTTTCGCTGGCCCCCACCTGGCTGAGCGGCGATGCCTGGAGGCGACCCGGCAGCAATATCGAAGGGCTGTACTCCAGCGACTTCGCCCTTGACCTGGCCCGGCGCGCCGAGGCCGCGCACCTGGACTTCGTCTTCCGGCCCGACGTGAGCTTTCTGCCCATGGAGGTTCTGGAGACGGGCGCCGGCTTCGCCAGCCTGGACCCCACGGTACTGATGGCCGCGCTTGCGCGCGAGACTTCGCGCATCGGCCTGGTGTCCACGGTCTCCACCACCTTTTTTCCGCCTTATGCAGTGGCGCGCCAGCTCCAGTCGCTGCACTGGATCAGCAACGGCCGCGCCGGCTGGAACATCGTCACCGCCTTGCAGGGCCACGAGAATTTCGGGCTGCAGGTCATGCCCGACGCCGACGAACGCTATGCGCGGGCTGCTGAGTTCACAGAGGTGGTGCGCCGGCTGTGGGACAGCTTTCCCAACGAGGCCTTGAAGATCGACCGGGGCAGCGGCCGCTATGCCGATGCTTCACTGGTGCGCCCCATAGACCACGAGGGGCCGCATCTGAAGGTGCGTGGCCCCCTGAACCTGCCCGCCTTTGGTGGCCCGCGAATTCCGCTGGTTCAGGCGGGCGCATCCAGCACCGGGCGCGATTTTGCGGCGTCCGTGGCCGACATCGTCTTCGCGCCCACGCCCGACCTCGACGCGGCGCTGGAGCTGCGGCGGGATCTGTCGCAGCGCGCGCAGCGCCATGGCCGCCTGGCCCAGGATGTGCGCCTGCTGCCCGGCCTGAGCCTGTACCTGGCCGACAGCCGCGAACAGGCGCGGGAGATGTTCAGGCAGACCCATGGCCGCGTGGACCGGGACCGCAAGCTGGCCTCGATCAAGGCCATGACCGGTCTGGATCTCACGGACTGGCCTGCGGACCGACCGATTACCGGAGCTGATCTGCCGGCGCCTGTGGCGACGCCCTCCAGCCGCACGCATGCGGGCCTGCTCAGGCGCCTGATCGAGCGCGAGTCACTGCGGATCGACGAGTTGCTGCTGCGGCCGGAGATACTCTCGGCTGCACACTGGCAGGTGGTCGGCACGGTGGACGATGCCGTCGAGCAGATCGTCGAATGGAGCGCCGCCGGCGCCATCGACGGCTTTCTGGCCGCGCCCGGCGGCTCCGTGGAGTCCCTGCATTGCGTGCTGGAGCAGTTGATACCCCGCCTGGTGGAAGCCGGCCTGTTCCGCTCCCGCTACACAGGCACCACGTTCATGGAGCACCTTGAAGAGTCGCGTCAGGAGCGTGTTCATGCAGCGGCCTACCCATCTGCTCGCTCGTAGCGGCGATCACGCAGCTTAGTTGTCGCAGTCACGTCCGTCATTGGCCTCAATACTCTGTGGGTCAAACCCTCCCTGGGGCTTGCAGTTGGAGTCGAGTGTCTGTGGATCAGGACATTCTTTGTTACGTTGGCGCCTGCCAATGAGATACGGAAAAAAAGCATGGCGAGAGCATCGCTGTGCTTGGGGAGTCACACCAGCGCAGCCCGCCAATGCCGCGGCGGCCGCTGATGCGCTGCGCTAGCGCGTGAAGGCGCAGCACTTGACGTCGATCAGTTGGTGACTCGGTTTCCTGTTGCCCTTGATGTTGATCATCGTGCGGCCTTGGCGTTTTATGCTCATCGGCGCAGGCGCGCAATTTTTCCCGGATGTGCTGTCACCTTCCCAGCCCCTGGCCGGAACCTGAGTGGAGGTCATCGGGATATTGCAGGTGTCGCTGTCGCCCGGCTCACGCGGGTCGGCCTGGTTGCTTCCGCGCCGGCTCCCTGCGCGAGAGGCTCCTGCATGTCGATGCACGTGGCCGATGCCGTGGCCAGAGCAGGCATTGTTGGGGGCAGACACTTGCCCTAGCTGTTGGTCTTTCCTACCCGATAGCGTGTGTTGTCCAGAACCAAGAATTGGCGGCAGCATTGCCTGCACACGCTTCGTGGAACGGTGCTGTGAGCTGCTCTAGACCTGCGGCTCCGGCCTGAGCCACAGCCAGAGCAATACGCAGGCCATGATGCTCAGCGTCATGGCCGTGAGCCATGGCTTGTACGAGAAATACAGAATCAGCAGGCTGCTGGCGCCCATGCTGACGGTTGCCGTCCATTTGGCACGGCGGCTGACCTTGCCGCCAGTGTCCCAGTTGTGCAGCAGCGGGCCGAACACACGGTGAGCATAGAGCCAGCGATGCAGTCTGGGTGAGCTGCGCACAGCCGCCCAGGCGGCCATCAATATGAATACCGTGGTGGGCATGCCGGGAACCACGGCGCCTATCAGCCCCAATATCACGCAAACCAGCGTAAAGGCAATGAGCAGATAGCGCAGCGGCGCGGAAAGCTGCTTGGACTCCAGGTGCGGTTCTTCGCGAGGGGTTTCGGGCGGTGGTGGCAGATCGTTCATGAGGCAGAAGGTGGGCCGCAGAAGCTGGTGAAGCTGCAGCCTGGCACGGCTCCCATATTAGTCAGCATTGCAGACCGCTCGGGCTTTGTGGCTGCGATGCTGGCGGTATTTGTCACGTCCTTGTCCCTGCTTGCGTGGAGTGCAACCGCATAATCGGTGCGCATGGCCTGGCGACCGATTGGCGACCAGCATGGAATTGATTCAAGGAGCAAGACAATGACCCCCACCCCGAGCGCCGATATGTCCGATGTGATTGCCGAAGTCCGTGGCAAGCTGGGCATGATTACGCTCAACCGGCCCAAGGCGCTCAACGCGCTGTCTCTGGGCATGGTGCGCGATCTGCTGGGTACTTTGCTGGCCTGGCAAAAAGACGACTCGATTCTGGGCGTGGCCATTCGTGGCAGCAACAAGGAAGGGGTGTTCGGGGCGTTCTGCGCCGGTGGCGACATTCGCTTCCTGCACGCGGCCGGCAGCAGCGGCAATCCGCAGCTCGAAGATTTCTTCACCGAGGAATATGCGCTCAACCACCTGATTCACAGCTTTGGCAAGCCCTATATCGCTTTCATGGATGGCATCGTCATGGGCGGCGGCATGGGCATCAGCCAGGGCGGCTCGCTGCGTATCGTGACCGAGCGCACCAAGATGGCAATGCCCGAGACGGCCATTGGCCTGTTCCCCGATGTGGGGGGCGGCTATTTCCTCTCGCGCTGCCCCGGTGCCGTGGGCGAATGGCTGGCCTTGACCGGCGACACCATCGGCGCGGGCGATGCCCTGGCTTTTGGTCTGGCCGATGGCTGCATTCCTGCCGAACAGCAGACAGAGCTGTGGGAGACCCTTGCGACCACGGACTTTGCCAATGTAGAGGCACTCAATGCCGTGGTGCGCTCCCGCTTTGTGAGCGCCGAACCAAAGACAACCGCTCACCGCGCGGAAATCGATGCCTGTTTCTCTCAGCCCACGGTGGCTGCGGTTGTGCAGGCCTTGCAGGCCGGCAGCGAATGGGCCCAGTCCGAAGCTGCCACGCTGCGCAAGCGCTCGCCGCTGATGCTGCATGTGGTGCTGGAGCAAATCCGCCGTGCGCGCCAGATGGATCTGGCCGAAGATCTGCGCATGGAGCGCGATATGGTGCGCCACTGCTTTTATCTGCGTCCGGGTCGCAGCGAGACCGTGGAGGGCATCCGCGCACTGGCGGTGGACAAGGATCACAGCCCGCGCTGGAATCCCGCCAGCATCGAAGAGGTGAGCGATGCCGAGTGGCAAGCGTTCTTTGACAGCCCCTGGCCTGCGCATTCGCACCCGCTGGCGGCACTGAAGGACTGATTGAAGTTCTCATTCAGAAAGCCCGGCAGGTTTGTGGCCTGTCGGGCTTTGTTTTTGATAGCCATCAGCGCTTTGAAAGTAAGCGTCTGAGGGGGATTCGAGTATTAATTCAGGATGACGGCCGCGGATGCTTGTCGGAGCCTGAGTCTGAAAGACTCGCAAGCGCCTGCGCCAGCAGCGCTATCGAGCGGGGGGCACATCCCTCGGCATCGTTGCTGATGGTCACAAAAGCGGGTTGACCGGCACCGGTGATGCCGGCAATCGTGCGGGCCAGCCGCTTGCGGGTATGCCGATCTTCGCTGAGGATCTCGTTGAACGGCTGGTGCTTCTTCTGGGCATCGGCATAGCCATAGGCGCCAAAGATGCGATTCAGGTTCCAGCGGCACACCAGTGGCCCGGGCCACAGCGCACGCAGCATGGGCAATTGCTCTTCAATGGGAGGCATCTTGCCGTGCAGGCCCAGACAATAGGTTGCGCCATGGGCCTTGAGTGTCTGGGGCAGCGCCGGGGTCAGCAGCTCGGGGTCTCTGACCTCGACGGCCACGACGACTTGCGGATGTGGTTGTAGCGCCTGCCTTACAGCGGACAGCAGCAGGCCCAGCTTGTCCATCAGCAGGCCGGGGCGGCTGAGCAGACTCCACGGAAGGGGGCTGAGCTGAAAGACCAGAACGCCCAGCTTGCTGCCCAGTCCTTCGAGAGTGGGCTCCACAAAATGCTCTATGGCCAGGTGAGGGTCGAGAAACGCCGGGTTGCTCTCGCGCGGCTTGCCTTCCTCGCTGCGCACCTGGGCATCGGTGATTCCGGCCGGGCATTTGACGACAAAGCGAAAGTCGTCATCGACCTGCGCGGCAAAGGCTGCATATTGGCTGGCCGTCAGCGGCCGCCAGAAGGTGCGGTCGACGCAGACGGTGCGTAGCAGTGGGTGCTGGTGATAGGCCGATAGACCTTTTTTGGCCAGCACGCTGCTGTCGTAGGTACCGTCCCAGACCAGGCCTTCCCAGCCCGGATAGGACCAGGTCGAGACGCCCATGCGCAGCAGGGGAGACAGTTGCGCGGCCAGATCCTGGTACTGCGCAGCTGCAGGGGCCAGAGAAATAGCACCGCGCCTGGGTTTGCGTTCAACTGTGTCATCGGCCTGCGGCGCTTCTTCAGTCCGAGCCTTGCCGGTGCCGTCTCCGGGTAGAGGCAGCTCATCGGCAAAAAAATCGTCCTGGAAGGTATCGGGCATGTCGCAATAATTTTAATGAAATTGGCCTTCTGTGCATGCTCATCAAGGGAAAGCAGCTATGGAAAGCATAGTTTTTAAGGTTTGCTTGCACTTATGCTGGATATCGAGGGCAGTCTGGCGGCATGCCTATGGCAAACTCATTGGCTTCCTGTGTTGAACGCCGTGGGGCGAATATCGAATGCAAAAAATCATTGGTCAGATTGCTCAAGAACTGAATGTCAAGCCGCAGCAGGTGAGCGCGGCTGTGGAGTTGCTCGATGGCGGCGCCACGGTTCCGTTTGTGGCCCGCTACCGCAAGGAGGCCACGGGCGGTCTGGACGATACGCAACTGCGCACGCTGGACGAGCGCCTGACCTATCTGCGCGAGCTGGACGACCGCCGTGAGACGGTGCTCAAGGCCATTGACGAGCAAGGCAAGCTGACCGATGCGCTGCGCCTGGCGATTGCCAGTGCGCCGACCAAGCAGGAGCTGGAGGACATTTACCTGCCCTTCAAGCAAAAGCGCCGTACCAAGGGCCAGATTGCCAAGGAGTTCGGCATCGAGCCGCTGGCCGACAAGCTGTTTGCCGACCCCACACTGGATCCGCACAAGGAAGCCGAGGCTTTCTGCAAGCCAGCGACGACCCTGGACGATGGCAAGCCCGGCCCCGACTTCAGCACCACCTTTGCCGTGCTGGACGGCGTACGCGACATCCTGTCCGAGCGCTGGGCCGAAGACCCGGCACTGGTGCAGAAGCTGCGCGAATGGCTGTGGGATGAGGGCCTGCTCAAGTCCAAGAAGGTCGAGAGCAAGAACGAAAACGACCCCGAGGTCGCCAAGTTTCGCGACTACTTCGAATACGACGAGCCCATTGGCCGCGTGCCCTCGCACCGTGCCCTGGCCGTGTTCCGTGGCCGTGCACTGGAGGTTCTCGAAGCGAAGCTGGTGCAACCGGTCGAGCCTGAACCGGGCCAACCCAGCCTTGCTGAAGGCAAGATCGCGCTGCACCTGGGCTGGAGCCATGCCAAGCGCGCCGCTGACGATCTGATTCGTAAATGCGTCGCCTGGACATGGCGTGTGAAGCTGAGCCTGTCCACCGAGCGCGACCTGTTCAGCCGCCTGCGCGAAGATGCCGAGAAGGTGGCCATCAAGGTGTTTGGCGACAATCTGCGTGACCTGCTGCTGGCGGCGCCCGCCGGCCAGCGTGCCGTGATCGGCCTGGACCCCGGCATTCGCACCGGCGTCAAGGTGGCCGTGGTGGACAGCACGGGCAAGCTGGTGGACACCACCACCATCTACCCGCACGAGCCGCGCCGCGACTGGGATGGTTCTTTGGCCGTGCTCGCCCGTCTGGTGGAAAAGCACGATATCAATCTGATTGCCATCGGCAACGGCACGGCCAGCCGCGAGACGGACAAGCTGGCGGCGGACCTGATCAAGATAGCCTCCAAGGCCGACAAGAAGATCGACAAGGTGGTGGTGAGCGAGGCAGGTGCCTCGGTCTATTCGGCCAGCGAGTTTGCGGCGCAGGAAATGCCGGACATCGATGTGAGCCTGCGTGGTGCGGCATCGATTGCCCGCCGCCTGCAGGATCCGCTGGCCGAACTGGTCAAGATCGACCCCAAGAGCATTGGCGTGGGCCAGTACCAGCACGATGTGAACCAGAGCGAGCTGGCGCGCCAGCTGGATGCCGTGGTCGAGGATTGCGTGAACTCCGTGGGTGTGGACTTGAACACCGCTTCGGCTCCGCTGCTGACGCGCGTCTCGGGCCTGTCGGGTTCGGTCGCCAAGTCGGTGGTGCGTTGGCGCGATGCCAATGGCTCGTTCAAGAACCGCAAGCAACTGATGGAAGTGGCCGGTCTGGGGGCCAAGACCTTCGAGCAGGCCGCAGGCTTTCTGCGCATTCGCGGTGGCGACAATCCGCTCGATATGACAGGCGTTCACCCCGAAACCTATCCCGTGGTGGAGCAGATCATTGTCTCTACCGGCAAACCCGTGGACCAGATCATGGGTCGTGGCGAGGTGCTCAAGTCTCTGAAGCCTGAGCAGTTTGCCAATGACAAATTTGGTGCTGTGACCATCAAGGACATTCTTGGCGAGCTGGAGAAGCCCGGCCGTGACCCGCGCCCCGACTTTGTCGTCGCCCGCTTCAATGATGGTGTGGAAGACATCAAGGACCTGAAGGAAGGCATGACGCTGGAGGGTACGGTCAGCAACGTGGCCCAGTTCGGCGCGTTTGTGGACTTGGGCGTGCATCAGGACGGGCTGGTGCACGTGAGCCAGATGAGTCACAAGTTCATCGAAGATGCGCGTGAAGTGGTAAAGACCGGCCAGATCGTCAAGGTCAAGGTGCTGGAAGTCGATGTGGACCGCAAGCGCATCAGCCTGACCATGAAGCTGGACGCAGCGCCTGCGCGCCGCGATGGCCCGCGCGACAACCGCTTTGAAGGCGCTGGTCGTGGCAACAGTTACGGCGCCGGCAACCGTGGTGGCTATGCGCAACCCCAGCGTGGCAGCCAGCCCACACAGCAAAACGCCATGGCATCAGCCTTTGCGAAGTTGCAGGGACTGAAGAAATAATCTCCTACCGGGCCGCCACTTAATTCATATTACAGGCGGCCTTTTTTGTGGGAGCACATCAATGCGCAAAGCGAGAGGGCGGGTAATACTGCCGGCCATAGGGGTGGCAATCTTGGTGGTCTTTATCGGCGCCAAGATGGCATCGCGCGGCTGGATATCGTTGGACAGAATCAAAAACAAGGCCCATGCCCAGCAGCCTGCACCCCTGGTCTGGCCACCAGCCCTGGCGCCAGAGAACGATGACTTTTGTCATACCGTCAAGCTCAATCTTGCCCAGGTTGACAAGGCCCAGGAAGAGGGCATCAACATAGATCAGCAGCGGCGCTGCATCACGCGTGCAGCGATGGCAGAGCATGAGGTGGCCAAAGTGCGTCACGCTGCCGCTCGCAAGCAGCACGCGAGCCAGCGCGCGGAGCAGGTGCAGATCGAGCAGGAGGTGGATCAACAGATCGCCTCTGGCGAAATCGCTCTGCAAAACCTGATGCAGGCTCGCGCCGGCAAGACAACACAGATTGCGACAGCCTTGTTGCCGGCGGCCCATAAGCCTATCCAGCCGATGCCGACACCGCCTTCTCAGCTGTTTGTTCCCATGAGCTATCGGAGCGGGGATCTGAAACTCAATGCCTTTGTCACCCCGGATCCCAGAGATGGGAGGAAGCAGCCTTTGATGGTCTGGCTGACGGGGGGAGATACCAATAGCCTGGACGATTTCTGGAGCGAAGGGCCAGCCGCCAATGATCAAAGCGCCAGCGCTTTTCGCAAGGCTGGCATGGCGATGCTGTTTCCCGCATTGCGCGGCGGCAATGACAATCCCGGCCAGCGTGAGTATTTCTGGGGGGAAGTGCAGGACGTGGCAGCAGCCATCCTGCAGGCCGCACAGCTGCATTATGTCGATCCGGCACGCATCTATCTCGGTGGGCACAGCACCGGAGCCACGCTGGCCTTGCTGACGGCGACGGCTGGCTTGCCCGTTCAGGGGGTGTTCGCTTTTGGTCCGGTGGACGAGATCGGCGGCTATGGCTGGCCCGTGAAATGGGGCTTGCTCTCGGCGGATGAAAAGCGCTTGCGTTCGCCCGTCTACTGGCTGCATGCCATAAAGAGCCCGACGTGGATCATCGAGGGCAGCAAGAGCCCGGGCAATATCAACAGTCTTGACAATATGTGCACCGCACGAAAATCGAATCAGCTGCACTGTGTCTCGGTTCAGGGGGCTGATCACTTTTCCGTGTTACAACCCCTGACACGCAAGCTTGCCAGCCAGCTGGTCATGGGTCAGCCAGTGCAACTGAATAGAGATGAAAAGCTCTGACCTTCCTATGGGCCCACTCGTGTTCATTTCGTGGTGGCGACAGCCTTGCCACTGCCTTTGATCCAGATGAGCCGCGTCAAACCATTGAGCCTGTCAACGTTGCTGGAGCAGCATGTATTGCTGCCAAGCCAGCCGCGCGTCGTTGCGCTGCTGTCGAGTGAACTGCGCAAGCCGGAGCCCGGCATGCGCAGCCTGGTGCAATTGTTTTCCAGCGATCCGGTTCTGACCGCTCGTCTGCTGGCTGCGGCCAATGGGCCAGCGCATCTGCTGGGGCAGCGCGTGCACAGCATTCCCGAAGCACTGGTGCTGCTGGCGCCGGTTCAGTTGCGGCAATTGGTGCAGAAGGCGGCTCCAGTCAGCGCATCTCATGTTTCGGCAGGCTGGAGTCTGGCGAATTTCTGGCGCTACAGCCTGGACACGGCACGCATGGCGCGCGCGCTTGCAATGTCGGTTCAGGCCAACGCCTCGCAGGCCTATGCGTTGGGACTGCTGCATGGCCTGGGAGAGCTGTTGCTGCAGGCTGCCGACCCTGACACTTTCTTCCGACTTTCCGAGTTGCTGGAGCCCATGCATCCCAAGCGCCCCCAGGTGGAAATGCAGCTGATGGGCTATTGCTCGGGGCAGATTACGGCCCATCTGGCGCGGCAGTGGAATTTTCCGGAGCAGATCAGCGATGCCTTTCAGTTCATGCATTCGCCGATGGAGCAGCCTGTATTCGAGCCTTTGACGGGGGTGCTGCATCTGGCCATCTGGCGGGCATCGACCCGCGCGCTTAACTGGGGTGAGCGCCAGCTGGCTGTGACTTTCCCTGCTGAAACTGGACTGGCGCTGAGCATGGACATCGACATGGTGCTGCGTCAGGCATCCATCGACTGGCACGCGGCAGGCTCTCTGGATGTTCAGTTTTAGGGCTCCTGGGCGCCTGGGATGAGGAGTCGGCGGTTTTGAGTAGGTGTCGTCAGAAAACCGTGATTACTCAAATTGCATTTTTTCTTACGCTGAGTTGCAGTTTTAATTGCTAAAAACTATCTAATGACGCGCTGGGGAGTTTTTATCTATATGGTGTCTTGAGCACCATCCTGAGTCCCCGGCAGGCAACTCTGGCCAGGAGAGAGAAATGGACCCGAACGGTGCAAACAACTCTGGTGATGCCTTGATGCTCCGACCCATGGCTGTGGAGCTCGGTAGTCCTTCCATGTGGCCCGATCATATGGTGGGGCAGCCCGACAAGCCCGTCAGAGTTCTGTTGGTGGACGATGATGCGCATCTGCGCATGGTGATCGCACAGGAAATCATGAATGATCGGCGCACCATGGTGGTTGCTCAGGCGGACAACCTCAAGGATGCAAGAAAAGCCATTCGTCAACATGAGTTTGATGTCATGTTGCTGGATCTGAAGCTGGGGGCTGACGATGGTCTTGAGTTGATCGAGGTGATGAAAAGCCACCGCCCGCAGGCCGAGGTCATTGTGGTTTCGGTGGTGGAGACGGAGGAGCAGGTGTTGCACGCTTTCGAGCTGGGAGCAACCGGCTATCTGGTCAAGAACTCCTGGTTTGGCAACTATCCTCAAGCGGTGCTGCAGGTCGTCAATGGCGGTGCATCCATCACTCCCAGTCTCGCCAGGCGGCTGTTGCAGCGGTATGACAAGCGGCCGGCCACCGGGGCCGTGCCGGGGGCCGGTATGTCCGACAGGCTCTCCAGCCGCGAATGCGAGGTCTTGCGCATGGTTGCCAGTGGCAATACCAGTGCAGAGATCGGCGTGCAGTTGGAGATCAGCACCATGACGGTCAACACGCACATCAAGAACATCTATCGAAAGCTCCAGGTGCGCACCCGAGCACAAGCCGTGCGTTTCGCCTACCTGCGTGGCTGGTTCTAGGCGCTAGTATCTGCGAACGCATTCACCATGTCCTACGTCTGGCAGCTGCTTCTGTGGAGTGTTCAGCTGCTGCTGTGGCTGCCCTGGCTTTTGCAGCCTGGAGCGGTGTTCAATTCAGCTCCCTGGTGGACTGCTGCGCTAGGCGCGGCGGGCAGCATGGCGGCTGTCGTCTGGCTGTTGCCTCTGGCATATCGCAGCGTGCTGTGGCGCAGGCGTAAAAGCGCACGTCCATCGAGAGAGGTACAGCTGGAGCGCAGGCGCATAGCGGAGGCATTGCATGACGATGTCGGCAGCCAACTGGTGCAGCTGATCAGCCTGACCGGGCTCGGCACGGACCCGGCGATTCGCAGCAACGCAGAACAATGCCTGCTCGATCTAAGGCTGATTGTTGATTCCATGGATAGCCGAAACGAACCCTTGGGTGTCCTTCTTGCACGTTTCAGGCACAGGCTGCAACCTGTGCTGGATCATCGAGGCATGAATCTGCACTGGGATGTTTGGGACCCGGAGATGTCTGGCGATGCCGGCAGTCTGCCATGCGGCGCCATGGCCGAGGAAATCATGGCAGTGGTGAAGGAGGCCGTGAGCAATGTGCTGCAGCACACTGACGCGCTTGAACTCTGGATCACGCTGACTGCCGACGAACAGTGGAGAAGTGCTTCAAATGTTTCAGATGCCTCCTTTGTGCATGCTCGCCTGAGCATTGAGGATGCGGGGCCTGTCAGACCGGCTGATGGCAGGCAAATCCCGGGCGTAGCATCTGCTGGCATGGGGTGGGTCAATATGCGCCGCAGAGCGCTTGTCATGGGGGCGAAACTGAGCATCTCCGCTCGACCCGGTGGCGGTACCTCGGTCACGCTCAACTGGTGAAGTCGCCGAGCTGATCGCGAGCAACGGGGCTTGCAAGCACAATGCCCACATGACGTCATCCACAAGAGCATTGCGAATCTATGCCGGTCTCAAGGCGCGGCAATCTATAGAGCGGCGGGGCTTGCAGCCGGATATGGTCAGAGTCATACCGGCGGCTGCAGGCGGTCCCAAGGGCTTGATTCTCGGACCTCTGGATCGCTTCATCTTTGGACAGTGGTTGCAGGCCAGCGCGCAGCCGGTGGATCTGATTGGTGCCTCCATCGGTGCCTGGCGCATGGCGACGGCTTGCCTGGACGCACCAGTGGAAGCCTTTGAGCGACTGGAGCGTGACTATATTGCACAGCGCTTCGATCCCCCCGAAGGGCAGAGGCGCACGCCGTCGTCGCTGGTCAGTGAGCGGTTTGCGCAGTCGCTGCAGGATTTTTACGGGGGGCGTGTGAGTGAGGTTCTGGCGAATCCGCGCTATAGGCTGCATGTGATCGCCGCCCGCGGGCGTGGTCTGCTGTCACGTGCATCGCCCTGGCGCACTCCATTGGGCTATGCGGCCGCGTTTGCAGGCAATGCATTGCATCGGTCGGCATTGGGCTGCTTGCTGGAGCGGGTGATCTTTTCCTCTTCTGCAAGCGATGCCGTGCATGCTCTTCCCTTTGGTGTTGCGGACATTCGGTCTGCGCAGACCCGGCTGACGGAGAGTAATTTCATGGATGCCTTGCGAGCCAGTTGCTCCATCCCTTTCGTGCTGGATGCCGTGCAAGACATTTCAGATGCTCCCAAGGGGGCCTACTGGGATGGCGGCATTACCGACTATCACATGCATCTGGATTATCTGGCCTCTCGTAACGGCGATGGGGTGGTGCTATATCCTCATTTCCAGAAGGCGGTGATTCCTGGATGGCTGGACAAGGGGCTGAAATGGCGTCATGGACCGAGTTCGTATCTGGACTCGATGATTGTGCTGGCCCCTGATCCTGCCTGGGTGGCTTGCCTGCCAAACGCCAAGTTGCCGGATCGGCACGATTTTCTGAGCTATGGCACAGACCATGATGCACGCGCCAAGGCCTGGAATGCCGCGGTGGCGGCCAGTCGGCAACTGGCTGATGAGTTTGCGCAGTGGCTGCATGCACCTGATCCGGGTCGAGTTGAGGCTCTATAGCGCTTTTTTGCAAATTACGACAAAGCCTGACAGCAGAGGGGGGCAGAGCCAGTTGGAATTCTGGATGAGCGCACTTTGTCTCAGAAAATCATAGACAACAGTCCATCAAGGATGCCAATGTCAGAGAACCGAAACGAGAATTCCCCGTCCGATGAATCGTCTGCAACCCCCGAGGTCAACTTTGGCGCGGTTGCGCCAACCAAGCCGTATGCGGGGGCACCGGTCGAAATCGAGACTTTCTCGCGAGAGGCGGGTTCGGCCGGAGAGGGCCGGCAGCCAGCTCCCGGTTTGTGGGAGGGCATGGACAGACGAGCCAGGGCCAACGTGGCTCCGGGGCTTGTGCATCTGGCGGAAATGCTGCCGGCCCTGCGTTTGCTCATCGGGCTGATGATTGCTTCCATCGTGATTCTTGCCCTCTATTTCGGGCGGGACATGCTGATTCCTCTGGCCCTGGCAATGCTGTTCGGCTTCTTGCTCGACCCTGCTGTCAGCAAGCTCAAGCGCTGGGGGCTGCCGCGAATGGCTTCGGCCATTGTGGTCGTGGCTTTTTCTCTGGCAGCACTCGGCGGCTTGGGCATGTATCTGGGCAGTCAGGTGCAGCAACTCAGTGCCGATCTGCCGACCTATCAATCGACGATTCGCGACAAATTGCGCAGCCTGCGCAAGAGCGCAAACATGCCCAGCGCCTGGGATGGCGTTTTCAAGACCTACAACACCGTTGAGAAAGAGATTGCCAGCGTGGATAACGCCAGGGCGCGTGTGCAGAAAGTGGAGGTTCAGCCTCCCGAATCCAAGCCCACTACACGGATGCTGCAGTGGCTGGGGCGTATTGCCGAGCCGGTGACGACCGCAGGCATCGTGTTGCTGTTTGTCATATTGATTCTGCTTGACAGGGACGAGCTGAGGGATCGGTTGCTTAGGCTGGTGGGGGGCAACCTCAATGTGGCCACCGATGCGCTGGATGAGGCCTCGCAGCGCATTGGCAAATATCTGCGCATGCAGTTCATCGTCAACGTCAGCTATGGCGTGCCACTCGCCATGGGATTGTTGCTCATCGGTGTGCCAGGGGCGATTCTCTGGGGGGTGCTGGGCGCCATCATGCGATTTGTGCCTTATGTGGGTCCGATGATGTCTGCGGTATTTCCGCTGGCACTGGCCTTTGCGGTCGATCCCAGCTGGGATATGTTTTTGATGACTCTGGGCCTGATTCTGCTGCTGGAGTTGATCAGCAACAATGTGATCGAGCCGTGGCTATATGGCTCAAGTACAGGTTTGTCGACCTTGTCAATCATTGTTGCCGCAACCTTCTGGACAGCGCTTTGGGGGCCGATCGGCCTGATTCTTTCCACACCTTTGACAGTGTGCCTGCTGGTGCTGGGGCGCTACATTCCCTCGCTCAAATTCATGGAGGTATTGCTGGGCAGCGAGCCTGTTCTCGGGCCGCAGCAACGGCTGTACCAGCGTCTGCTGGCCGATGACGCTGATGATGCCATCAGCATGGCCGTACAGTCCGTGGAGGAGCGCCTGCTCTCGAAGTCCGGCCAGGATGACAGAGCCAGTGCCGTCAGCGGGTTTTATGATGAGGTTGCCATTCCTGCTCTGCGTATTGCAACCCAGCAGCATCTGGAGTCGGCAACGGCCGAACATCGCTTGCGGCTGTCCAATGGCATGGCAGCCTTGCTTGATGAGTTGCAGGACCAATATGCATTCAGAAGCAGTGGCGAGCATGCCCAGGCGGCTCCCGGTGAAGGTGATCAGCGTCGATGCCTGCGCATTCATTGCGCGGGTGTGCGCTGGGAGGTGGATGCCCTGGGCGCAGCCATGGTGGCCCATGCAGAGAGTTTGCATGGTCATGAGGTTAGCTGCTCCGGATGGGCACTTGCCCCGGACTCGAAGTCCTTGCAGTTTGACGCCAATGGCTTGTTGGCGGATCGCGAGTGGGTTCAGGCCGTAAAGCAATCGGATCTATTGGTGCTGTCGATTTTCAATCACCAGCCACAAAGCATGGCGAGACGCATTGTGCGGCGCATTCGCCGCCATTGGCCGGGTGCACGAGTGGTGCTGTGCCTGTGGAATGCTCCAGCCGTGGCAGCTGACCCCGAGTTTGCCCGACAGACAGGAGCGCAGGCCTGCGTTACCAGTCTGCGTGAGTTGCATCTGTGGGTAGAGGCCATGCAGGTTGGAGATCCCGGCGAGTGTGTGATTGCTGCTCCGATTCCCGATGACGATGAGCAGCGCGTCAGAATGCTGCATGAAAGCGGAGTGCTGGCATCAGCATTGACAGCGCTATATCGCGATACGGCCAAGAAGGCCGTCAATGCTTTCAACACCAAGTGGGCTCAAGTTTCCTGGGTGGATGCTGAACGTGTCTTTGCGCCGGGCAGTCTGCTTCCGCTGTCAGCGCAAGAGGGCGCTCAACAAGGCGTCCCTCGTGATGGCTCGGTGTGCTCGTATGTCGTGTATGAAGAAGAGGCCATTGTGGTCGGAGACTTGGCGCGAGACCCCCGATTTGCAAGTGACTCGGTGGTGCATAGCCTTAAGCTGCGCTTTTACGCGGGTGTGCCTCTGGTGGACAAAAAAGGCAATGTGCTGGGCTGCCTTTCCATACTTGATGACGAGCCTCGAAACATGTCCGACGATGAGCTCGAGGTGCTCAGCAGCATGGCGAGGCAATTGATGGACGATGTGCGCGAAGCGCTCAAGCCGGGCCCTGTCGTTGAGGCTTGAGCACTGTGTGCAGTGCTGTCAGAGCGAGGTGCTGAGCATCTGCTCATAGTCCTGCGCGGATGCCAGCCGTGGATTGGTGGCGTGGCAGTGGTCCTTGAGTGCACCGCTGATGATTGCATCAAACTGCGCGCGCTCCACGCCCATGGCAGCCAGACCCGATGGCAGGTTCAGGCGGGCATTCATATCTCGAATAGCGTCGGGGATATCGCTTCCGCTGCTGAGACCCATGGCATGTGCCATGCGGTTGAGGCGGTCCTCGCGCTGAACGCTTTCGGCTTCGGCATTGAAGCGCACGACTGCGGGCAGGAACATGGCGTTGAGCGTGCCGTGGTGCAGGCGCGGGTTGATGCCGCCCAGGCTGTGACTGAGGCTATGCACGCAGCCCAGCCCTTTCTGAAAAGCCATGGCCCCTTGCATGCTTGCGCTCATCAATTGGCGGCGGGCTTCCGCGTCGTTGCCATTGAGCATGGCCCGCTCGATATGCGCCCAGCCCCGGGTCAGCCCGTCCAGGCCAATGCCGTCGGCCGGTGGATTGAAGGCCGAGGCCATAAAGGTTTCCATGCAATGGGCTATGGCATCCATGCCGGTTGCTGCCGTCAGCATGGGGGGGAGGCCGAAGGTGAGCTCGGGGTCGCAGATGGCAGCCTTGGGCACCAGATGCCAGCTGTGAAAACCCAGTTTGCGATGGTCGTCCACGATGATGATGGCTCCACGCGCTACCTCGCTGCCTGTACCGCTGGTGGTGGGTACGGCAATCAGCGGAGCAACTCGCTCGGTAATACGAGGCGAGCCGCCTTCAATCGTCGCGTAGTACGAGAGCGGGCCTTCATGCGTAGCTGCAATTGCCACGCCTTTGGCGCAGTCAATGGCACTGCCTCCGCCCACAGCGATCAATCCATCGCAGTTCTGGGATCTGTAGATTTCAGCCGCAGCGCGCACCGCCGCTTCAGTGGGGTTGGAAGGAGTCTGGTCAAATACTGCATGGGGCAGGCCGCCCAGTGCATTTATGGCTTTTTGCAAGATTCCTGCCGCCTTGACGCCTGGGTCGGTCACGATCAGTGGCTTGCTGATACCGACACGCTCGCATTCCTGGCGCAGCATTTGAACGGCGCCAAAGTCAAACTGGATCTGAGTCACGTAATTGATGAAGGCCATGTTCTGTTTGCTCAGTAAAAAGGGAGTCTTGGCAATCTAGAAGCCTAGAAGCTGAATGCGGCCACGCAAAGACAGCAAACCCTAGGGATTGGAAAAAATCGTCTCCCAGGGGACAGGGGACAGGGGACAGGGGACAGGGGACAGGGGACAGGGGACAGGGGACTGGGCAGAGTCGATCACGCCATCTCCTTCGATGCCAACCTGAAGCACTGATGTTTCATGCCTTCATGGCAAGACAATCCGTTAACAAAGAACTGTGGCGATGGCTGCAGCCCTAATTCCAGCCTTCGCACGTTTGCCAAAGGTTGCGCACGTAAGCTCTCTGTGAGCGATGAAGCTACATGTGAACTGCGCTTTGCCAATTGACGGGCACTGTCTGCTGCTCGCCCGCCCCCCGTTGGTTGGTCTTCAGGAACGGCTCAGGGGGCGGCGTCTGTGGGGCGATGATCAATTGAAGGAAGCGGATAAAGGCTTGGACTGGGTGATGCCAGCAATCCAAGCATTGATCATCGCCACTCGGCCGGCAGCATGGGGCAGTTGCTGCCGGTGGTCAGATCAAGCATGCCGGTCATCGCATCGCGCAATGCTGGTCAAGTAAGACCGGGGGCCCAACAAGGCCTCTATTGACCTCAGCGAGCGATGGACTGCAAACGAGCTTCCCGAGCTGCTGGAGATTCGCGCAGCAATTCGTTAATCACTTCTTCGCGTGTTTTACCGGGACCTGCAGGGGGTGCAAAGTTGGGGAAGTTGCTTTCTCCATACGACAGACGACCGTTCTTCATCGCATCTGCAGTTTCGGCCCTGACTTGATCACGCGTCTTCTGGCTCACGAAATGTTCGGGGTGAACAGTCACGCCTTGCTCGTTATTGGCTGGGTGTTCATAGGCTGCAGAAGCCATCCCCGGCATGGCTAGTACAGCTACTGCTGCTGCGCTTGCAAATACGGACGCGATGGAGAGACGACGTTGAGACATGGTGGGAGCTCCTAAGAAAGTCGGTGAAACACAATCTCCCAGGCCTTGATAAAGGTAAGGAGGAGATGTGTGGATCTTAGAAATCCGACCCCAACAGAAGCGGGACAGCGCGGTGACATTGTTGTCAGCTTCTTCTCATGCCGACCTGGACTGCCTTTGGGCTGGTAGACATGTCCGGTCTATGTTGTTGAACGAGCCCCGCCTGGGGGACTGTCACTTCTTCTGAAAAGCGGGTGCAGGCCACCAGGCTACCCGCACCCGCTGTATTGGCACCGGCTTTAGAACGTATGGCGCAAGCCCATGCCAAAGCCAGTCTGGTTGACGCCAGGCAGCGGTGTTCCACCAGCTTGAGCGCTGCTTGCTCCAAAGGCTGCATTGCCGCTGTTCTTCATATAGCCCAGCGAGGCATAGGCCGCAGTGCGCTTGGACAGGTTGTAGGTACCGCGCAGTACCAGCAGCTGACCCTTGTCCGCGTTGTCCTTGTACTTGAGCTGGTTGTACTGGGCGTCCACGCTCCATTGCCCAATGGGGTAGGTCACGCCCACAAACCACAGGTCGTTGCGCGGCGATGCGATATAGCCGTCATTCTTGCGACGCATATAGCCACCACCAATCTTGGCGCCACCAAGCTTCACATAGCCGTTGAGCATGGTGCGCTTGTCGACTTTGTCGCTGCTGGTCAGCCCCGCGAAAGCACCGGGGCCGCCGCGCAGCTCGTCATGCGCCAGCGCTGCCCCCCATGTCGCTGTGTCGTACTTGAGCATGGCCGACCACTCGCGACAGGTCTTGGAGTCGGTGCTGCTTTCACCCGCGCAGTTGGTACCGCCGGGGCTGGGGCCCGCATTGACGGCATCGCGGCCGAAGCTATAGGTTGCGCCGACCGTCAGGCCCGAGAACGTGCCCTTGTAGGAGATCGCATTGTCGGCACGTGCATTGGGAAAGTAGTTGTCCAGACTGGCCATGCTGTGCAGGCTCGGACCGATCACGTCAGCGTCGAGCACGGACCAGAACAGCATGGTGTATTGACGGCCCAGCCCCAGCGATCCCCAGGGGCCGTTGAGGCTGACGAAGGACTGGCGGCCGAAACCACGACCGCCCTGGTTGAGAGCTCCGCTGTCGGGGCCGATACCCATCTCCAGCGTGAAGGATGCGCTCAATCCGCCTCCCAGATCCTCGCGGCCGCGAAAGCCCAGGCGCGATGGAACGCTGCCCGTCAGATTGGGCATGCGTGTGAGGCTGGACTTGGTTGCGCCCACGTTGTTCATGGTTTCGACGGCCGTGTCCATGATGCCGTAAATCTGTACGGACGATTGTGCATGTGCCAATCCTCCCACCCCCAGAAGCGCAATGGCGCTCGCTACCTTCTTCAGCATGAATGTCTCCAATTTTTAATGTCGTTCAGTATTTTTTGCATGCGTGGCTTGATGTGATTGAGCTGTTGAGTCGTGAGCCTCCTTGCTGGTCGGAGCAAAAACAGTGCTTACTTGTGCAGAGACTGGAGCCATTCCCGGCATTCGGATGCAGCTGTGGCAGGCCACTCGACACAGATCGTCTTGTCCATCTGACGCACTTCTACGCGTATGACCTGGCCGCCGCGGCGTGCGTTGCGGGCACCTCCGAAGATGCGGGCCCACCAGCCGGCTTCGCTGTATGTGTCCTGTGTCGAGGCTGTGATGGCTGCTTCCATCTGTCCCTGCGGTACTGCGCTAGAGGAGACGGTCGATGCGTCGACAGGCTTGATCTCAGGGCTCGCGACAGCTTGCTTGGCCAATGAAGGCATGGTGGGCGCTGTCGAGGGGCTGGCGGAGGAATGTGGTGCTGCATCAACGATCAAGCCACCAGCCTCGATGCGAGCAGCCAGATTGCTGCCAAACTCTTCCCAGAGACGGTCGGCCTTGGTTTTCATGACCGACAGGCCGAAGGCGCCCAGGCGGCCCAGCACGTCGACATTGACCTTGATCCGTAGATCAGTGCCGCCGTTGGCAGCAGGCGTCAGGAACACTTCGCTGGTCTGCTTGAGCGAACTGGCCACCGAGGCATCCTCGCCGGTGCCTTCCACGCGCATGTATTCCGGAGCCTTCTGCTCGACGATCTTGGTCTTGAGCTTGAACTTGGCGCTGATGAAGGAAATCTTCTGGTGCATCTCCGCCACGTATTCCGTGGGGCTGATGACATCGATGGACTTCATTCCGGGCACGGCTCCGGCCATGATCTGGGGATTGAGGAGCAGATCCCAGACCTGCTGGGGAGGGGCTGAAACGGTCAGGTTTTTTTCAATTTCCATGATGCATCTCCTGTGCTGCATGCAGCACGGATTCGACGATTTGGGTGTAGCCGGTGCAACGGCAGAGATTGCCGTTGAGGCCGTGGCGCACTTCCTCGCAGTTGGGCTGGGGCGTGTTCTTGAGCAGGTCGCAGGAGGCCATGATGAAACCCGGCGTGCAGTAGCCGCATTGCAGGCCGCCGCACTGCATGAAGTTCTTCTGCAGGGGGTGCAGCTGCTCGTTGGCGGCCAGCCCTTCGATGGTGGTGATGCTGCGCCCCTGAACCTGCACGGCCAGCATCAGACAGGATTTGATGACTTCACCGTCCAGCAGCACCGAGCAGGCGCCGCAGGTGCCGGTCTCGCAACCCCGCTTGGTGCCGGTCAGGTGCAGGTCGTCCCGCAGGAAATCCGATAGCAGTCGCCGTGATGCGACTTCGGCGCTGTGCGATTCGCCGTTGACCTGGCATTCGATGCGATGCGTGCTCATGCGGCAACTCCTTCATTGATATCAATTCCGAACAACGTGGCCACCGTGCGGCGGGTCACCGTGCGCACCATGGCGCGGCGAAACTCGCTGCTGCCCCGCAGGTCGGAGACCGGCTGAATGTCCTCGGCCACGATGCTTGCGACCTCTGAAGCGAGCTGCGCATTCACGGTCTTGCCGCGCAAGCAGTCTTCGGCACGGCGCAGCCTGGTGGGAATGGGCGTGGATGCCCCAATAGCCAGACGTGCCTGGTGACATATCTGCCCCTCTCTTTGCACGACCAGGGCCACGCTGACCAGGGGGCGGTGCTCTGCTGCCGTGCGCAGAAAGCGCGTGTATTCCCCCTGGGTGCAGGGCGCCTGCAGCGGCACCCGGATTTCCAGCAGTAGCTCATCGCTCTCCATGGCCGTGGTGTAGTAGTCGACCAGGAACTCTTCCATCGACAGCACGCGTTCTCCGCGTGTGCTGCCCAGAACGACCGAGGCGTCGAGGGCCATCAGACAGCCGGGCGGGTCCGTGGATGGGTCGGCATAACAGAGATTGCCGCCTATCGTGCCCTGGTTGCGCACCTGCGGATTGGCCACCTGGGCGGCCATCCGGGCCAGCACCGGTGCATGCGCCTTCACGAGCTCGGAGCGAGCCACATCGATATGGCGGCTCATGGCCCCGATACGCAGACCTTGGTGCGGATCGAAATCGATGCCATGCAGCCGGGGCAGCCTTGCCACCGAGATCAGGTGCGTGGGCGCAAGCATGCGTTGGCGCATGGCCAGCATCAGCGCCGACCCGCCCGCGATGATGCGTGCATCGTCACCGTACTCGGCCAGCATCTGGCTGGCCTCCGCAACCGAGCGGGGCTCCGCAAAATCAAATTCACGCATGGCTTGCTCCTTGCTGCTGCTTGTCGCGCAATGCAGCCAGCACTTTCCCCGGGGTGATGGGCAGATCGGTGATGCGCACGCCAATCGCGTCATAGACGGCGTTGGCTATGGCTGGCGCGCCGGGCAGGATGGCTGTTTCGCTGGCACCCTTGGCGCCATAGGGGCCGTTGGGATCGTTGGATTCCACAAGGCCGCCGCGCAGCATGGGAACCGCATCGGCGGTGGCCATGTTGTAGTCCGCGAAATTGCCGTTCGCCAGGCGCCCGCCCTCGTAGTGCAACTGCTCATACAGCGTCCAGCCTATGGCCTGAACGGTGGCGCCATTGGTCTGGCCGTGAATCGCAGTGGGGTTGAGCGCCTTGCCGCAGTCGTCGGCGACATAGCTGTCGATGACGCTGACCTGGCCGGTCTCGATATCCACTTCGACTTCAACGGCCTGGGCGGCGTAGGAGTAGGCAGCTGCGATATTGCCGTAGAGCTTGTCGTCATGCATGACGGTCTTTGGGTCCCAGGTTCCGGCGACCTGGATACCACCTCCACCATGGCGCCAGATATGCTGGCGCGCCAGCTCGGCCACGGTGCTGCGGCGTTCAGGCTCCGCGCTCACATAGACGGCACCGCCTTTCAGCGTCAGCGCGTCGTGCGATGCACCCAGGCGCTCGGCAGCCAGGCTCAGCAACTCTTGCCGCGCCTTGCGCGCGGCGATGATGGCCGCGTTGCCGCCCGACATGGTGACGCGTGAAGCCAGAGTACCCACGGCCACTGGTGCGACATCGGTGTCGGGTGCAAGCACATGAATATCGGCCAGAGGCAGGTCCAGCTCATGGGCCACGATCTGGCTGAGCATGGTGCTCGCTCCCTGGCCCATATCGCATTCACCGCTGATGAGGAAAACTCGACCGTCCTCATTGATCTTGATGACCAGCGTCGATCCATCCCAGTTGCCTATGGTGCGATTGCCGCTCACATGCATGGCAGCTGCCATGCCCACGCCGCGGCGCTTGATGCCACTGGCCTTGACGCGTTGGCGTTTGCTTGCCCAACCTATGGCCTCGGTTACCATGTCTATGCACTCCAGCAGTCCTGTGCTGCCGATATGCCAGCCGTGAATCGAGACATCACCGGCCTTGAGCGCGTTGAGCTTGTGCACCTGCACCGGGTCCAGGCCCAGTTTCTCCGCCATGGTGTGGATATGGCTGTTGAGCGCAAACTGCATCTGGGTTCCGCCAAAGCCCCGGAAGGCGCCGCGTGGCGGATTGTTGGTGTAGTACAGCGTCGCTTCAGAACGCACATTGGGATTGCGGTGCATGTTGTCGCTGCGCATGGCACTGACGTGCATCACATCACCGGCAAGGCCTGCATATGCACCGCATTCGGCAATGATGCGAACCTGCTTGGCGACAATGCTGCCGTCCTTGAGCATGCCCAGCTTGAGGGTGATGCGCTCGGGCACGCTGGCACATGCGGCCTGGAAGTCCTCCAGGCGGTTGTTGACCAGCCGCACCGGACGTCGGGTATGCAGAGCCAGCAGGCCGGCAAGCAACTGGTTGTCGTCCTCCACGATCTTGCCGCCGAAGCCACCTCCGGTAGCGGCCTGAATCACGCGCACGCGGGAAATGGGCAGACCCAGGGTCATGGCCACCTGCATGCGCACCAGATTCACTGCCTGGGTCGAGGTATAGAGCACAAGCCGGCCATCGGGGTCCAGCGAGGCCACCGTGGCCATGGGCTCCATATAGCCGGGGTATTGAGAATGCGTGGTGTAGGTGGCTTCGTGAATCAGATCCGCGGCGGCAAAGCCTGCCTCCACGTCACCGCGCTCGAACTGGATATGCTGGGCCACATTGTTGCGCCCTGGATGGATGCCGAAGGCTTCCTCGTCCATGGCTTCCTCGGGCGTCAGAATGGCGGGCAGTTCTTCGTATTCCACCCGAATCAGATCCAGCGCGTCGCGTGCGATCTCTTCGGAAACAGCGGCCACGGCTGCCACCTCTTCGCCGCAATAACGCACCACGCCTTTGGCCAGGACGGCGCGCTCCTTGTGATGCGCCCCCCAAAGATTGGCGGGCGCATCCTCGCCGGTCAGGACCGCCTTGACGCCAGGCAGCGCGCGCGCCTCGGTGGTGTCTATGCGAGCGATGCGCGCATGCGGGTAAGGGCTGCGCAGAACCTTGCCATGCAGCATGCCGGCAAGCTTGAGATCTCCTGCGTAGATGGCCCGACCAAGCACTTTTGCCTTGGCCGTCACCTGTGGAGTGTCCATGCCCAGCGTGGATCGAGATGAAAGAGCAGATGTCATATCCGTACCTCGCAGCGGAAGGCCCGGGTCGCTGCGGACCAGAGGCTTGTGCCACTTCAGTCATATAGAGGTCTGTTGGAATCGCCCAGGACTGGGCCTGAACGATTCATTGGTGTCACTCGGCCACGATGCCGAGTTCCTTGATGGCTTTGCCCATCACCATGTACTCGCGTTGATTGAGATCGCTGAGCACCTTGGGCGACCCGCCCGCAGGCAGGGCGCCGAAGACAGCCAGCTTTTCCACGACTTCGGGCTCACGCAAAATGGCATTGAGATGCTCGTTGAGCAGATTGATTACCGCTGCCGGAGTCTTTTTCGGCGCGAAGAAGCCGTTCCAGGCGCTGACCACCACATCCTTGTAGCCCAGCTCGGTCAATGTCGGAACGGCAGGTGCCAGCGATGAGCGTTTGGTATCGCCGATGGCCAGCGCCACCAGCTTGCCGGAGTCCAGATACTGGCGCACAGGCCCGAAAGTGACCCAGGCAGTATCGACATGGCCGGCCACGACATCGGTTACCGACGGGCCGACGCCGCGGTATGGAACATGGGACAACTTGACGCCAGCGGCTTTGTTCAGCCATTCGCCGGCGATGTGCATGGGCGAGCCGGCGCCGGGGCTGGCATAGGAGACGGTGGCGCCACTCTTGGCCCTGGCGATCAGTTCGGGCAGGTTTTTGACACCGAGCTTGGGGCTCGTGACCAGCACCAGGGGCTGGGTGGCGGTGTTGATGATGGCTTCGTAGCCGTTGAGTACGTCGTAGGCTGCAGCGCCCGACAGCTTCATGACCAGGGGGGCTGTGGTGAAGGGGTTGGGAGTGAACAGCAATGTGTAGCCATCGGAGCGTGCACGCCCCACCATGCCGTTGCCTATCGCCCCGCCGGCACCCGGGCGGTTGTCGATCAGCACGGTCTGCTTGAGCCTGTGGCTGAGCTTGTCGGCAAAGAGGCGGGCGATTGCATCGGTATCCCCGCCCGGCGGGTAGGACACGATCACCGTGATGGGCTTGCTCGGATAACTTTCTTCGGCAAGCACCGGCTGCGCAAGCAGCGTGCCGCAGGCAAGAGCGGTAAAGCAAAACTGGCGTCTATCAACTGACATGGTCGCCTCTCCTTGGGCCGTGGGTATAAATCTGGCGTGCGATCCCAAATGATTCATAAGTGAAACATTGAATCGCAAAAGAAACAATAAATGGAGTTATACGCTTATAGTTGATCGATCAAATTGCCGTTTTCACTATTGACATATGAATTTGTTAATTCGGATGGAACAATGGCGCATGAACAAGAAAACATGCGAAACGCCCTGGTCGCAGCTCAATGCGCAAGGCGACGGACTGACGGTGGACGACTTCATCACCACCTTGATGAGCCAGGTGGGAAATGCTCTGCGGCGCACGATTACCGTGCCCTATGCCGAGAAACACGATCTGACGGTCTCTGAGTGGCGCTTGCTGGCCTTGATTGCTCACTCGAAGCGGTTGGCCTTCTCGGATCTGGTCATTCAGTCCACCTCGGACAAGGCCTTGGTGAGCCGCGCTCTCAAGCGGCTGCAAGCCAAAGGCCTGGTGGATCTGCAGGGTGAAGGCAATACGCCGCGCAAGAAGATTTTTTGTCAGGTCACCGAACAGGGCGAGGCCCTGCATGCACAGGTCATGCCCTTGGCGCGTGCCAGCCAGGCTGCCGCCATTCGGGCATTGCCTGAAGATGAGCGCAATGCCATGTACAACGCGCTGATGCGCTTGCGTGCACATTGCGAGAAAGCAGGCGCTTTGTCCGGCGAGGATGAAGCAGGTCTGGAATAGTTCCTGTGTCCCTGTGTTGGACAACCGCCAGAATGCTGTTGCAACACATATAGACGCACGAATTTCCGCATGCTGCAGGCGGGGTCATCCGCACATTAAATGTGCTTCGCCGGTTGATGCGCCATTTGAGAATGAGGGCCGGGGTCCGCAACTTCCAAAGCAGCGGCCGGAAGTCACAGGCCAGTACTTTCTCGCCTGGCTTCCGAGGCCGCTCGTCACCGTCCTCTGACATGTCTCGCAAGTCAGCAGCGCTTGGCGAGATCCGGATCCGCCATGGCAAGATGCGCTCCCGCAGACGCCTGTTTTCTTGCTCATGGGCAGAGGCAGGCTCATGCAATGGGCCAAGCAAGGCATGGGCGCCTGCCAGCCATGCACCGTGGCTTTTCGCCAGATGCCGACAGCGCCACGATGCCCGTTCAAGACCGCACCATCAACCCCCGAAGGCGCTGCGCAGGGCAACACTGCCGGGGTGTACTGTCGTTTAGGTAGAGCAGGCAACCGGCTCGGCCGTCAAAGCAACTTGCCACGCGTCATAGCCATAGACCCAGTCGGCATTGCCTCCGGCACGCAGCCAGTTATTGCCTCGCGAGCCTATCTGGATCTGGCTGGTGCGCTGCTTGCGCATGGCCTCGTAGTTCTGCAAGGCTTGCGCAACGCCTTCGGCATCCTGCACTGCATCAAGGTTGCGGGCCAGCACCACGGCATCTTCGATAGCCATGCCGGCGCCCTGGGCCATGAACGGCATCATGGGATGGCTGGCATCGCCGAGCAGCGACACTCGTCCCTGCGACCAGTGCGGCAGCGGGTCGCGTTCATACAAAGCCGTCTTGAGCACGCTGTCACACGCATCCAGCAAGGCTCGTGCATGTGGATGAAAGCCGGCATAAAAGCTGCGCAGTTCGGTCACGCTGCCCTCGGTGGTCCAGGATTCCTCATGCCAGGATTCCTGCGCGGTGGTGGCGAAGATAAAGGTGTCGCGGCCCTGATTGAGCGGAAAGGTCACGATCTGGCTGTCAGGAGTCGGTCCCCACCATTTGGTGAAGGCCCCGATATCGGGAACATGGCGCACACGCTCGGTGGGCACCACGGTGCGAAATGCCACCACACCGGTAAAGCGTGGGCTCTCTGCGCCAAACAGGGATGTGCGCACCACCGAATGAATTCCGTCCGAGCCTATCAGCGCATCCAGTCCATCGACTCGCGCGCCGTCGGAAAATTCCACGGCAACACCGGCATCGGTTTGCACAATCCGGTTGACGCGTTTGGCGAACTTCACCTGCTCATGGGGAAAGGCATCGGCCAGCGCAGCCAGCAGGTCGGCGCGATGGATGGTGAGTTGTGGCGCACCGTATTGACGCTCGGCCTCATTGCCCATGGTCAGGCGCGATGTTTCCTCGCCGTTGTCCCAGGTGCGGCTGATACGGTGCGTTGGGCGGGCTGCCGAAGCCCGTACGGTAGCCGCAATGGCATCGCCCAGTCCGTCTAGTGCGCGCACAGCATTGGGCGTCAGATTGATGTCGGCGCCCACGCGCAGGTATTGCCGGCTCTGCTCGAACACCGTCACCTCGTGTCCGCTGCGGTGCAGCGCGTTGGCGGCGGCCAGGCCACCAATGCCGCCTCCCACAATGCCTATTTTCAATCGTGTCTTGGACATGCTTGCTCCTTGATATGGGTATGGTTTGCACGTTCCGGGCTGCGCAGGCAGCCCGCATACGGTGCCTGCCAGTGTCGACAAGGCCGCCTGTCACGTGAAGCGCAAAGCATCCATAAAATGACACAAATCGTCCGGAATCCTCCATGAAACAAAGCAGCGACCATTTAAGCGACGTGCTGGCCATCTGCCGAGCCGAGCGCGCGGTGACGGCCAGCTTTTCATTGGGTGAGCCTTGGGCGCTGGCGTCCGAGGGAGTGCCGGGGACCATGATCCGCATCGCCCAGGGGCAGCCGTACTGGCTGCAAGTACAAGGCCAGTCACCGTTGCAGGTCTTGCCTGGCGATCTGGTGGTGTTGCCGCTGGGCAGTCCGCACGTAATTGCGTCGGACCTCGCGCTGGCACCGGTTCCGTTCGCACGCATGATCGAACGCTTTGCCCAGGGGCCGAAGGACGAGAATCCTCTGACGTTCGAGCATGGCGGAGGCGGGGCCCAGACCCGCATCGATTCGGTGCTGCTCTGGATATCTGCCTACTGCCGGCACTCCATATTGACTCTGCTGCCGCCGCTGCTGCACATACCTGCAGCGCAGGCCGCTCCACCGGCCATGCTGGGCAATATGCTGCAGACTCTGATAGAGGACTCGCTGGCGCGACGCGCCGGCTGGCGTTTGGCAGCCGCGCGCCTGGGTGAGTTGGTCCTGATCCACGTGCTCAGCAACCATTTCGCCGCACAGCAGCAGCGCGGTCAAGGCTGGGTGCGCGGCCTGGCCGATGTGCAGATTGCCAGGGCCATGGCCGCCATCCACGGCCGCCCCAGCCATGGCTGGACCTTGCAGGCCCTGGCCAGGGAGGCGGCTATGTCGCGCTCGCTCTTTGCCGAAAAATTCAAGGCGCTGGTTGGAGAATCGCCCATGGCCTATCTGCAGCAGCAGCGTATGGCCCATGCAGCCCAGCAACTGGAATCGGGTTTGCCGCTGGCCCAGATCGCCGAGGATTGCGGCTACGAGTCAGAGCGTGTTTTTGCCCGCGCCTTCAAGCGCTGGTGCGGTTTGCCACCGCGCGCCTATCAGCGCAGCGCCAAGGCGCTCAGAAACGAATTTGCTGCGCTGAAATGAGGTTCTCCAGCCGCTTGCGTGCAGCACTTCAATCAAACGCAGCCTGCCTTGCCAGCCGACCTCACAAACTGCAGAGAAGGTGTCTTTGACGCCTTCGCCTCGGATCCATAGTGGCGGCTGGGCATTGTTCGCATTGCCTGCCCGTTCAGTAACGATAGGTGGCAGTCAGCAGAAAGTTGCGGCGTTCGCCGTAGAAGCAGTCGCCGCGCGACAGGCATTGGGTGATCACCACCTTGTCGCCGATATTGTTGGCATGCAGGGCAAGGCGCCAGTCGCCGGCGTCATAGGCCACCATCGCGTCTGCCAGCAGGGATGAGGGCGTGTCGATGGCAGAGGTGCCGCTCCACTGTGGTCCGATATAGCGCAGACCGGCGCCGAGACTCCAGCCTCCGCGGCCCTGAGCGGCAAATCGATGCATCAGCCAACTGGAGGCCATATGGCGCGATACCGAGGCCACGCGCTGCCCCTGGTCGCCAGCATTGCTGCGGCTGATTTTTGCGTCGGTATAGGCATAGGCCAGCGTCCAGTCCCAGTTTCTGGCCAGGCTTGCGATCAGCTCGGCTTCAAAGCCCTGGGTTTTGACCTCGCCCAGTTGCAGGCTGTTGAGCGGGTTGCCCGGATCATTGGTCTTGCGATTCTGTTCGCGCAGGCCGTAAACCGCGGCATAGCCAGAAATGCCTCTGCCCTCGGGAATCCATTTCACGCCGGCTTCCAACTGCTTGCCGCGCTGGGGCTTGAACGGCGTGCCGTAGAAGTCCACGCCGCCCAGTGGCTGGAAGGACTCCGTGTAGCTGACATACGGAGCCCAGCCGCCACCGGCCTGATAGGTCACACCCAGGCGCTTGGTGGTGGCAGAGTCGTCGGCAGCCGCTGCCGGGCGACCTTCGGTCTCGGTTTTGGCCTTGTCGTGACGCAAGCCTACTGTCGCGGTCCAGGGGCCCCAACGCAACTGGTCCTGCAGATAGAAACCGAGCTGGCGCTGTGACACGTTGGGCGCACGTACCAGCCGGGAGGCCGAGGGCGGCGTGAACGTGCCATACACGGGGTTGTAGACATCCAGCGCCGTGCCTGGCCCGCGCCAGTTGGATTGGTTGCTGGTGTTGCGCTGCCAGTCCATGCCTGCAAGCAGCTGGTGCTGAACCTCACCGGTTTGCAGCAGGCCTTCGAGCTGCGTGTCGACCAGCAGCATGCGTCCGCCATTGATCTGCCATACGGCATCGCGCTGTACGGTGCGGCCGTTGGCGTCAAACACCGGACGTGCCGGACGGCCCGTGGCTGCGTTGGCTGCAAAGCTGGTGTAGAGCGTGCGGTAGTCCACCTCGCTGATGGTGCGGCGCAGGTTCTGACGCAGTGTCCATTGAGGGCTCAGACGATGGCTGAACAGATAGCCAAAGGACTTGTTTTCGGAGTCGTACTTGTCCCAGTCCGGTTCGCTGATAAAGGTGTTTGTCGGAATCTGCCCATAGGGGCTGGGCAGGCGCGTGCCCTGCCAGGGAAAGAACTGGGTGATGGAGCCGCTCTTGTCCTTTTGGTACAGGGCTTGCAGCGTCAGCGAAGTATCGGTGCTGGGACGATAGGTCAGCGAAGGCGCAATCACCACGCGGTCGTCCTTGACATGATCGACCTGGGTGTTGCTGTCGCGGCCAACGGCCACCAGTCGGTAGAGCCACTTTCCTTCGTCGTCCATGGCGCCCGTCATGTCGCTGGCAATCTGTTTGCGGCCGTGGCTGCCCAGCTGTATCTGCACCTCACGCATGCGCTCGGCCTGGGGGCGTTTGCTGGTCAGGTTGAGCACACCGCCCACGCTGCCCTGGCCATAAAGCACGGAGGAGGGGCCGCGCAGGAATTCCACGCGCTCCAGCGTGTAGGGCTCGACTTTGATGTTGTTGTAGGTGCCGTAAGTGCGCAGCAACCCGTCCTGGTACTGACTGACATCACCGCCGCGGGCCTTGAAAGAGTCCACGCGGTTGTCGAAATAGCTGGAGTTGATGCCCGCCGTGTAGCGTGTGGTTTCGCGCAGTGTGGTCACGCCCTGGGCTTCGAACTGGTCGCGCGTGACCACGCTGATCGATTGCGGCGTTTCGATCAAGGGTGTATCTGTCTTGGTGGCCGAGATCGCACGCCGGGCGACAAAGCCGCTGACCGGACCTGTGGCAGTTTCGCCGGCCAGGCTGTCTTGCACGGTAACGGGGGCCAGCATGACTTCGGCACTGCCGTCTGCGCTGGGTGCGGGAAGCGAGGTCTGTGCCTGAGTGCCCAGGCTCAGGCAGGCCAGGGCGCTGAGCAAGGTCAGCGATGGTCGGCTGGGTACGCCGGGGAATGGGTAGTTCATGATGCTGTTGTCAAATAGATGGTCACGGACAATGACCATCAGGGTTGGTTGGAGCGGTTGCTGGAGTGAATGGGAGGCTCTGCGTCAGGGCTTGATGGCGGACGGCAGGGCGGGGGATGGCATGCCGTCCTTGACGCTGAAGCTCAACGTGGTCACATAGCTGGCTTCGCCATAGCGCTTGCCTTGCGCTTCGCCGCCTTGCTTGTCGCTGTGATGCACTTCGGCCACGTACAGGCCCTTCCAGGGCAAGGCAAAGTTGACCCGGCCCTGCTCGTCGCTTTGCGCCTCGCGCGACCAGCCCGAGGGGGCGACGATTTGCACCTTGGCCTTGGGCAGGGCCTGACCGTTGAAGCTCACCATGAATTGGCCCGGCTGGCCCGTGGGCACCAAATCCAGGGCCTGGGCATTGACGGCCACGGCCTGTGTCGGCGTTGCTACCCAGCGGGCCGCAGGTACCCACAGCAAAGCTGGCTCATTGCGCTTGCTGCGGTCGATCAAGGGATAGGAGGCGCTGGCAAAAAGGGTTTGGGCCTGGCTTGCCGCGTTGTAGCTGAAACCCGTGGCATTTCGCTGGCCGCTCAGTTGCAGCGTGCCGCTGGCTGTTTGCTGGGCCAGCGTGGGTGTGGCCAGAAATTTGTCCAATGCACCGGGCGAAGTCTCGCGCAGGTTGTCATTGAACTCGCCAAAAAACAACTGGGCCTGGCCGCCATCGTTCTCCAGCCAGACTTGATGAGCATGGGCTGTGCCCAGACTGGCAAGCAGCAGAGTGGCGAGAGCAATGGGATGATAAAAATTGCGCATGAAAATCTCCTTGGATGCTGGATAGGTGAATGAATTGCTCTGCACGAGTGAAGGTCTTCTGCCCGATATCCAGACTCAAGCACCGGTCTGGATTCCAAGAAAAGAGCGCCTGTTGATCTCTTGTATGGCCCTGTGCTCTTTCCTTGCACCTCTTGTTCAATCGATTGGCCACGGCCAGCCATGCAAGGGCCGAGGCGGCTGCTGCATCGCGATGCGCATGCAATGTCCTTGCCCGGTCATGATCGGGATTCCTGTTGCATCAATAGCTGCCTGGGTTCTCAGCCATTGATGCTCAGCGACTCTCTGATTCGTGGCCCCTGCGGGTTCTGGGTGCAGTCCGTCAAGGACCGAGGCGGTCGAAGGTAAAAACCAGTATTCCCAGTGCCAGTGCCATCAAGCCAAACAGAGGCAGGCGCTGCGCTTGCCAGGTCGCCATGCTGGTGGCGGCCAGAGCCGCCAGGCAAAGAGCGGCCGTCCACACGGTGGCCGACATGGCTGCGGTGGTTGCGCCCGGAAAGCCCAGAGCAATGCCCAGTGACAAGGCCAGCAGGATCCAGCCGGCTTGGAACAGGCGCTGGCGGCGCAGTACTGCGGCGGGAGCTTCACTATCGATATCCGGCCAAGCGTCTTCATGATGTCGGTCCATGGCCAGGGCAAGAGCCGTCCAGGCGGCAAAGCACAACAGAAAGTCGAGCAGCATTGCTATGCCTCCTGCGCAGTGTTGTCGCCAGGGATCCCTTGGGAGCCAGGCTGGCGTCCCGGGGCTGTCGCAGCCTTGGCGGGGAGCGCATGTCTGGCTGCAGGCTGGGATTTGCGTTGCAGCAGATGTCGGGTGAGGGCGGCAAGCATCAGCCCCGTGACCGCAAAACTCAGGTCCATGCCGGCCCAGCTCCAGTCCATGGCCGGCAGGCTGATGCCCAGATGCGTTGAAGTGGTCAAGGCATTGACCAAAGGCAATAGCAGGTATGTGGTGGCGGCCATGCCCAGCACCAGTGTCCATCCTTGGCGCGTGGGCCGGATCAGGCCCAGCAGCAAGGCCAGCGCCCAGGTGCCGAAGAAGCAGGACAGTTCGGCATCGGGGCGGCCTGGCATCTCCAATGGCAGCAGCCGGTTGGCCAGCAGATAGGCCGCGATCGCCAGCGGCAGACCGCCCATGAGGCCGATATTGAAACTTGCCACCAGCCGTTCGCCAAAGGGCAGGGGGGCGGCAGGTGTCTTGCGCAGGGCCTGGGCGCGGCGCTTGACCGACCACAGTATCAGGCCCGAGGCAATCATCAGCGACCCCATGACGCCAAAGCCAAACAGCACCCAGCGCATCCCGATGTCGGCGAAACGTCCCAGATGCAGGCCGTAGAGCACGCCATAGGTTTTGATGGCCGGGCTTTGCGGATCGACCTGGGTTTGCAGCTGGCCGGTGCGGCCATCGAAACGCAGCCGCGCTGGTCCGTATTGCAGCCTGTCGCCGTCGTGGCGGGTGATTTCCACCAGCGGGCCCTGGCTGTCGCTGCGCACGGTGATGCTGCCGACACGACCGCCCCGCCACAGCTGACTGGCCTGGCTCAGCATGGGGCCCAGATCCAGCATGGGCAGGGGTTCGGCCTGTGCGTTGCTGCCACGCCTGGCGCTGCGCGCACCGGGAACATCGCCCTGCAACTCGGAGAAATAGCTTTGCGAATCCGTTCCTTTTGCGCCAGGGTAGGCGGCGGCTATGCCGGCCGGCATATACATGGCGTGAAAAATCATCAGACCGCTGAACGTAATCATCAGATAGAACGGCAGCACCAGCACCCCCGAGACGTTGTGTGCGTCCAGCCAGGCGCGCTGTCCGCCCTTGCGCGGGCGAAAGGTGAAGAAGTCCTTGAAGATTCGGCGATGCGTGACCACGCCGGTCAGCAAGGCAATGAACATCATCAGCGTCGCCGCGCCCACCACCCAGCGGCCCTGGATCGTCCAGCGGCCCTTGTGAGCGGTGCGAAGCTCGAAATGGAAGCGGTAGAAAAATTCTCCGCCAGCGGTCTCTCGGGCCTGCAGTGCGGCCCCGGTTTGCGGGTGCAGCAGCAAAGTCTCGAAGCGGCTGTTGGGCTTGTCGCGCCACAGTACATTGACGGCCGGCGTACGTTCATCGGGCAGACGCATGATGAAGTTGCTGACGCCCGGCGCGTGCTCGTGCAGCGCCGCCTGGGCGCGTTGCGCAACGTCGCTGTCGGGTAGTGGCAGGCCATGCAGCTCGGGTCGCATCCACAGATTGAATTCGTTCTTGAAAAAGCTCAGCGTGCCGGTGACGAAAATCGCAAACAGAAGCCAGCCCAGAATCAGTCCCGACCAGGTGTGCAGCCAGGACATGGCCTGGCGAAAACCCTCCTGCTCGGGCTGACGCGTGGTTCTGGCGCTTGTCTTGGTTTGAGGAGCGGTCATGCTTCCACCCCCAACCACAATGGCCCATACAGCGCTGCGCTTAGGGCTAGGGCAGGAAGGAGTACACCGGCCCAGGCAAGCCAAGCCGTGCGTGCATAGAAGGTCCAGGCAATAGCCATGGCGTAGATGACCCAGGACAGCAAGGTGGCGGTCATCACCGCCTCCACGCGGCTCATCAGGGAACTCAGCAGCAGACTCAGGGCAGCAGTACTGAATGCGGCCAGCGCATAGCCTCCAAGGACGGCAGCCAAACTGCGCGAGGCAATCGCAAGGCGGTAGTGAATAAGGGGCGATGTGGCTTTCATACCGCCTCCTGATGTGCCGGCGCTGGGCGGCAAGGATTGCCGCAGACAGGTGCTGCAACGACAAAGCGCGGGTGAATCACCCTTGGCGAGGAAAAGCAGGTATACGGAGAGCTCAGCATGACAGACAACCAAACGATGCAGTCGATTCGCTGGCTGGCTTGCGTCAAGAAATCATGCTGGCGTGCGAAGAAATGTAAAGCCGAGTATAGATGTAATTGAGAATGATTGTTATTTATTTGTGATTCGGCTTACAGAGCCTAAAAAGCGACATCTGAAGTTCTTCCCATCATTGGGCCATTGCCTGCCTGGCGGACGCCTGAAGGCCCTTCCTGGAGCGGTGGGCGACTCATCGCCGGGGCAGACCGGTATTCCCCTGAGCCCTACCTGGTGCGCAAGCTAGTTCTTCTTCTCTTCTGCACACGCTCTATTGCGACCACCACGGATGGCAGCTGAACTGGCTGAAGCGGGGAGTGCATTGTGTGCAGGATGTTTAGGATCTGGCACAGGACATCTTTATGCGTCTTCTCAGGCAGTACTTGCAGGAATTGCAGGAGCCGTGTGCTTTTTTTGCCGCTGTGTTGGCGGGCGGAGTGGGCAGCCGCGATACACAGGCCCTGCATGGGCTCTCTGGCCGTTCTGGTCTCTTTGCTGTTGTGGTTCACCTCGACTCAGGTGAGCGACGATGTCGGCATGTCGGGCCTGCTCTATGGACTGACGGTCTGGATGCTCCTGCCGCAGGTCCTGCTTCACCGGGATCCCGCGGCTGCCGCCGTGCTGCTGCTTGTCATGGGCTGGCTCCATGGAACGTCTGCGACGGTATCGATTACCAACAATTGTCGGCATTGGCCTGCAGACTTCGGAGTTGCAACGCACAATGCCATCCTGTGTTTTTTTACCGTCGTGATCATGTCCGATTCCTCTGCGGCTTTGCCAGCCAGTCTGACACCATCCATGCGCGATGTGCTGCGCCGCATGGAGCGGGCCGCGCGCACTCCCATGCATCAGCTCGGTGCGGAAGCTGCCAAGGCGGCCTATGAAGCTGGCGCCGGCGTGCTTGAGATCCCCAAGCAGGCCTTGCCCCGTGTGGAGGAGCTGCAGATTCCCGCACGCGACGGAGCGAATCTGCCGGCCCGCCTCTATGCTCCTGTGACCCGCGATGAAGCCCCCGCTGCGGGCTTGCCTGCGCTGCTGTATCTGCATGGTGGCGGCTTTACGGTAGGCAGCGTGGCCACGCATGACCAGCTTTGCCGCCAGCTGGCACACCTGGCGGGTTGCATGGTTGTGTCGCTGGACTACCGCCTGGCGCCGCAGTTCCAGTTCCCCGTTGCACATAACGATGCCTGGGATGCGCTGCAGTGGCTGACGACCCATGCGGCGAGCCTGGGGGCGGATGGCAGCCGCATGGCTGTCGGCGGCGACAGCGCCGGCGGTACGCTGGCGGCAGCCTGTGCCATCGAAGCGCGCAACACCGGCCTCAAGCTTGCCTTGCAGCTGCTGATCTATCCCGGAACCACGGCGCACCAGGATACCGACTCCCATCGCCGCTTTGCCCATGGACTGGTTCTTGAAGAAGCTTCCATCACCTGGTTTTTTGCGCAATATATCGCCAGACGCCAGGATCGCGAAGATTGGCGCTTCGCTCCTTTGCTGGCCCCCGATGTCGACGATGTCGCACCCGCCTGGATCGGCCTGGCCGAGTGCGATCCCCTTGTGGACGAGGGCGTGGAATATGCTGACAAGTTGCGCATGGCAGGCGTGCCTGTGGATCTGGAAATCTACAAGGGCGTGACCCATGAGTTCGTCAAGATGGGCCGCGTGATTGCCGAGGCGCGTCAGGCGCACCGGGACATGGCGCAGGCCTTGCGTGGCGCGTTTGGATTGAATTGAAACCAGAGTGAGAACCATGAATCGACAGGACTTTCGCAGCTTTACCCGTATCGAGGTACGCTGGGCCGAAGTGGACGCGCAGAAGATCGTCTTCAATGCCCACTATCTGATGTATGCCGATGTGGCCATCACCAACTACTGGCGCCAGCTGGCCATTCCTTACGAGGCAGGCTTTGCATCGCTGGGCGGCGAGCTGTTTGTGAAAAAGGCCAGCACGGTCTATCACGGCTCGGCCACTTTGGGCGATGTGCTGGATGTCGGCATCCGCTGCGTCAAACAGGGCAATACCTCGCTGCAGTTCGAGGCAGGCATCTTCCGGGGCATGGAGCTGCTCAACACCGTGGAGCTGGTCTATGTGTTTGCCGACGCGGCGACGCAGACCCCCAGGCCCGTTCCCCAGGCCATGCGGGATCTGCTCACGGCCTATGAAGCAGGGCAGGAGGTCGTCACGCTGCGCTCGGGCAGCTGGAACGATTTGGGGCGCGACGCCGAGCGCCTGCGCCTGGCCGTGTTTGTGCGCGAGCAGGGCGTGCCGCGCGAGATCGAGATCGACGAGCTCGACCCTGTGGCGCGTCATGTGGTCTTGTTCAACGGCTTGAACCAGCCCGTGGCCACGGGCCGGCTGGTCAGCGATGTGCCGGGCGTGGGGCGTATCGGCCGCATGGCCGTGGATCGCAGCGTGCGCGGCGGCCGCTGGGGGCGCATGGTGCTCGAAAGCCTGATGGATGCGGCGCGCGATCGCGGTGACAAGGAAATCGTGCTGCACGCGCAGCGCCATGCTGAAGCCTTCTATCTGCGCGCAGGCTTTACGCCGGTAGGCGAGCCTTATGAGGAGGCCGGCATTCCCCACATCACGATGTGCAAAGTGCTTTGAAACCTCTGTTTTGATAGCTTATTACGCTTTATCTGTAGGCGTTCAAGCCCGATTTGATGCTTGATGTGAAGGAGCACCCATGGCAAGAATCATGACCGTCCTCTGTCTGATCGGGGTGGCGGCGGCTGCCTATGTGGCTTATCGCTACGGGGTCTTCTGATTCCGTTCGGGCGAGGTCCGGGACAGAGGTGACCGGGCGGCTGAAGGTGGGGGCCACCCGCTGGCGAGAGCGCTCTGCGGCGGCCTGCTTCGCAGGCCTTGCCGCACGCAGGCTCGAGCCCAGCCCTTTCTCCGCTGCGTGCCGGCGGCATTGCTGCAGCTGATCCTTCAGCGCGGTGATGGCCTTATGAGCGCAGGCTTCGTCCAGATGGCCGCCAGGCGCACCGGCTACGCCAATGGCACCAATGGTTTCATTGCCGATCTTCAGAGGCACGCCGCCCAGCACCATGGCCAGCAGCACGCCAAAGCGGTCCACCACCGAGGCGCGCTGACGTTGTAGCCGTCGGCGCTGCAGGCCGCCACGGTCTGCTGGGCCAGCTGCACGGCGCTGGTGCTGGCAATGCTGCGGGTGGAGGCGGTCGCTGCAGCTGCGCTGCGGGCTCCAGCAAAGTCTGGCCGTTGAGGCGTCGCAGCCCACTGCCATCCGGCAGTACTTTGTCGTCCAGCAAGTGGGAGGAATCAATGCGAACGCAGAGCCAGCCTTCGGGGTCTGCTATCTTTTTGAGGAAAAGATAATGACCCAGGTGCAAGTAAAGTTTAGCGGTGGCTGGGCCCGCACTGCCAGGCCTGCGGCAGTGCGGGCCCGAGACGTTCAGATATCCGCCAGCAGCTCGTAGGGCAGGGGCAGGGGCTGCAGCGCAATGCCCTTACCCGCATCGGCGCTCTGGCCTTCGGCCAGCGCAGCATGGGCAAACAGATCGTCGCGGCTGGAAGAGGCAATCTGCATCGAGACGATGGCATCCCAGCCGCCTTGCACAGCTGCTGCTGCCTGCACCACGGTGCCGGTTGCCTGCTCGAGGTCTTCGGCGCTGAAGACTTCCTGGCCGACGCTCAGAGCCTGCTCGGCATGAACCAGATAGGCGCGGCGCTTGAGCGTGCCGCGGAACTGGCTGCGAGCCACCACTTCCTGGCCGGGGTAGCAGCCCTTCTTGAAGTTGACGCCGCCCAGGGATTCGTAGTTCAGCATCTGGGGCACGAAGGCATCGACCACGGGAGCCGATAGCGTGGCCACGCCGCTCTGGACTTCGGACCATTGCCAGAGGTCTTCGCTCAGCAACTGCCCTTCGGGGGCCTGGCCCGCAGGGCCTACCCACAGCGCACGCTGGTTGCCTGCAGCGGGGTAGAGCGCGATCACATGGGCATCGCCTTGCTGCTTGAGCGCCCAGGCGGCTGCATTCTTGCCGGCAAGCTGCTCGGCGGCCTGGCCGGCCAGGCCGTAGAGGGCGAAGTCAGCCGTCGCATCGCTGAGCTTGCACTGGGCGCGCAGCACAAACATGGACAGGCGCTTGAGCGTGGGGGCCAGCAGGCTGCGGTCACAGATCAGCACGATTTCGTCGGCGCTGCGCCTGAAGCCGATAAAGCTGGCCAGCATGCGGCCCTTGGCCGTACAAAAAGCCGCAAGGCGGGCCTGATCGAACTTGAGCAGCGCGAAATCGTTGCTCAACTGGCCATGGAGAAAGCTGGCTGCGTCGGCGCCAACGGCGCGGATGACACCAAGGTGGGAAATGGGGGTAATGCCGTTCAGGGGCAGCGTCTTGGGCTGGGTCATGGCTGAATTATGATCGTCGCTCTGTGTACTGATGGATCTAGCTTGTGCGTGCCCTTATTCGAGCACTGATATTTTTGCTGCTTCTGGCTGCCCTGGCGGCGGGAGGCGCCTGGTGGTGGCTGAACCAGCCGCTGCAGTTGTCCGAACCCAGTCTGGAGCTGGAGATAGAGCCCGGCACCACGCCACGTGGCGTGGCGCAAAACGTGGTCAAGGCCGGGGTGCAAACCGATGCGCGCCTGCTCTATGCGTGGTTTCGCTTCTCTGGCAAGGACCGCGCCATCAAGGCTGGCAACTACGAACTGAGCACGGGGCTCACGCCCTATGTGCTGCTGCAAAAGTTGGCGCGGGGCGAGGAAAGCCTGCGTGCGCTGACGCTTGTCGAAGGCTGGAACTGGCGCCAGGTGCGTGCGGCGCTGGCGCGTGAGGAATTCCTCAAGCAGGACAGCGCAGGGCTCAGCGACGAGGCCGTGATGACGGCACTGGAGCGCGCGGGCGTGCCGCCTGAAGGCCGCTTCTTCCCCGACACCTATACCTACGCCAAGGGCAGCTCGGACATGGCCGTGCTGCGCCGTGCGCTGCATGCCATGGATCGCCGTCTGGCCGATGCCTGGGCCATGCGGGCGGCCAATACCCCGCTCAAATCCGCCGATGAAGCCCTGATCCTGGCCAGCATCGTGGAAAAGGAAACCGGCCGCGCCGCAGACCGCGCACAGATTGCCGGCGTTTTCTCCAACCGCCTGCGCATAGGCATGCGTCTGCAGACCGATCCTTCGGTCATCTATGGCGTGGGGGCCAGCTTTGACGGCAATCTGCGCAAGCGTGATCTGCTGGAGGACACGCCCTGGAACACCTATACCCGTGCGGGCCTGCCCGTCACGCCGATCGCCATGCCCGGCAAGGCTGCGCTGATGGCGGCCGTGCAGCCCGATCAGACCAAGGCTCTGTACTTCGTGGCCAAGGGCGATGGCACCAGCCATTTCAGCGCCTCGCTGGACGAGCACAATAGGGCCGTCAACCGCTACCAACGCGGTCAATAAGCAATCCTTGAGGGCGGCAGGCCGTGGTCTGTGCCCTGTGTCGAATCAAACAACTGGTGCCGCCATGCGCCGCACTAGAGGAAATATCAGTGAGTACAGCTTTACCCAAGGGTCTGTTCATCAGTTTTGAGGGCATCGATGGCGCGGGCAAGTCCTCGCATATCGAGGCACTGGCCCAGGCTTTTCGCGATCAGGGCCGGGTGGTCACGCTCACGCGCGAGCCCGGCGGCACGCCGCTGGCCGAAAAGCTGCGCGCCCTGATGCTGCATGACGCCATGGACCCGCTGACCGAGGCGCTGATTGCCTTCGCGGCCCGGCGCGACCATCTGGTGCAAGTCATAGAGCCGGCGCTGGCGCGTGGCGAGGTGGTCATCAGCGACCGCTTCACCGATGCCACTTTCGCCTACCAGGGCGCGGGCCGCGGCTTCAGCTGGGAGCAGTTGTCGGCTCTGGAGCGCATGGCTCAGACCGGTACCGCGCTGCATGCCGGTCCGGACTCGGACTTCATGCGCGAGCCCGACATGACGCTGTGGTTTGACCTGCCCGCCGAAGTGGCGGCCGAGCGCCTGGCCACGGCCCGTGTTCCCGACCGCTTCGAAGCCCAGCCCGGCGAGTTCTTTGCTCGCGTGGCCCAAGGCTATGCGGAGCGAGCCCGGACTGCGCCTCAGCGCTTTGTGCGTATCGATGCCCATGCCAGCCGCCACGCCGTGTGGCAGCAGATCACCCAGGCCGTGGTGCGCAAGGGCTGGCTGGCCATCATGGTGGGCAGCAAGCCATGAGTGCCGTCGACGTCGAAGCGCCCTGGATTGCCGCGCAGCGTGGCCGCTTGCTGGCCCAGCGTGGCCATGCCTGGCTGCTGCAAGGGCCTTCGGGTCTGGGTCAGTACGCCCTGGGACTGTCGCTGGTGCGCGCCTGGCTTTGCGAGCAGCCGTCTGCGCAAGGCGCTTGCGGCCACTGCGCCAGCTGCCATGCCATTGAGGTGCGTGCCCATGCCGATCTGTGCGTGCTCATGCCCGAGGTGCAGATGATGGAGCTGGGCTGGCCGCTGCCGGAAAAAGCCCAGGCCGACATCGACGACAAAAAGCGCAAGCCCAGCAAGGAAATCCGCGTGGAAGCCATGCGCGATGCCGTGGAGTTCTGCCAGCGCACCAGCGCGCGCGGACGCGGCAAGGCCGTGCTGGTCTACCCGGCCGAGCAAATGAATGCGATTACCGCCAACGCCCTGCTCAAGACGCTGGAGGAGCCGCCCGGAGACACCCGCTTCGTGCTGGCCAGCGAGGCTGCGCACCAGTTGCTGCCCACCATTCGCAGCCGCTGCCTGACGCACACCATGACCTGGCCTGCGGCGGCCGAGGCCGCGCAGTGGCTGCAGGCGCAAGGTCTTAACGAGTCGGATGCCGCTGCGGCCTTGCAGGCTGCCGGCGGCCGACCCGGCGATGCGCTGCGCATGGCGGCGGACGCGGGCAAGGCCGTCGCCTGGGCGCAATTGCCAAGGCAGCTGGCCAAGGGAGATGTGGCTGCGCTGGCGGCTTTTGCTCCCGTGGATGCCGTGCAGGCGCTGCAGAAAATCTGCCACGACCTGATGGCTCTGGCCGGCGGCGGCGAGCCCCGGTATTTCTCGCCAGCCGATCTGCCGGGCAAGCCGCTGCCCATGGCGCTGCTGGCCGAATGGTCGCGCGAGCTGGTGCAGGCGGCGCGCACGGCCGATCACCCCTTCAATGCCGGGTTGATGATGGAGGCCCTGGCCTCCAGGGCTCGGGCGGTGCTGATCTCGGGCAAAGCCGCCAGAGCCGTGCGCTAGGTCATGAGGCAAGGGTTTGGTCAAAATTTTTCTGGGTGTTAACCTCGTGAGTACAGCCGCCCGGCTGCCACAAGAATTCTGCTATCCACTATGAACGCAACTACCACCCCTCGTCCCAGCGTGATGCAGCTGGCGATCAAGGAGAAGGCGGCGCTGTATGCCGCCTATATTCCGTTGTTCGCCGAAGGGGGGATTTTTGTGCCCACGCAGCGTGACTACCGATTGGGCGATGATGTCTATGTGCTGCTGACCCTGCCCGACGATCCGCAGCGCTACCCGGTCGCGGGTCGTGTGGCCTGGGTGACGCCCGAGCGTGCTTCCGGCAATCGCACCCAGGGCGTGGGCATCCAGTTTCCCAAGGATGCCAAGTCCGCCGAGCTCAAGGCCAAGATCGAGCAGATTCTGGGCACGGCCCTGAGCTCCGAGAAGCCGACCCAGACAATCTGATTTTTAACACTGGCGCGCTCCCACATCAGAGACGCCGAGCAAGAGCCGTCTCGCAGCGATGGCGTCGTCCCCTGGGGAAGCGGCGCAGCCGCTCAGGAACGGTCCAATTTCTATGTTTACCGATTCCCACTGTCACCTGAATTTCCCCGAGCTGAGCGCCAATATCGCGCAGATCCGCGAAGCCATGGCTGCTGCCAAGGTCACGCGCGCGCTGTGCATCAGCACGACGATGGAAGAGTTTCCCGAAGTGCACCAGCTGGCGCTGGACTACGACAATTTCTGGGCCACCGTGGGCGTGCACCCCGACACCGAGGACATGACCGAGCCCAGCGTGCAGGACCTGGTGGAGCGCGCTGCGCTGCCGCGCGTGGTGGCGATCGGCGAGACCGGGCTCGATTACTACGGCATGGAAGACCGCAAGGGCGGTCGCACGATTGCCGATCTGGAATGGCAGCGCGAGCGTTTCCGCACGCATATCAAGGCGGCGCAGATCACGCAAAAGCCGCTGGTCATCCATACCCGCAGCAGCTCTGACGACACCCTGGGCATTTTGCGCGAGTGCGGCGAGGCGGATTCCGCCACCCAGGCCGGCGGGGTGTTTCACTGTTTCACCGAAACCGCCGAAGTGGCCCGTGCCGGGCTGGACATGGGTTACTACATCTCCCTGTCGGGCATCGTGACCTTCAAGAATGCCCAGCATCTGCGCGACGTGGCGGCCTTCGTTCCGCTGGACAGGTTGTTGATAGAAACCGACAGTCCTTATCTGGCGCCCGTGCCCTACCGCGGCAAGACCAATAATCCTTCATATGTGCCCTTTGTGGCCAAGCAGATTGCCGAGGTGCGCGGCATTTCCATCGAGGAGGTGGCCGCCGCCACCAGTGCCAACTTTGACCGCCTGTTCAAGGGCGTGACCTTGTCAGCGAACTCTGGAGCCAGTGCATGAGTCTTTTTGCTGCCCCATCGATTGCATCATCATTGAGCCGCCGCCAGAGCCTGCGCTGGGCCGGTGCTGCTGTCGTCGGGGTGGCTGGCCTGCCAGGACTGGCACGAGCCAATGACTACGAGGACTATTCGCGGGCGCTGGTCAGCGACAACTCCAGTGCCATGGTGAATCTGATCTTTCGCGGCTTCAACGCCAACACCCTGGATTCGCGCGGGCGGCCGGGGCTGGTGGCGGCCCTGCATCAGGACTCGCTCAAAGTCTTCGATGTGCTGCTCAAGGCGCCGCGCATCGATGTCAATCTGGCCTCGCGCCAGAATGAGACGCCGCTGATGATGGCCTGCATCAAGGGCCATCTCGACATTGTGCGCGAGCTGATCAAGCGCGGTGCCGACGTCAATCGCGAGGGCTGGACGCCGCTGCATTACGCGGCCTCTGCCGATACGCCGCAGACGCTGGACATCATCAAGCTGCTGCTGGAGGAAAGCGCCTATATCGATGCCGCTTCACCGAACGGCAGCACGCCGCTGATGCTGGCCGCCCAGTACAGCAGCGAAGCCGTGGTCAGGCTGCTGCTGCAGGAGGGGGCGGACATCACGCTGCGCAACCAGCGCAATATGACGGCAGCGGATTTCGCCAGGCTGGTGGACCGGCAGTACATGGTCGATCTGCTGGGCAAGGCGCTGCAGCATGAGCGCCGTACCCAGCCCTCGCGCGGGAGCTGGTAGTGGGCGCAGTTCACCGCCGTCATTAATATTTTGATAGCTGCTAGCGCCCAATGAAAAAGGACTTCAGAGTTATTTGACTCTGAAGTCCTTTGTTCATATGCGGTAGCAGCTCTTAAATTTGAGGCTCTCCGGGGGTCGAGCTGCGCACCTGGTTGTGCAGGCGGGCATAGAGGCCGCCCAGCTCCATCAGCTGTGCATGCGAGCCTTGCTCGGCAATCTGGCCGCGCTCCATGACCACCACGCGGTCCGCATGCTCGATGGTGGACAGGCGGTGGGCGATCACCAGCGTGGTGCGGCCCTGCATCAGCCGGTTCAGGGCTTGCTGGACCAGGCGCTCGGATTCGTTGTCCAGCGCCGAGGTGGCTTCGTCCAGAATCAGGATGGGCGCGTCCTTGTAGAGCGCGCGCGCAATGGCCAGGCGCTGGCGCTGACCGCCCGAGAGCTGGCTGGCATTGTGGCCCACCAGGGTGTGCAGGCCCTGAGGCAGATTGCGCACGAAGTCGCCCAGATTGGCCGCCTCCAGCGCGGACCAGACGCGGGCCTCGTCAATATCCTTGCCCAGCGCCACATTGGCCGCGACGCTGTCGTTGAGCATGACCACGTCCTGGCTGACCATGGCGAACTGCTGGCGCAGCGTGTTCAGGTCCCAGTCGGCCACGGGCACGCCTTCCAGAGTGATCTGGCCGCTGGTGGGCGAGAAAAAGCGGGGCAGCAGATTGACCAGCGTGGTCTTGCCGGCACCGGACGGCCCGACCAGGGCCACGACTTCGCCGGCCCTGACGTTCAGGCTCAGGTGCGAGAGGGCCGGAGCCTTGTCCGCGCCGAACTGCACGCTCACATCGCTCAGCTGCAGCGCGCCGCTGACCTTGGCGGAGGGCTTGAAACTGCCGCCTTGCTCGTCGGTGGAGCCTTCGAGCAGGGCCAGGCCACGCTCCAGTGCGGCCACGCCGCGCGTGATGGGGTTGGCCACATCGGCCATGCGGCGAATGGGCGCAATCAGCATCAGCATGGCCGAGATGAAGGCGGCAAAGCCGCCCACGGTCACATCCTGCACGCTGGCCGAGCCGATGGCGGCGCCGCCTTCGCGGCTTTGCCACAGGGCGATGCAGAGAATCACCGACAGCGCGATCGCCGCCAGCACCTGGGTCAGCGGCGTCATGGCGGCCGAGGCGATGGTGGCCTTGGTGTTCAGGCCGCGCAGCTGCCGGCTCAACTCGCCAAAGCGCGACTGCTGCGAAGCCTGGGCACCATGCAGGCGCACCATGCGGTGGGCCAGCACGTTCTCCTCCACCACATAGGCCAGCTCGTCGGTGGCCGTCTGGCTGGACTTGGTGATGCGATAGAGGCGGCGCGACAGCGTCTTCATGACCCAGGCCACACCCGGCACCATGAAGGCCACGATCAGCGTGAGCTGCCAGTTCAGATAGATCAGGTAGCCAAGCAGGGCGATCAGTGTGAAGCCGTCGCGGGAGATACTCATCATGGCCTGCACCAGCTGCTGGGCACCGGTCTGCACCTCGTAGACGATGGTGTTGGACAGCGCCGATGCCGATTGCCTGGAAAACAGGCTCATGTCCGCGGCCAGCAGACGCTCGAACAGCTTCTGGCGCAGACCCAGCATGCCGTCATTGGTGATGCGTGCCAGAGCGTACTGGCCCGTGAACTGGGCCAGGCCGCGAATGACGAACAGGCCGATCAGAAACACCGGCACCGTCCACAGCGCAAGCGAGCCAGCCGTAAAGCCGCTGTCAAGCAAGGGCTTGAGCAGTGCCGGCATGGCGGGCTCGGTGGCTGCCCCCACCAGCGTGGCCAGGATGGCCAGACCCCAGGCCCAGCGCTGGCCCGAGAAATAAGGCGTCAGGCGCTTGAGGCGCTGCATCAGCGGCAGCTCGGATGGATTGACGGGGGCTGCTTGAGCGGGAGCTGGGGCAGGGACGGCCTTGGCGGTCTCGCTCGGCGATGGGGACGGTGTGGCTTGCATAAGCGCGTGATTTTAGGGCTTGTGCTTTTGGAGTCCGCACGGATCTCAATAGATGAAATTTGGGATGAAGTTGTAACCAACTATGCCTGTTTGAATATAAAGCGCAAGCCTGCGGCAGAATCGGCGAGGGGATTGCCTCTGCGCTCATGCAGACTCTGGCATGCTCCCGATCTGAAAGTTTTGTGGCACTTGCGTTTGATCACCCTACTGAGCACGTTCTTACATCAGGAATCCGTCAGTGTGTGTAACATTCGCGCTTGTGTTTGTACCGGGCAATTCCGGAAATTTTGATGGCTGCCAATGACTATTGACCGACTTCCATCCCTGACAACCTGGGCGGCAGGGCCGCGCGCTTCCCGCAGAGCCATGCTGGCAACGTTAGCCGCCACGCCGGCCCTTCCGGCACTGGCCCAGTTCAGGGTTGAGGTAACAGGCGTGGGCCTGACACAGTTGCCGATCGCAATTGCCCAGTTCAAGGGAGAGGGCTCGGCCCCACAGAAGATTTCCGCCATCATCCAGGCCGACCTGGAGCGCAGCGGACAGTTCCGCGGTGTGGATGCCTCGGGCCTGGCGCTTGACGAGACCTCACGCCCCGATGTGGCCCAGTGGCGTCAGAAGGGTGCCGATTCGCTGGCGACCGGCAGCATCACGCGTCTGGCGGATGGCCGCTGGGATGTGCGCTTCCGCCTTTGGGATGTGGTCAAGGGCCAGGATCTGGGTGGTCAGGGCTTCGCAGTCACCACCGGCGATCTGCGCCTCGTGGCCCACCGCATTGCCGACTACATCTATGAAAAGCTCACGGGCGAGAAAGGCATTTTCTCCACCCGCATTGCCTATGTGACCAAGGCAGGTGCCCATTACCGCCTGTGGATTGCCGATGCGGACGGCGAGAATGCCCAGTCCGCGCTGTCCAGTCCCGAGCCCATCATTTCCCCAGCCTGGGCGCCCAACGGCACGCAACTGGCCTATGTGTCCTTCGAGTCACGCAAGCCCGTGGTCTATGTGCATGATGTAGCCAGCGGCCATCGTCGTCTGCTGGCCAACTTCCGCGGCTCCAACAGCGCTCCCGCCTGGTCGCCAGACGGCAGCCGTCTGGCCGTGACGCTGAGCCGCGACGGCGGCTCGCAGCTGTATCTTCTCAGCGCCCAGGGCGGCGAGCCCCGTCGTCTCATGCAAAGCAGCGGCATCGATACCGAGCCCTGCTTCTCCAGTGACGGCCGCACCATTTACTTTGTCAGCGATCGTGGCGGTGCACCTCAGGTCTACAAGGTCTCGTCCTCGGGCGGCAGCGCCGAGCGAGTGACCTTCACCGGCAACTACAACATCTCGCCCGCCATCAGCCCCGACGGCAAATGGCTGGCCTATATCTCCCGCGTAGGCGGTGGCTTCAAGCTCCAGGTCATGGATCTGGCGACAGGCACAGTGAACTCGGTCACGGACACCACGGCGGACGAAAGCCCGAGTTTTGCGCCCAATAGCCGTCTGATTGTTTACGCCACCATTCAGGGCGGCCGTGAAGCACTCATGACCACAACGCTGGACGGCAAGATCAAGGCGCGTCTGGCCGGTGCAAGTGGAGACATACGTGAGCCCGACTGGGGCCCGTTCCAAAAACACTGATCTGAAGTTTGCTTTCCCTCTTTCTTTCTAGTGATGAAGTCCGTTGTGGACTGTTCGGAGAAATCTCATGTTGACTATCAAACGTCTTTCCCTGGCTTTGGCTGTGACCGCGCTGGTCGCAGGTTGCAGCTCTGGCGTCAAGCTGGACGACAAGCCCGTTGACGGTTCGCTGTCCAGCCAGGGTGCTGGCGCAAGCGGCCAGGGCCAAAGTGGCGTGTCGGGCGTGGACCTGACCGGTTCCGCCGCTTCCAAGGCAGGCCCTCAGGGTGTCAGCCGCATCGTCTACTTCGACTTTGACAGCTACTCTGTCAAGGCTGATGCACAGCCCCAGATCGAAGCCCATGCCAAGTTCATCAAGGCCAACCCCGCAGCCAAGGTGCAGCTGGAAGGCCATACCGACGAGCGCGGCGGCCGTGAATACAACCTGGCCCTGGGTCAAAAGCGCGCTGAAGCCGTGCGCCGTTCTCTGGGCCTGCTGGGCGTGAACGACGCTCAGGTTGAAGCGGTGAGCTACGGCAAGGAAAAGCCCGCTGCTGAAGGTCATAGCGAAGACGCTTACGCCCAAAACCGTCGCGTTGAAATCAACTACCGTTAATGATGAAGCAGGCCTTGTTGACTCTCCGTCACGCAACGCTGCCTCGCATGGTGGCGGCCGGCCTGCTGGCCGGCTCTGCCATCAGCGCCCATGCAGCCCTGTTTGGTGATGACGAGGCGCGCCGCGCTATCATCGAACTGCGCCAGCGCGTTGACAGCCTGCAGCAATCGCAGGAGCAGACCCGCCGCAGCCTGCTGGATCTGCAGTCGCAGATCGAGTCGCTCAAGTCGGACCAGGCCAAGCTGCGAGGTCAGAACGAGCAACTGACACGCGACGCCGCGGAGTTGCAGCGTGGTCAGAAAGATCTGGCCAAGGGCTTTGACGAGCGCCTGCGCCAGTTCGAGCCCGTGAGCGTGACCGTGGACGGCGTGGAGTTCACTGCCGATCGCAATGAGCAGCAGGAATTCGAGCAGGCTCTGGGCATGTTCCGTTCGGGCAAGTTCCCCGAGGCCGGTCAGGCCTTCGCCGCTTTCCTGCGCCAATGGCCCAAGAGCGGCTATACGCCGTCGGTGCGCTTCTGGCTGGGCAACTCGCAGTACGCCACGCGCGACTACAAGAATGCCATCGCCAATTTCCGTTCGGTCATGACCAATGCGCCCATGCATGCTCGTGCACCCGAAGCGGCCCTGTCCATCGCCAACTGTCTGGTGGAGCTCAAGGACACCAAGGCAGCTCGCAAGACCCTGGAAGAGCTGCTGCAGGCCTATCCGAACTCGGAAGCCGCAGGGATTGCCAAGTCCAAGCTGGCGACGCTCAAGTAATGGCCGAATATTCTCAGCCTCAAGCGGAAACAGCGCCCCGATCCGGCGCTGTTTTTTCTATGGAAGAAGCAGATGTGCAGCGCCGCTTTGGCGGTTTGGAGCGCCTCTACGGCGTGCAGGGGGCAGCCCGGATTCGTGCGGCCCATGTGGTGGTGGTTGGTGTGGGCGGAGTCGGTTCATGGACGGCCGAGGCTCTGGCGCGCAGCGGCGTGAGCCGCTTGACTCTGATCGATATGGACCATGTGGCCGAGTCCAATATCAATCGCCAGATCCACGCGCTGACCAGCACTGTCGGTCAGGCCAAGATCGATGCCATGCGTGATCGCATCGCCGAGATCAATCCAGCCTGCGAGGTCAATTGCATCGATGAATTTGTCGATCCAGACAACTGGCAGCAACTCTTGCCGGCAGATGTTGATGCGGTGATAGATGCTTGCGATCAGATCAAGGCCAAGGCCGAAATGGCGGCGCATGCGCGCAAAACCAGGCAGTGCTTTATCTCCGTTGGTGCTGCAGGTGGCAAGCGCATGGCCCACTTGGTGGACATTGCAGACCTGAGTGCGACAACCCATGATCCGCTTCTGTCACAGCTGCGCTACCGACTGCGCAAGCAGCATGGCGCTCCCAAGGATGGCAAGCGCATGGGGGTGACTTGTGTGTTCAGCCGCGAGGCTGTCGCACCACCGGATGCATCTTGCTCAATCGAGGGCGGTGATGGCAGTCTCAACTGCCACGGCTATGGCTCGGTCGTGGCTGTGACAGCTACCTTTGGTCAGTGCGCAGCAGGCTGGGTACTTGATCAGTTGGCTCGCAAACCAAGCTAATCCAACTAATTCAAGAATTAGGCAAAGAGCCGGAAAAAATAGATTACAATAACGTCATTCCACTGATTAGGCAACTACTGCTTTTGATGTGTGGCAGGGTCTTTAGCTCAGTCGGTAGAGCAGCGGACTTTTAATCCGTTGGTCGCGAGTTCGAATCTCGCAGGACCCACCAGAATACATAAGCCGCTACAGCTGTTAAAGCTGTAGCGGCTTTTATGTTTTATTCCCGTGGTGGAGCATTCATCGCTCCAAGGAATTGCGGTTTGCTCTCCTGAGCGTTCATGGACACGGGCGGCCCTTGCTCTGTCGGCCTACGGTTCGGATAGCGCTCCGTATCGATTCCTGTGCCGGGTTATCAATCAGCAGAAACGACTCTTGCGAGGCTGAGTGGCCTCTGCAGCCAGGTTTTGTGCTTCACCAGAGGCTTTGTCCGTCGGAGTGGCGAACCTGCTTTTCGCTGGAGAGGCAGCGGCTCAGCAGATCGGTCAGTTTAGGTGATGGTGGAGCCAGGCCTTGTCTTCTGGCGGGCCAGCGGTGCTGGCGCTGGTCGCCGTGTGCTTGTCGAAAAAGCAGAACCCCGCTCAGTTCAACAGTGGCGGGGTTCGTCAGGAGATCGGAGACCGAGCTGCTGTTATGGGGTTTTGCTTCTTCCCCGGTAGTTCAGGTCAGTGGCCGAGTAGTTCTCACGCTTGCGCCAGTCCATTTGAATCGGGCCGGCGTGGTTGGCAGGATAGGTGATGCGCTCTTTTTCGCGATTGAGTTCCCACTGCTTTGCATCCACGATGCGATGGACTGTGGACTCTTTGGATTTGCTCATGGGGAAGGCGGCCTTCAATCAAGTTTCTGAACCTAAAGAAGACGGTACAGCTGCCGGGATGGCGAGTCCAGTGAATTCGCCTGATGAATGACGGATCGCCTGGATTGCGTTGGAATCACGACTACTAGGGGGTATTTTTAGGGTGGATGCGGATAGTTGCTGCTTGGAGGATGGGGCTGTGTTCCCGTCAAGGCGCCAGCCTTGAAGCGGCCTGAGCCCTGTGTGGCAGCTCAAACGCTGCAAACAGAGCGTCGGGGAATTCTCGTCGGGCATATTGGCCCCTGGAATGAGAAAAGTCCGCTTTGGAAGATGGGCAGGGTGATGGATTCCAGGTGAGCGATGCCTTCGGCTGTGACTGCTAGACCCAAATACATGCAGCCGGCGATCTGTCATCCACATCCTGCCTCGATGCGTATTCCGGTTGGGCCGACTCCTCGCGCCGGAGGCGAGGCATGGTATTGCATCGGCCCATTGAATCCACCGCCTGAGGCAGTCAGCCTGAGCATTTTCTTGGTGAACTGCTTCAGGCCGATTGCGACGCGCAGCTAGGGTATATGCGTTCAATGCGGGAGTGCTCGAAGTGAATGACACTCTCGTGAATCGTTAGCTTGCTTGAGGTAGGCAATCAAGTCGCTACGCTCCTTGGGGTCAGGGATTCCAGCGTACGTCATTGTCGTGCCTGGTAGCACCTTCATGGGCTGGGTCAGGAAACGATCGAGTGTTTTTTCGTCCCAGATAAAGCCGGAATTCTTCATCGCATCCGAGTAAGCAAAGCCGGGAACCGTGCCAGCACGCCGTCCCAACAGGCCGCAATGATGCGGTCCCACTCGGTCGTATGCCAGCGCATGGCAGGCCGCACAGCGAGCGTATATCTGCTCGCCAGGAAGTTTGTCAGGTGCTGCATGCACTGTCGCAGCGAACGACAGCATGCCAAGCAGCAGCCACCGTTCGGTGTTCATGATACGAATGCCGTGGGGACCGGTGCTTCGCCCACTGCCTGGCGCAGTACTGCCCAGTGCATGGCTTCATCACCCAGAATGCTGGCCGCAGCCTTGGATAGCTCTCGATTGCTGAACAAGGGAACGGCTCCCAGATAAGCACTGACGGCCCCTTGCTCCAGTCGTGCCGCAAAGCGCAGCACATCCTCCTGTGATTTCAGCTGATTTGCTGGGAAGTTGTAAGCAGTCTTGGGGACTACCGGCTTGCCACCCAGTTTTTCAACCGTCTTGGCAAGTAGTTCAGCATGCGCTTTGTGATGGCCCTGGAAGGTCAGGGCCAGATCCAGCACCGAGTGTTGTAGCAGTTTGCTTTCGGCTCCCAACTGATAAGCAGCGATGGCCTCCAGCTCTGCACTCAGGGCGGTGTTCAGGATTTGAGTGTCCTGGGCTTTTCCATCGCCGGTTTTGGCGGCCAGCGCTTCACGGCCGGCTAGTAGCGCAACAGCGGCACCTGAAAGCATCAGCCCGGATTGGCCAAGAAAGAGGCGGCGCGCCTCCTGTGGATGAGCGATATGCAAAAACGACATGATGCACTCCTTCGTAGGTGACGAGGCCAGCTTTGGGAGACCGGAAATCCGGTGGCCAGGGCAAGCACTCATCCATTGGATGGATCGGAGCGTCACCACGTTCCGCCCCTGTTGGCAGCAGGGCCGAGAATCAGATCGACACGGGAACGCTGGACGCGGATACACCATCCAATGGTCAAAGGAGGCGTACATGCCGCACACTCAACCTTCGAACCACAGCCCTGCGGTTGCTGATGCTTCGGATCTGGAGCTCGCTTTCAGAGCCGCAGCTGGCGATGAGGTGGCTTTCGAGGCCATCATGCGACGCCACAATCGCTTGTTGTTCCGCACCGCACGAGCCATATTGAAAAGTGACACGGATGCCGAAGATGTCGTGCAGCAGGCCTATTTGCAGGCTTGGCAGGCATTGGGGAATTTCAGGGCGGATGCCAAGTTGTCGACATGGCTGGTACGCATTGTCGTTAACGAAGCACTTGGACAGATTAGACGTCGTCAGTTGAAGATCGTGCCGCTGGAGTCCGCGATGGCATCGACCCAGCAGATGGATGCCAGTTGGCAGCAAGACGATATGGACCGCGGCCCCGATCGAACCGTCATGCGTTCGGAGTTGCGTCGAATCATGGAGGCGCGCATTGACCTGCTGCCCGATGACTTCCGCAGGGTTTTCATGTTGCGCGGCGTCGAAGAGATGAGTGCAGAAGAGGTGTCGCAGATACTGGAAATTCCAGAGGCCACGGTGCGCACGCGCTTCTTCCGTGCACGAAGCATGCTTCGTGAAGGGCTTTCACAGGATCTGGATATGGCGCTCAGCGACGCCTTCAATTTCGATGGGGAGCGGTGCAATCGCATCGTGTCCTTGGTACGGGCAAGACTACCCCGGCGTTAAGCAGACATGCTTGAATCATGGGTTCTGATGACCATGCAGCAAATGCAGACCGATTCGCAAGAGTGGATAGTAGATCTGCGCTTCACTAACTCTGGATTTCTTCATGCGTAGACCTCCCTGGGGTGGGCTCTCTACTTTTGAGTGGAGCGAGGATTTGAGGAGGCTTCAAAGCGGATAACAGGTGGCGACATATGCCACGAAGCCGTCATACAGAAAAACTCACCGCGGAAACATTCCTGGAGCAGCAGCTGAAATCCAGGTGGATGGCGAAGCTGGTGGATTGATTGACATTTTCGCCACGGCAGCTGCTGAGACACTTGTTGGATATCGATGATCATCGCTTCACATTGCATGCTTTTCCAGATTAAATATTGACAAAAGCCGTGTGAGTCGACTGTATGTAAGAGGGGGCATGCAGATGAACGATCTGGAGGTTGACGGGAATCGCCATCTCAATCATTTGATGAGATCAGGTGTGTGCGCAGAAGGAGTGGATCGCATACTGCGTGCGGTTCGCAAGCATCTGGGAATGGATATCGCCTTTGTCTCACACTTCGGTGCGGCCGAACGGGTGCTCAAGCATTTGGACAGTGTTTCGGGCGGGCCGCTCCATCAAGGCCAGAGCATTCCCATGCAGGAGGGATACTGCCTGAAGGTTGTTCATGGCGAGCTGCCCGAATGCATTCCGGACACAAGTTGTGTGCCGGCTGCTCAGCACATTTCTGCAACACATGCAATTCCAATTGGGTCTCATTTGAGTGTTCCCGTCCGTCTCACGGATGGGCATGTGTATGGGACGCTTTGCTGCTTCAGCTATCTCCCGAACCCAACACTAGGGGAGCGCGACATGCAATTGCTGCGCGCATTTGCAGAGATTCTGGCAGACCGTATCGAAGAGCAGGCTGCCGAGGAGCAGGTCAAGGCACGGTTGGTCGGTGAGGTCCGATCCGCGTTGGCGCACGGTGATCCGAGGATAGTTTTCCAGCCGATCTGCAGTTTGCGTGACAAGGCCATCTGCGGCTTTGAAAGCCTTTCGCGTTTTGATGTCGAGCCCAGGCATGCGCCGGATTATTGGTTCGATGTGGCAGACAAGGCCGGTTTGGGCATTGACCTGGAGTTGTGCGCTGTTTCCAAGGTGCTGCCAGCGCTGGAGCGGCTGCCCGCCAACAGCAGCGTAAGTGTCAACTGCTCGCCACAATTGCTGCTTAGCAGCAAATTCCATCAACTACTTGATAGCATTGATGATCTCTCACGTCTGGTCCTGGAGATTACAGAACATGCTGCGGTCAAGGATTACAAGGCTCTTGCCATTGGGCTGGAGCCTTACCGTCGCCGGGGCGCGAAACTGGCGGTTGACGATGCTGGTGCAGGCTATTCCAGCATGCGGCATATCCTCAATCTCGAGCCCGAGATCATCAAGCTGGATATGAGTCTTACTCACTCTATCGATACAGATGAGAAACGGCGTGCACTGGCCAGAGGCCTCATCAGCTTCGCGCATGAAATAGGAAGCCTGGTGATTGCAGAGGGCGTTGAACGGGCGGAAGAGCTGGATATGCTGCAAAGGCTTGGAGTGGATTGCGCTCAAGGGTATTTGCTTTCCAGGCCACTTGAGATTGATGCCGCGGCGGTGTTCTCGCTTCACTAGTCGGCAGGTGTCGCTACATGGGCGGTCGCATCGTTTGGGTGTCTGGCAACCGATCTCGTCCTGCAGACGGCTGGCTTAGCTGGCTTCGTTCGCCTGCATCGAGCAGGCCTTGGCTCTTCTCGTGACTCCTTTGCAAAGGGCCTGAGCCCATATGGAGCCTCGGGTGACGGGTGCTTGGTTTGAGCTTGGTTTGTGCTTGGCCCTAGCGTAAACATCTATGTAGTGCTGTCAATCAATGCGAGCATACTGTTTGCGAATATCAATTGCACGAGGACGCTATGAAGTGGCTGCTTGTCAGTTTTGCGCTCATGGTGTTGACGCTCTGCGTCAGCTTTGTCGCGTCGGTCGCGGACGACCTGAGGCAAGGCAGCGATCAGGATTGACTGCCGGGGTTTTCAGCACCCCTCATGAGGCATTTCCGCGCCATCGATTGCAATCGTCACGCCCATGATGTTGCGGTCGATTTCCATTGGGCGTCCAGACCCCTCAAGCTTGACGATGTCGCTGCCGCGATTGAACTGCCTGGCTTTGCTGGAGCAGTTTGATGTGCCTGGTGGGCGTTGTTGTGCGTCTTCCAATGCCTCGGAATGCCTGGCAAGCGCGCTTGCGAACGGTGTTGATCTGAAATTCACAGCTCAGGGCTGAAATCTCCAATAGCAGCTATGCGCCGTCGGCTCTGAGAAAACCCGAAGGAGCGCCTTGCTGTCTCCAACCGGAAGCGGCTTTGGAAGCAGCCTCAGGCAGCTACACACTGCACCACAACCGACTCGCTTGACCAGTCTCCACCAAGGACTCAATGCACCAATTGGGGCAAAAAATGAGTGCGGCTGCATGGTGCTTCTGGCAGAAGAAATACCTGATTTCAGTGATTGCGGTTGTCACCTTTGATCAGTAATATCGCGAACACATTTTTTGACAATTAAGACTTTTGCATACTTTTTGAGGTTTGGTGCATAGATTCCATCTGGGCCAGTCTTCTTGTCAAACCGTCTTTGCCACCATCCCCTTGCGAATATGAACGCCATTGCTCACTGCCGGTCCGAGACAAATTTTCGTGGCCGTGTCCGGCTCACGGCCTTGTTGGGCTCTGCCATCTGGCTCACTGGCTGTGCCAACCTGAGCAGTCAGGCGCTCTCGACAGAAGAAATTCAGTCGCAGGTCCAGGCCGATCGGCAAAGCCTCGGCAAGGACGTTGCTCCGCTGACTGGTGCGGTGAGTCTTGAAGAGGCCATTGCGAGAGCCATCAAATACAACGCAGCCCAGCGCCTGCGTGGCATGGAAGAGGCAGTGGCCCAGGGCACGGCCAATGTTGCCAAGTTCGACATGCTGCCCAAGCTGGTGGCCTCGGCCGGCTACCGCTACCGCGACAAGGACCTGATCAGCCGCAGCACGGACTCGGTCACGGGCGCGCCTTCCCTGGCTCATCCCTATATCTCGTCGGATCGTGAGTCGACCTTGGCTTCGCTGAGCTTCTCATGGAGCCTGCTGGACTTCGGTCAAAGCTATTACGCCGCTCGTCAGCATGCGGATCGCGCCCAAATTGCGGCTGAGCGTCGCCGCAAGGCCATACACACGCTGATCCAGGATGTACGTATCGCTTACTGGCGTGTGGCTGCGGCCCAGGCCCTGGAGTCTTCGCTGCAGACCGCAGGCCGGGATGCAGACAAGGCCCTGGAAGACTCGCGCAAGGTCGAGGCGGAAAAACTGCGCTCCCCCATGGAGCCGCTGCGCTATCAGCGCCAGTTGCTGGAGAACATCCGCCTGCTGGAGGCCATTCAGCAGGAGCTGTCTTCCTCGCGCATCGAGCTGGCATCCTTGATGGGGGTCTCGCCCGCAGAGCTGAACCAGCCGCTGCGCGTGATCGAGCCTGCGGCCTCGAATGCCCAGCGCTGGCTGGAGCAGCCGGTGGACAAGCTGGAGGACCGGGCCCTGCTGCTGAACCCGGATCTGCGCGAGAGCCTGTACAACGCCCGTATCGCCAATGAAGAGACCAAGCGCGTCATGCTGCGCATGTTCCCCGGCCTTTCCTTCAACTACGGTGTCAACAAGAGCAGCGACAGCTATCTGATCAACGACCGCTGGCAGGATGCGGGCCTGCAGATCTCCTTCAATCTGCTGGGGCTGCTATCACTGCCTGCACAGCGTCAGCTGGCCGATGCGGGTGTCCAGCTGGCCGATCAGCGTCGTCTGGCTACCCAGATGGCGGTATTGACACAGCTGCATGTAGCGCGTTTGCAATTTGCGAACGCCGTGCGCCAGTATGAAAGAGCGCAGACCATTGCCTCCGTGGACCAGCGTCTGTCCGAGCATGTGAACAACCAGGTGCAGGCCGACAAGCTCAATGCGCTTGAACGGGTCTCCCAGCAGACCACAACTATTCTTTCCGTGCTGCGTCGTTACCAGGCCCAATCCAATATGCAGGCCGCCAGTTCCCGTCTGCAAGCCACCTTGGGCATGGAGCCCGTGATCGAGGGCTCCGACAGCATGCCCTTGCTCGAACTCACGCAGGCCGTTGGCAAATCGCTGCAAAGCTGGGACGCGGGCCAATTCCAATGAAGTCTTGCGTGTCTCCCTTGATTCTGGGTCTGGCGTTGTGCCTGTCGCTCACCGCCCACGCCCAGCACGGCTCCTCAGTCCAGAGCTTTCCCAAGACTCAGGCACCCTTGCCCAGTGTGCTGGACCAGCGTGAGATCCGTGCCCAGCTTTCACCGCGCCGCTACACCACTCTGGCAGCAGAGATCGGTGCCAAGGTACAGCGTCTGCCCGTGGTGGAGGGGGGCGCATTTCGTCAGGGACAGTTGCTGGTGCAGTTTGACTGCAGCCTGCCGCAAGCCCAGTTGAACAAGGCACAGGCAGGGGTGGATGCCACCGAGAAGACCTGGAAGGCCAACCAGCGCCTGGCCGAGCTGAACTCTGTCGGCAAGGTGGAGCTGGATGTCTCTCAGGCCGAATGGAACAAGGCCAGGGCCGAGGTCGCCGCCAACCGCAGCTTGCTGAGCAAATGCCAGATCACCGCACCCTATGCGGGTCGCGTGGCCGAGCAGAAGATCCGCGAGCAGCAATATGCGCAGCCGGGCCAGGCGCTGCTGGACATTCTGGACGACTCCGCGCTGGAACTGGAGTTTCTGGTGCCTTCGCGCTGGCTCAGCTGGCTGCATTCGGGCTCGGAATTCCAGGTGCGCATTGACGAGACCGGCAAAACCTATCCCGCCAAGGTGCAGCGCCTGGCTGCGCGCGTGGACCCGGTGAGCCAGTCGGTGAAAGTCAATGCGGCCATTCACGGAAAGTTTACCGAGCTGATCGCCGGAATGAGCGGGCAGGTGCTGCTGGCACCACCCCAGACTGGCAAGCCCTAGACATTCAAATACAAGAGCATATTGCGCATGCCATTCAAAGGTTTCAGATTACTTTAATGCTGAAGTCTATATATGAAAGGCGCCAAAAGCTCATATTTTTATAGTCCGATAGCAAGAGACCGACAGCTCCCGGGAAGAGGGCAAGCCGGCGGCCTGAACCTGCAAGGCAGGCAAGCGCCATGCCACCTTCATACAGGAAGGACACTTTGATGACCCGCAAATCTCGCTCATTCTGGAGCCGTCTGACACAGGCCATGACGGCGCAGGCAGTGAAGACCGATGCCGCCCAGCGCTTGCAGCCGGCTTCTGCCGTGCGCCCGCTGGCATTGGAGCAGCGCTTTATGTTTGACGGTGCAGCGGCGGTGGATGTGGCGCATGCGGCTACAGATGCTGCGGCGCCTGCGGCCGCAGAGCATATGGTGGACACGGCAACTGCGCTGCGACATGCGCTGACCGCGGAAGCGCACAGAGCGACCGAGGCTTCGCCGGCGACTACACAGCGCCAGGAAGTGGTCTTCGTTGACAGCAATATCAAGGATTACGAGCAGCTCATCAGCGGCCTGAAACCAGGCACTGAAGTCGTCGTGCTGGATGCGAACAAGGATGGGCTGCAGCAGATTGCCGATTACCTGGACGGCCGCAGTGGCATCGATGCCATTCACATCCTTAGCCACGGCGATGTGGGCAAGATCCAGCTGGGCAACGACTGGCTGGACAGCGGCGATCTAGCCGCTCGTAGCGAGTTGCTCGATGCCATTGGCCAGTCGCTCGACCAGGATGGCGACATCCTGGTGTACGGCTGTCGCGTGGGCGATGGCGGCGCGGGCAACGATTTTGTCAAGGCCCTGGCCAGCGCAACCGGCGCGGATGTCGCCGCCTCGGACGATGTGACAGGTGCGGCCGGATTGGGCGGTGATTGGACCCTGGAACAGAACCTGGGCACCGTCGAAACCAGCGCATTGCTTGGTTTGGAGACCTACAACGGGTTACTGGCGACGCCTGCGGACCAGAATTTCGACGCTCTTCCTGTTGCGAGCCAGGGGAGCAACAGCGTCAACATCGGCGGGATTACGTACTTCAATAACGACAGTTTTGCCATTTCGATCGTCAATGATGGTTTCATCGCGAATGGCACGGACCATGCCCTGGGATACCGGAGCACTGGCCCCAACACCTCCACTGAGGTTGGATTCAAGACCTCGGATGGGTCGGAATTCAAGCTCAACGGTTTTGTCGTGGACCGTGGTCTTGGTCTCGACAACACGTTCACCATCAGGGCCTATCGCAACAATGTGCTGATCGATACCCAGGTCGTCGACGTGTCGTCCGGCACTGCGAACTTCAACGTCAGCGGAAACAGCAACTGGGAGTACATCGACGAAGTCAGGATCAGCGGAACTGATCTCGATGTCGATATCGACGACATTAATTTCAGCGACGCAGTCCTCCCGGATACCACGCCGCCAACGGTAACGTCCGTCAGTGCCAGCACACCCAACGGCACCTACAAGACGGGCGACGTGATCTCCATCACCGTAGCGTTCAACGAGACGGTCACGGTCACCGGTGTTCCCCAGCTCACCCTGGAAACGGGCTCCACCGACCGGGTGGTCAGTTACGCCAGCGGCTCAGGCACCAACACCCTGACCTTCAACTACACGGTGCAGGCGGGCGACACCAGTGCCGACCTCGATTACGTCAGCAGCAGTGCCCTATCGCTCAATGGCGGCACCATCCGCGATGCCGCCACCAACAACGCCACTCTGACTCTGGCTTCACCTGGAGCCGCCGGCTCGTTGGGGGCCAACAAGGCCATCGTCATCGACTCGGCTCCAAGTATCAGCAACCTCAATGGCGACAGCGTTGCCTGGGCGGGTGTAGGCGGCACCGTAAGTCTCGATTCCAGTGCCAACGCCACTCTCGCGGACACCGAGATGGGCGCGCTCAACAGCGGCAACGGCAACTGGGCGGGCGCTAGCCTGACCGTCCAACGCCCCACTGCGGTGTCCGCCGATACCTTCGGCTTCAATACCTCGGGCGCACTGTTCACCGTCAGTGGCAACGCCCTGCAATCCGGCGGCCTGACCTTCGCCACTTTCACCAACACGGGCGGCGTGCTGACGATCGCCTTTACCAGCAGCGGCACCGCTGCCACGACCGCGCTGATCAACGATGTGGCGCACCGCGTCACCTATCGCAGTGATACGCCGGCCGGCGATGCTACCGTCCGCTTCACCCTGAGCGACGGCACCTCCAGCGCCACGGCTGATACCACGGTCACCAGTGACACCATCTACATCACCAACACCAGCGACACCGCCACGATCAACGTGAGTGACGGCGTGAGCTTCAGCGAAGCGGTGGCGATTGCCGCTGCAGACGCCACTGGCAGCCAAACGCTGGTCTTCTCCAGCAATTTCAACAGCGCCGTATCGTTGGCCGGTAGCCTGGCCATCAACGAAAGCCTGACCCTCAACGCCGATTCGGCCTCGGGACTCACCATCAGCGGAGGCAACACCATCACCTTGGGTGGCGGCACCACGCTGAACTTCACCAATTCCACCGGCACCGTCACCATCGCCGCCACGCTCGGCGGCAGCGGTGCGTTGAGCAAGGCCGGCGCTGGCACGTTGGCACTGTCGAGTGTCAGCAACGAAGCGAACATGTCAGGTGGCATTACCGTCACCGGCGGCACCTTGCAGGTGCAGAGCGACGATCACCTGTCCTCCGGCACCCTGACGTTGAACGGAGGGACCCTCACCAACGGTACCTCCGCGTTTACCATCGACAATGCCATTGCGCTGGGTGCCAGCGGCGGTACCTTCAATATCGGGGGGGGGAGCGGCGCCGCGCAGGTCACCTTGAGTGGTGTCGTTTCCGGTAGCGGCAGCCTGATCAAGAATGGCCAGGCCATCCTGGAGCTCAGTGGCAACAACACCTATACCGGTGCCACCAATGTCACGGCGGGTACGGTGATCGCCAGCCACGCCAACGCTTTTGGGACCACGGCCGGCGCCACCACTGTCGCCAGCGGCGCCACCGTGCGCCTTGCCGGAGCGCTGACATTTGCCGAGTCCTTCAGCCTTGCAGGTACCGGCAAATCGGTGTCTGCTGTCAACTACGGCGCACTCCACCAGATCAGCGGTAACAGCACAGTGAGCGGCACCGTGACACTGACTGGCGACGCCGACATCAGCGCCGCCAGCGGTTCGACGCTGACCGTCAGTGGCCTCATGTCCGGCGCCTTCGCACTCAACAAGACCGATGTCGGCACGCTGATCCTGGCCAATAGCGGTAACGAGGCTTCGCTCACGGCGGGCACGACGATCAGTGCCGGCGTGCTGTCGATTGCCGACGACAACTACCTGAGTTTCGGCACGCTCACGCTCAATGGCGGCACGCTGAACATCACCGGCGTCACCACCGTCGACAACGCCATCGCGCTAGCTTCCGCCTCGACCATCGCCAACAGCGTCAACGCCACCCTGAGTGGCGTCCTCAGCGGCAGCGGCACTCTGACCAAGTCAGGCGCCAGCACCCTGACCCTGTCCGGCAGCAATACCCACAGCGGTGCCGTCAACTTGTCCGCCGGCGGCCTGACCCTCAGCGGCGGCTCGGCGATTGGCAACAGCAGTGCGATGACGCTATCGGGCGGCACTACGCTGACCCTCTTCAACGCCGAAACCATCGGCTCCCTGGCTGGCACAGGCAGCGTGGTGCTCCATGCCGGTCTGACTACCGGAGGCGACAACACCAGTACCACCTACGCCGGTGCTATCTCGGGTCTGTTCGGCCTCACCAAGGCTGGCAGTGGCACGCTGACGCTGACCGGCAACAACAGCTACACCGGCGCCACCAACTTGTCGGCGGGCGGGCTGACGCTCAACCGCGTCGGCGGCGCGCTGGACGACAACACGTCGGTGGCGGTGGCGTCCGGCGCGACCCTGACCCTCACGGCCGACGAGACCATCGACGCCTTGTCCGGTGCCGGTACGGTGGCCCTCGGCACCTCCGCGCTGACGATCGGCATCAACGGCACCAGCAGCACCTTCTCGGGCGCGATCACCGGTTCCGGCACCCTGACGCTGGATGGCGGCGGCACCTTCACGTTGTCCGGCACCAACAGCGGACAGAGTTGGGGGATGCAGGTATTGAGCGGCGGCACCGTTTCGATCGCCGGCGACGCCAATCTGGGCAGCGGAACCCTGCAACTGAACGATGGCACACTGTCGGTCACCAGCGCCGGAACCATCGACAATGCGATCTCGTTGGGCGCGAGCGCCGGCAGCATCTCAGTGGGCTCCGGCCTGGCCGTCAGCCTGAGCAGCGCGATCGGCGGCACCGGTGCCCTGACCAAGACCGGCAGCGGTGCACTGACACTCTCGGGCAGCAACAACTACGCAGGCACCACCACTGTGTCCGCCGGCACTCTGTCCGTAGCTGGCAGCACTGCCAGTGCCACCACAGTGGCCGCCGGGGGCACGCTGGCCGGTACCGGTATCCTGGGCGGCAATGTGACGGTGCAGAGCAGTGGCTTGCTCTCCCCGGGTAATGCCGGCGCGGGCAGTCTGACGATCAACGGCAATCTGCAGATGAACGCGGGCAGCGTCCTGGCTGTCGAGATCAACGGCACCACAGCTGGCACCCAGTACGACCAAGTAGTGGTGAATGGCGCGGTGATCGTTGCCGGCGCCACCCTTTCCGCCACCCATGGCTACACGCCCGGCCTCGGCGACGTCTACACCATCATTTCCAACAATCTCGCGGATGCCGTCACCGGTAGCTTCAGCGGCCTCGCCGAAGGCGGCACCCTGACTGCCGGTGGCAACAGTATCCAGCTGACCGCCAACTACGCCGCTGGCGACGGCAACGACTTCACCATCACAGCGCCGATCAACAGCATGCCGGTGGTGACTGGTCTTGACGGCGACAGCACGCCCTATACCGCCGGCACCACGGTGGTGCTCGACGCCGGCGGCAACGCTGTAGTCAGCGACGCCGAAGACGACTTGGCGAACTGGAGCGGCGCCAGCCTGGTGGTGCAGCGCTATACCGGCGGAAGCGCCGACCCGAGCGCCAACGACCTGTTCGGTTTCGACCTCAGCAACGCCAACTTCAGTGTCAGTGGCAACGCCTTCAGCGGTGACCTGCAGTTCGCCGGTCTCACCTTCGCGACCTACAACTACGCCGGCGGCGTGCTGACCATCACCTTCACCGGCAGCAGCTTTCCGGCGTCCACCGCGCTGGTGCAGGACGTGGTACGCCATATCAGCTACAACAACGCCACGCCCTACGGCGACGCGAACATCCGTTTCGCGCTCACCGACAGCCTGGGCGGCACAGTCAACAGCGACGTGACGCTCACCTGCAACACCATCTACGTCGACCAGAGCAACGACGACGCCGGCGGCGACGCGGCGGACGGCTTCAGCCTGCGTGAAGCGTTGGCTCGCGGTGCGGCCCAGGGCGGCGCGGACACGATTCGAGTGGTACTGGCTGATAACAGCACCATCACCCTCGGCAGCGGCGTCACCGGAGGCGCGGGCGACACACTCGATCTGGATGGTGCCAATGGACTTACTATCGGTGGCAGCACCATTACCCTGGGTGGTGGTTTCACCATCAGCAACGGTTTTACCGACACCGCCACGATCGCCAGCACGCTGGCCGGCAGCGGCTCACTGACCAAGACAGGCGCCGGCACGCTGACGTTGGCCAGCACCGGCAACGAAGCCGGCTTCTCGGGGGCTATCGCCATTGATGGCGGCACCCTGGCGGTCGGCACCGACGATGCGCTCGGCAGCGGTGAGCTGCAGTTCAACGGCGGCACCTTCGATGTCACCACTGGCGGTGTCACGGTCGACAACAACATGGTCTTCGGTGCCGGTGGTGGCTCGCTCCACGCCGACGTCGACTGGACCGCCTCGGGTGTGTTCTCCGGCGGCGGCACGCTGAGCAAGACCGGTATATTCGGCACCCTGGCGCTGAGCGGTACCAGCCAGCACACGGGCACTACAGTTCTCGGTGAGGGCATCCTGGCCGTCGGCAGCGACAGCAACCTCGGCAGCGGTCTGGTGAGCGTCTATGGCGGCACCTTCTCGGTGACCAGCAACGGCCAGACCATCGACAACGCGTTCGACATCACCAGCCGCTCGGGCGCAATCGAGCTCGGCTTCGGCATCGAAGCCACGCTGTCGGGCCTGATTACCGGCAGCGGCGACTTCTTCAAGAGCGGCAGTGGCACGCTCAACCTGATCAACATTGGCAACAGCGCCAGCAACTGGACCTTCGGCCAGATCAACGGCACGACGGTGGTCACCTCGGCCGACCAGATCGGCGGCGGTATCCTCAAGCTCGCCGGCGGTACGCTGGCGGTCAATTCCAACAGCACCTTCACCCTCAACCGCACGACTCAGGTGCTCAGCACGGTCACTCTCGACGCCACTGGCAGCGGCACTGGCGTGGTGATCAGCCTTGGCGGCCTGACGAGCGGCAGTGGGGCGTTCAACCTCAACGCTGGCGATAGTCAGATCTACCTGAGCAACGCCAGCGGCCTGAGCGGCAATCTCACCCTGTCCTCAAGCGGCGGTACCGGCCTGGTGGCCGCGATCGGCAACAGCACCCTGGGCAGCGGCACGATCAACCTGACCGCTGGCGCCACGCTCGGCGTGGCCGGCAGCGGCCGTACCTTCAGCAACGACATCGTGCTGCTCGGCGACGCCACGCTGCGCACCGGTTCCCCGGCTACGGGCGATGACGACATCACCTTCAGCGGCGTCATCAGCGAAAGCGGCGGCGCGCGCAACCTGACGGTGAATGCCTACTCGGTCGGCGGCAACCATACCGACGTGGTGCTGGCGGGCAACAACACCTACACCGGCACGACCACGCTGGTCGCTGGCACCTTGAGCGTGGCGTCCGACGCCAACCTCGGTGGCGGCGACCTGGTCCTTGCCGGCGGTACGCTGGCCGTTGGCGGCGCTACCACTATCGACAACAACGTGATTATGTCGGGTGGGGCGACTATCCAGGCTGATGCGGCGACCACCCTGTCCGGTGTGATTTCCGGTGGCGGCACACTGACCAAGAGCGGCAGCGCGACCCTGACGCTGACCGGTGCCGAGACCCACACCGGCGCGACCACCGTCTCCGCCGGCACCCTGGCGGTCAACGGCAGCACGGCCAGCGCCACCACCGTGTCCAACGGCGGCACCCTGGCCGGTACTGGTGCCCTGGGCGCAGTGACGGTGCTGAGCGGCGGTACGCTTGCCCCGGGCGGTAACGCGGCGGGCATCCTCACCATCAATGGCCCCCTCTCCATGGCCGCCGGGAGCACCCTGGCGCTGCAGATCAATGGCCTGACCGCGGGCTCCGGCTACGACCAGGTCGTGGTGAACGGTACGGTGGACATGAGCGCCGCCAACCTGGCCGTCACCCACGGCTATGCGTCGGCGGAAGGCGACGCCTACACCATCATCAGCAATGACCTCGCCGATAGCGTGACCGGCACCTTCAGCGGTCTTGCCGAGGGCGGCATCATGGCCGCCACTGGCAACGGCACCGCGCTGACCACCAGCTACATCGGCGGCAACGGCAACGACGTCACCCTCACGGCACCCATCTTCCCGCGGGTGACCGGTGTGACCTCCAGCAACGGCAATGGCCAGTACGGCATCGGCGACGTCATCACCATCACGGTGACCTTCGACGCCAATGTCAGCGTCACTGGTACCCCCCAGCTGCTGCTGGAGACCGGTGCCACCGACCGGCCCCTCAACTACGTTTCCGGTTCGGGCAGCAATACCCTGACCTTCAGCTACACGGTGCAGGCGGGTGACGTTGCGGCCGATCTCGACTATGCCGCCACCACGGCGCTGACCCTCAACGGCGGCACTATCAAGGGCGCTGCCAGCCAGGATGCCATCCTCACCTTGGCCGCCCCCGGCGCCGCCGGTTCCCTGGGGGCCAACAAGGCCCTGGTGGTCGATGGCGTGCGGCCGTCCGCCAGCATCTCGCTCAGCGACAGCAGCCTGACGGCGGGTGAGACCGCCACGGTGACCATCACCTTCAGCGAGGCGGTGACTGGTTTCAGCCTGGCGGACCTGACGGCCCGCTACGGTACCCTGAGCAACCTGAGCACCAGCGACAACATCCACTGGACCGCGACCCTGACGCCGGACGCCGGCAATACCAGCAACGGCAACTATGTCTCTCTGGACAACAGCCTCTACACAGATGCCTCGGGCAACACAGGCGCCGGCGTGGCCCTGTCCAGCCTCTACGCCGTCGATACCCAACGGCCGACCGCAACGATCGTGGTCAGCAACAACTCGTTGAATATCGGTGGCAGCAGCCTGGTAACCATCACCTTCAGCGAGGCGGTGACCAATTTCGGCCTGGCCGACATGTGGGCGACCAACGGCACCCTGAGCAACTTGAGCACCAGCGACAACATCACCTGGACCGCGACCCTGACCCCGACCAATGGCGTCACCCACAGCGGCAATGTCGTCACCCTGAGCAACTTCGAGGTCAACGACCTGGTGGGCAACGCCGGCACCGGCACCACCAACTCCAACACCTACTCGGTCGACACCCAGCGGCCGACCGCGACCATCGTGTTCGCCAAACCGAACATGGGCATCGGCCAGATGTCGCTGGTGACCATCACCTTCAGCGAAGCGGTGAGCGACTTTACCAATGATGACCTGACGGTGAGCAATGGTACCCTGAGCGCGGTGAGCAGCAGCGACGGCGGCGTCACCTGGACCGCCACCTTCACCCCGACGGCGGGCATCAACAGCGCCAGCAACTACGTCATTCTCGACAACACGGGTGTGCTCGACGGGGCGGGCAACGTCGGTAGCGGCACCACCACGTCCAACAACTATGGCATTGATGGCGTGCGACCCACCGCGACCGTGTCTATCAACAAGAGCTCATTGATCATCGGCCAGACCGCGCAGGTGACCATCACCTTCAGCGAGGCGGTGACCAGTTTCTCCAACAGCGACCTGACGGTGAGCAACGGTACCCTGAGCGCGGTGAGCAGCAGCGACGGTGGTGTCACCTGGACCGCCACCTTCACTCCGGCCGGGAACATCACCAGCGCCAGCAACGTCATCACCCTGGGCAATACTGGCTACACCGACACCGCTGGCAACGCCGGGACTGGCACCAGCGTGTCGAGCAACTACGCGATCGACACCCAGCGCCCGACCGCCACCATCGTCATGTCGGACCCAAACCTGAGCGCCGGCGAGACCTCGCAGGTGACGATCACCTTCAGCGAGGCGGTGACCGGTTTTACCTTGGGCGAATTGAACGCCGGCAACGGCACCCTGAGCAACCTGAGCAGCAGCGACGGCGGCGTCACCTGGACCGCGACCTTCACCCCGAACGCCAACACCAGCAGTGGGACCAACGTCATCACCCTGGCCAATACCGGGATCTTCGACATCGCGGGCAACAGTGGCGCGGGTACCACCAGTTCGGTCAACTACAGCATCGACACCGTGCGCCCCACCGCGACCATCGTGGTGGCCAATCCGGCGCTGAAGATCGGCGACACCTCCCAGGTGACCATCACCTTCAGCCAGGCGGTGAGCGGTTTTACCAACGCCGACCTGACGGTGGTGGGAGGCACCCTGAGCGCGGTGAGCAGCGCCGACGGCGGTGTCACCTGGACCGCCACCTTCACCCCGGCCGGCAACATCAGCAACGCGGCCAACCTGATCACCCTGGACAACAGTGGTGTCAATGCGGCCTCGTCGGGCAACACCGGCACGGGTCTCACCACCTCCAACAACTACGTGATCGATACCCAGCGGCCGACCGCGACCATCGTGGTGGCCAAAGACCAACTGGGTATTGGCGGCAGTTCGCAGGTGACCATCATCTTCAGCGAGGCGGTGACCGGTTTCAGCCTGGCCGACCTGACGGCCGGCAACGGTACCCTGAGCAACCTGACCACCAGCGACAACATCACCTGGACTGCCACCCTGACGCCGGCGGTGGGCGTGAACGCGGGCAACAACCATGTCAGCCTGGATAACACCGGCGTGACAGACATTGCAGGTAACGCGGGTTCCGGCACCACCGACTCGAATGCCTATGCAGTGGACAGCATCCGGCCTACAGCGACCATCGTGATAAACGATCCAACGTTGTCGGCTGGCGAGAGCACCACCGTGACCATCACTTTCAGCGAGGCGGTGACCGGTCTCGACAACACCGACCTGAGCGTGCCCAACGGCACGCTCGGCACGCTCAGTTCCAGCGATGGCGGGATCACCTGGACGGCGACGTTCACGCCGACCAGCAACATCACTGACGCCAGCAACCTGATCACCCTGGACAATTTCGGGGTGACTGACGCTGCCGGCAATGCTGGCAGCGGCACCACGGACTCCAACAACTACGTCATTGATACGCTGCGCCCAACGGCGACCATTGTCGTGGCGGACACCAGCCTTGCGGTCGGTGAGACCTCGCTGGTGACCATCACCTTCAGTGAAGCGGTCGCCGGTTTCACCAACGCCGACCTGACCATTGCCAACGGTACGTTGTCGGCGGTTTCCAGTGCGGACGGCGGTATCACCTGGACGGCGACCTTCACGCCGACCGCCAACACCAGTGACGCCAGCAACCTGATCACCCTGGACAATTCCGGGGTGACTGACGCTGCCGGCAATGCCGGCAGCGGCACCGCCGATTCGAACAACTACGCCATCGACACCCAGCGCCCGACAGCCAACATTGTGGTGAACGATACGGCGCTGGCGGTGGGCGAGAGTTCCACGGTCATCATTACCTTCAGCGAAGCGGTGACGGGGCTGGATATTGGTGACTTCACTGTGGCGAACGGCAGTCTGAGCAACCTCAGCAGCAGCGACGGCGTCACCTGGACGGCGACCCTGAAGCCGACAGCCAGCATCACCGATGTCAGCAATGTGATCACGCTGAACAACACCGGCTATATGGATGCGGCAGGCAACAGCGGCATCGGCACCACAATATCCAACTCTTATGCCATCGATACCCTTGATCCGGTTGCGCCAGAAATTACTCTGGATCAAGCCACGCTGGTGAATGGGCGGCAAGTCTCGCCAACGGGCTTGGTCTTCATTTCTGGTCTGGAAACGGGAGGAAGCTGGCAGTACTCCTTGGACAATGGTGTTTCCTGTCTTGAAGGCCGCGGGAACTCCCTCCAACTACCTGGTCTCGGGGCATTCAGCCTCTGGGTTCAGCAAAGGGACGTGGCGGGCAATGCATCTTCGGTAACTTCACTCAGCGGCGTTGTTGAACCGCTGGTACCTCCTGCCGTGCATGCTCCATTTGCCTTTGCTGTGAGTAATTCCTCTGATGGACTTGGTCTCGCTCCATTTCAACCTTCCGAGGTACCAGAACCGAATGCTGATTTTCTGCATCCTGCGTCGATGATGCTCGGCTCCGTATCTCGAGACACAGGGATGCCTCGTCAAGATAGCTGGTCTGAATATGGCCTTCCGCAGCCAATTGCAGGCGTCAATGACTGGATGTGGGCGTCGCTTTTCGCACCAGCAGAACCCAATCGCTCTGGATTTGATCCGGCACCTGAGCAGTTCTCGGTCGCGAGTGGAGGCAGCACTCTGGATCTGAAGCCCGTCCTCCTGGCGTCGGAGAGCCCGTGGGATATCGAGTCGCTCCAGTTCAGCTTCTCCGGTAAGCAGGAGCTTCCCGGATGGGTGCGCCTGGATCGTCATAGCGGTCAGCTAACCATCAACGCACCCAAGGACCTCAGCACAACGCTTGTTCTGCAGATCAAGGTCAGCGATGGAAAGGGGCACGAGTCGGTGCGGACTGTCAAAGTGGTCATCGGCGATGCAAGGGCGACGTCCAGCGCACCCGCAGGGCGGGCTGGACTGAGTGAGAAGATGGCAAATGCAGCGAATCAGCAGGTGGGGAAAAGGATGTCCATGTATGTCCATGGCTAAAGGATTGATGGGTGCAGCCCATGAGGCGGTTGTGCGATGAATGCAGCCGTTTCTCCTCAGAACGCAAACCCGGCAATGCTGCTGCTCGAGCTTGGGCATCGAGCCAGGGCTGCACGCAGCAGCGCCGAACTGCACTTTTTGCTGGTCAACGACAGCCGTTTGCTCGTGCCTTACCGTCAAGCATGCTTGTGGCTGGACAAGGAGGGTGTGACGGCGCTGTCCGGCGTGGTCGAGACCGACAGGAACACTCCTTATGCGCAGTGGCTGCACGGGGTTGGTCAGTTTCTCCAGGCGCAGCCATCCGTTCAGGTGCGGCGCATTGAACCGGCCCAGCTTCCTCCCGAGCTGGCCAGTTCCTGGCACGAATGGCTGGGCGCCTATGCGATATGGGTGCCTCTTGTGCAGGATGCCCAGACACCTGTTTGTTGCGGCGGGCTGTTGCTTTCAGGGGCGCAGCCTATTGAAGAGCAGCGTTTTCCGCTGCTCGCCGAATGGTGTCATATCTGGTTCCATGCGTACTCTGCATTGCAGGCAAGCCAATCCAGGTTCTGGCGAAAGCCTGCGGTATCAATAACTGCGGCCAGGAGCTGGTGGCAGAGAAAGCCTGTCTGGATCATTGGCGGGCTTGTTGCGATTGGTGCTGTCCCTGTGCATATGAGCGTTCTTGCTCCGGGTGAACTGGTAGCGGCCCAGCCTGTGGTGTTGAGAGCACCCTTGGATGGCGTCATCGATCAGATCCATGTCCAGCCCAATCAAATGGTACGTAAAGGCGAGCGCTTGTTTGGACTGGATGAGGCGCAGATCAGCAGCCGATTGGAAGTTGCCCGGCAAGCTCTGCTGACCGCTGAAGCCGAATATCGACAATCTGCCCAACTGGCCTTGGGCGACGTTCGCTCCAAGGCACAGCTTGCAGCGCTAGTCGGGCGCATAGGAGAGAAGCGTGCCGAGGTGCAATATCTGAGTGACCAACGTGATCGCAGCCGGGTACTGGCACCTGAAGATGGCATGGTTTTGTTTGACTCGCCCACCGAATGGCTTGGCAAACCTGTACAGACGGGCGAGCGGGTGATGCGTATTGCCCAGCCTGATGAAGTGGAAATCGAGGCCTGGGTTCCCATCGGCGATGCCATTCCATTGGCCCAGGGCGCCACAGTGAGGCTGTATCTGGCAGCGAATCCCATGGCCGGGCTGGAGGGCAAGCTACGGTATATGGCGTATGACGCCAATGCCAGGCCAGATGGCAGCTACGCCTATCGAGTGCGTGCGTCCATGTCGCTCGCCAAGGAGGAGGCTCGTATAGGCCTCAAAGGTACCGCCAAGCTGCAAGGCGATTGGGTGCCTTTGGCCTACTGGGTTCTGCGCAAGCCCTGGGCCGTCCTGCGCCAGTTCATTGCCTGGTAAGTCGACATGAGTACCGCATGGCCTGCTTTGCGTGAAGAGCTGGATTTGCTTCCCGGTCCTGTGCTGCCCGATGGTCAGCCCAGCTGGACCCTGCATGATCCCGTACGCAACCTTTTCTTTCAGCTGGACTGGGCCAGCTTTGAGGTGTTCAAGCGTTGGCATCTGGGCGTCGCTGACGCGATTGTGCAAGATGTCTGTGCTCAAACGACATTGACGCTCCATGAGGAAGACGTGAATGCGCTCTTGCAGTTTGCGCAGAGAAATGATCTGTTGGAGCCTCCTCCCAATAGCGCCGATGCGATGGCTGAGCGGTGGCAGGGCAGACGCTCAAGCTGGATGCAATGGCTTCTTCATAACTACCTCTTTTTTCGGGTCCCGCTGATCAGGCCTGATCGCTGGCTGACACGATGGGCGCCCTCGCTGGAGTTTCTATTCAGCCGAACCTTTGGCTGGGTCAGCTTGCTGGCTCTGTTTGCTGGGGTCTGGGGCATTTCACGCTCCTGGGGAACGTTCACGGCCACCCTGGTTGATTCGCTGACCTGGCAAGGGCTGCTGGCCTATGGATTGACGCTAGGGTTTGTCAAGGTGCTTCATGAACTGGGGCATGGCTTGATGGCCAAGCGATTTGGATGCCGCGTTCCGACCATGGGTGTTGCCTTTCTGGTGCTTTGGCCGGTGGCGTACACCGATACCAACGAGGTCTGGAAATTGACCCGGCGTGATCAGCGCCTCAAGGTCGCGGGTGCTGGCATCGCAACGGAGCTGATGATTGCCGCATGGGCCTTGCTGGCGTGGGTCTGGTTACCTGAAGGAGCCCCCAAGTCCATGGCCTTTTTGCTGGCCACTACGACATGGGTCAGCACGCTGGCCATCAATGCAAGTCCGTTCATGCGTTTTGATGGATATTTTCTGTTGTCCGACTTTCTGCAGATGCCTAATCTGCACTCACGTGCCTTTGCACTGGCACGCTGGGATCTCAGAGAGAAATTATTCAAGCTCGGTGAACCTCCCCCGGAGTCTTTTGCCGATGCCAAACGTCGCGGACTCATCTTGTTTGCCTGGGCTACCTGGATTTATCGATTGGTTCTTTTTTTGGGTATTGCCGCCTTGGTCTATCACTTCTTCATCAAGGCGCTGGGCATCTTGCTGTTTCTGGTGGAGATTGTGTGGTTCATTGCCAAGCCTCTCTGGTCCGAGATTGCAGCATGGTATTTGCGCTGGCCTCAGATCGTCCGTAGTCGAAGAGCACGTTGGAGTGCCATCGGAGCCTTTGCACTTATTGCGCTTTGCTGGCTGCCCCTGCCTGCCCCAATCCGCACCGAGGGTATGTTGCAATCCAGCGAAATCTGGCCTTTGCATGCGCTTGATGCATCGCAGCTGCAGCAGCAAATGTTTGGCGACGCACGCATGGTCAAGGTTGATGCCCCTGTCTTTATGCTGGACTCTCCGGCTCTCAAGGCCGCTCAGGCTCAAAACGATGCGCAGAGGACCCAGTATTCGCAGCAAATAGCGGCAGCAGGTTTCGACTCTGAGCTGCGCAGGGACTGGCAGGTTCTGCAAGAGCGTCAGCTGCAGGCGGCTACTCAACAGCAGGCAGTAGAAACCGAAGCCAGTCGCTACCGTCTGAATGCCTCGGGCACTGGAGTTCTGCGCGACGTGGATCCGGATCTTCGACCGGGAGACTGGCTGGCCCGGAATGAATTGCTGGGTAGAGTCGTGGGCGGCGATCGGCTGGAGGTTCTTGTCTATGTGCAGGAAGAAGATATTCAACGCATCAGCATCGGCGACAGCGCAATTTTTATCGCTGACGCTGGTGTGGGTCCGGTACTGGATTTGACGGTGCGCAGCGTTGATCAGGATGCGAGTCGTACCCTCTCGGAGGCTGCGCTGTCTGCGGCAGCTGGAGGCATGATTCAGGTCCGAAGCATGCAAGGCACCCTATACCCGGAGCGTCCGGTCTACAGAGTGGTGCTGGATGTGGTGACACCGCTCGAAACAGACGCTGTTTTGCAACACCGCTGGCGTGGCAAAGTCAGCATTCGCGGCCAATGGGAAGCGGCTGCGGCGCAGTTTGTGAAAACTGCGACGAGTGTTTTTTGGAGGGAGGCAGGTTTTTAGCTTCGATAAATGACTGCAATGGGCGGTGATTCAACCGGTCGATGCATCCGCCCCGCAGCAGTCTGTGGCCGTATTCCTTGGCCGCGTGGAGCTTCACGGAACGAAAGTGGGGGGGCTTACCGCCCCCTGCTGTCGCAGCAAAGAGCGGTGGATGAAGGATAAGGAAGGACGCTGTCAGCATAAGCCTGCACGAGTGCCCAGCGTGTGCACGCGCTTTATCCAGACGGCGCGCTTGGCGGCACTGGACTTGAGCACAGGGCCGAAACTATGCACATGCACGGGCCGGATCCCGCTGAACTCCAGAATGCTCTGTTTCATTTGCCGATGACCTGGTTGGCGCTGTACCCAGCGGTAGTACCAAGGGGGGGAATCCATTGTCACAAGCAGTTCAGCAGTGCGGCCGCCCAGCAGGCGGTCCCACAATGCAGAGTCGGCTCGGTATTTGAAGGCGAAACCTGGCAGGAAGATGCGATCGAGAAAGCCCTTGAGCAGCGCCGGTAGCCCGCCCCACCATATCGGATAGACCCACACCAGGTGTTGCGCCCAGGTAATGTCGAGCTGAGCGCCTTGGAGGTCGGCCTCCAGCGGCTGGCTATGCTCGTATCCGTGGCGCAGGATGGGGTCGAATTGCATTTCACCCAGCTCCAGAAGTCGGACCTCGGCTCCAGCGTGGCGCGCGGCATCGGCATAGGTGCTCGCCAAGGCGGCACATAGACTGTTGGTGGAGGGCTGGCCGAGGATGATGAGGATGCGACGGGACATGGCGATAGAGGCGGGCTGAGTTCGTAAGCCGCCAGCATCACCTTGTCCTTGGGGACAGAGTCAAGCCCTACAACGTCAAATGGAGAGTGGCTCTGGTGAACCGCATGTCTTTGCACCGTTGCATGTGCTCAGCTCCATGGACAATGCCGCCAGGGCGATGTCGGCAGCTTGCAGCCGCGCCAGTTCGTCGGCAATGGCGCGTCGCCGGGTCTGGAGCAGGGTCTGGACGGCGGCAGCGCCGGAGGGAGTGTCGATGCTGCGTAGCGGCTGTAGCGCAGCCAGGCGAAAACCCAGCGACAGCGCCTGGCGGATCCACTGCACGCGCTGCACATCTTCCGGTTCGTAGTGGCGGTAGCTGCCCTGGCGTGCCACGGTGCCGAGCAAGCCGTGCGCCTCATAAAGGCGTAGCGCTTTGGGCGTGCAGCCTGTGAGTGCGGCGAGTTCACCGATACGCATAGGTGACTCCCGTGCGCTTGGCAGTATGTATCTTTCTTGCTGAAAGTGCTGTTGGCTCAGGGGGCATGAATGCCTGGGGTCGTTTGAATGTGTTGTGGGAGTTGTTGACCCATGAATTTCGAGTGGTCGTGACAAAGGGTTCACGGCCATAGGCCTTGTCAGGAGCCATCGTGCGAATTTACGGCAATCCCATGGCGCGATTGCAGCAAATTTCGGCGCGGCCCTGGCACTCGACAATCATCAGGGTTGTCCAGTGCGTGTCGGAAATCCTCTGCTAACGGCTTTTCTCTAGTAAGCAATGCCTTGCTGCCGCTCCTTTATCTGCTCATATTGACTGCGCTCGCTGCAGCAAGCATTGAGGGCGACTATTGGATGCCTCTTGCTAGGCAGGGCAGGGAGGTTTCAAGCATCCATCGCATACCTTAGCCCTGGGAAGACCTGGAGGGCGCGAGCAGCCTGGGTGCGCAACTGGTAAAATCAATCGATTAACCTGTTTTGGGCCGTGTCAATGCTTGTTGGTGACTCGGGCTTTTAATCCGTTGGTCGCGAGCTTGAATCTCGTGGAACCAGCCAGAATACAGGCGCTACAGCTATAGAAGCGGTAGCGCCTTTTTCGTTTACCAGTTTTTCATCGTGCGTGTGGCTGGCTCGAACAACAGAGTCGAGTCTGCTGATTTGGCCGTTGAAATAAAATTTCTGCTTGGCGCGTAGACGCTGCGCTGCTGGAAAAATCAAATGAAATCAATCGACTCCGTTAGCCCCACGCAAACCGCAATCCCCAAAGTGGGCTTTGTTTCGCTGGGCTGCCCCAAGGCCTTGACTGATAGCGAGCTGATTCTCACGCAGCTCAGCGCCGAGGGTTACCAGACTTCCAAGACCTTTGAAGGCGCGGATTTGGTCATCGTCAACACCTGTGGCTTCATTGACGATGCCGTCAAGGAAAGCCTGGACACCATTGGCGAAGCTCTGGCAGCTAACGGCAAGGTGATCGTGACCGGTTGCCTGGGTGCCAAGGCTGGCAAAGAGGGCGGCTCCACCATGGTGGCCGAAGTGCACCCCAGTGTGCTGGCCGTCACCGGCCCCCATGCTACCCAAGAGGTGATGGACGCCGTGCACACCCACCTGCCCAAGCCGCATGACCCGTTCGTGGACCTGGTGCCTGGCAGCTTTGGCGATGCTGGCATCAAGCTCACGCCCAAGCACTATGCCTATCTGAAGATTTCCGAGGGCTGCAACCATCGCTGCACCTTTTGCATCATTCCCAGCATGCGCGGCGATCTGGTTTCGCGTCCGATCGGCGATGTGCTCAAGGAAGCCAAGGCGTTGTTCGAAGGGGGCGTGAAAGAGCTGTTGGTGATCAGCCAGGATACCTCGGCCTATGGTGTGGATGTGAAGTACCGCACCGGTTTCTGGGACGGCAAGCCCGTCAAGACCCGCATGCTGGAGCTGGCCGACGAGCTGGGCAAGCTGGCGCAGCAGCATGGTGCCTGGGTGCGTCTGCACTATGTCTACCCCTATCCCACCGTGGATGCGGTCCTGCCCTTGATGGCCGAGGGCAAGATCCTGCCTTACCTGGATGTGCCCTTGCAGCACAGCCACCCCGATGTGCTCAAGCGCATGAAGCGACCCGCATCGGGCGAAAAGAACCTGGACCGTATCCGCGAGTGGCGCAAGATCTGCCCCGAGCTGGTGATTCGTTCCACCTTCATTGCCGGCTTTCCCGGCGAGACCGAGGAGGAGTTCGAGCATCTGCTGGACTTCATTCGCGAAGCCGAGATCGACCGTGCCGGCTGCTTTGCCTACAGCCCCGTCGAAGGCGCCACCGCCAACGAACTTCCCGGCATGCTGCCTGAAGAAGTACGCGAAGCACGTCGTGCGCGCTTCATGGAGGTGGCCGAGGAGGTCTCCACCAAGCGTCTGCAGCGCCGCGTGGGCCAGGTCATGAAGGTGTTGGTGGACAAGGCTGTCAGCCTGGGTAAAAAGGGCGGTGTGGGCCGGACCTATGCCGATGCTCCCGAGATCGATGGTGTGGTTCACATCCAGCCGCCCGAGAAGGCCAGCAAGACCTACAAGGTGGGCGAGCTGATCAGCGTGCGCATCGTGGGCACGCAGGGGCATGATCTGGTGGGCGTTCCTGTTTGAATTTTCATGGCGCCACTGTGCGGCGCCATTTCAATCCGGTAGAGACAAAAAGGCCGCGACTGCGGCCTTTTTTGCATCTGATCTCTTGGCCTCTTGGTTGCCGTGCTTGTCTGCCAATGGCCTGCGGGAGATCCTGATGCAATGAAGGGTTCAGATTCGGTTCTGATCGGGACGGCATCGCCTCCGGGGTCGATTTGAGATCCAGGACATGACGTCAGCACGAAACACTTTTTCTGTACTTTTCCCGGGAGAAGCACTACAGCATCGTGTTGTTAATGGTGAAGAATTGCCTTTCTAGGAAGACAGCCTCTTGTCTGTAAAGAGGTTTCCATCGAAAGGTGACGAGCCTGATCTCGGCACTGTATCCACAGTTAGGGCTGCTTGGTTCCCCACCTGACCCGGTGTTTCGCAGGCGAAAGCTTCCCCATGCGAGGAGGCCCGTCCAACAAAAAATGAGTGTTGTGACACAAAGAAGTGACACAAAACAGGCAGGAGTCTAGCTGATGCTGGCTTTGCTTTAACTATTTGTCATGGGTGTGTGGTTGGCTGTTGGCGGCCACAACCTGCCTTGGGTATTTTTCCTTATGGGTGGCTACCTAGCCGTCTCCCACTTCTTCCGTATTACTAGTATTTTCACGAGCATGGCAGGGGCTAGTCCCTTGACCCATGGTCGGCTCAGGCAGCATAATTTCAATAGAAGCACCAATATATATAAATACTTGGTAAATGCCCTTCATGATTTTTAGGTCCAACTAAGCAGACCATCCAATGGATTACAGAATTTACAGTACTTATGGCAGTAAGTGATAAATCAATCAAGCTGCTTTGGTCTAATGCTGCCGGGAGATGCTCATTTCCAGGTTGCAATACGCGCCTTTCGGTAGAGCAAGCAGCAGATACCGCACCATACACGCTCGGTGAGATGGCCCACATTAAGGGAAAGAATCCTGGTTCGAGCAGATATGATGATAAACAGAAAGACGACGAACGAGATCTCTACCAGAATCTAATTCTGCTCTGCCCTAACCATCACACAGAAATCGACAAGCCAGAGAATGAAAAAAAATACTTTGTTGAGTGGTTGATCGAGGCAAAGTCGAGCCATGAGAAGTGGGTCATCTCGATGCTTGCAGTAGAGAAAGTCTTGACTATTGAAGAACTAAAAAATCATATTGCAAGACTGTTGGCTGATAATCATCAGGCATGGATAAAGTACGGTCCAAACTCTATCCTTGCACTGAAAAACCCAAATAACGAATTACTTTACGGACTGTGGACATCCGAGCGATTATCAACGATTGTTCCCAACAATAGAGCCATAGCTAAGCTCTTGATTGATTATCGAATGCTTTTTACCCAAAGTCAGCAATCTATTGTTAGTAAATTCCTTTCTCACGCTAAGAGTTATGAATTATGGGTTAACGATGATATTCCATATCAAGCAGTTGAGCGTTTTCCAGTAGATTTTGATGCACTTATTCGAGAATAAAACTATGTCAGCACATAACAAAAGTTTTCCTTGGCTAAGTTACTATGGGCACTATAGATTCTTTGAGGCTCGAATGCATGAGCACAGCAAGGTATCTAATTTAGAAAATATTAAAACAGGCCTTTATGATGTGCATCTTTTGGATGGTCGAGTACTGCGAGTATTTATTTGTGAATGTTACGCCTTCGATGATGCTTCATACTATGAGACAGTTGAAAATTACGGACCTGTAAATGCAGTAATCATTAGCTCTAGCTGGTGTGGTTACGATTTTGAAATGAAGCTTGCGAAAATGCAAGAGAAAGTTGGCATATTCGATATAAAAGGATTTATGGCTGCAATTAATAAATCGAATTATTGGGATTACATGAGTGAGTGGGAAAAGAAAATGTTGAATAGATCGTAGGCGTCATGAGTCAAATTGAAGTCTACGGATTTGGATCGTTTTTTTGTGGAAATCCTGATTACCGTGATATAGACTTACTATTGATCCATGAAAATCGATCCAAAGAGTCTTGTTTCCTTGCTATAAATTGTAAGCGTCAGCTTCAAGCAATAATTCGAAATCTTCACGTCACGATGCTATCGAAACAGGCCGAGCATTCATTTGCTTTCAAATTCACTGCACGAGCAAAATACCTCGGGTGCATCGATATGTCCGCTGCAGGGCGAGATATAGAGGAAATATTGAAATTAATTCAGGCATACTCGCCATTTCCTATAAGTATCGAGAATGAAAATCAAATCCACTAGAGAGAATTTTTATTGAGGCGCAATCAATCATTCCACCAGAACTTGTGCATAAAGCAGCACAAGGGCGGTAAATATAAGCATTCCTGAGCGTCTGCTTCTAGGCAGGGGTATAAATATTCGCTTTGGGTCGCAAGCTACCTCTAGTGAGGAGGTTGGTGGATCATAAGTCGTACCTTCTGACACAAGCTAAATTCGAAGGGATGGCTTATATCAAAAGATATGAAAAACACTTTTGATACAGTGTCAGAATTGAAGGGTAACTTCTGATACGAATCATGAGCCGTATTGCCTACTACCGAGTTTCTGCTTCCGACCAATCCATTGAATCTCAGCGTGCAGCGCTGGGCGGTGGGTTTGACAAAGAATTTCAAGATGAAGGTGTAAGCGGGGCAATTCCCGCTATTGAACGGGCTGGGTTTGCCCAACTACTGGCCTACGTCCGTGAAGGTGACAGCATCCACGTATACGCAGTAGATCGTTTAGGGCGTGATGCCTTGGACGTGCAGCAGGTCGTGCGTGATCTGCTGAAGCGAGGGATTGCCATCGAGATTCACGGCCTGGGTCGTATTGCTGCTGGCGTGGGTGAGCTGATCCTGGCGGTGCTTGCCCAGGTTGCAGACATGGAGCGCAACAGAATCAGGGATCGGACAGAAGCAGGCAGAGCTGTAGCCCGAGAGTTACTTGCCACAACAGGCCAAACGCAACACGGGAAACTATCCCTGGGGCGCCCTACTGCTGCCAATGCTGCGGAGGTTAAAGAGTGGAGGAGGGCCAACAGCGCCAGCGTTTCCGAAACTGCCAAACACTTCGGAATCTCTACATCTTCTGTAAATCGCTACTGCCGCAAGCAGCAATGAATCCCCAGGAAGGCCATCAGGGTGGCTTCTGCGGGCTTTAATCTGCTTGGGGTATACCAGGGTAGCCAGGGGGTGAAAAAAACGCTTACAAGGCCGCTAATCGGCTTGCCTTCCGGGAGGGGGGATTATTGTAGCGGTTTGAGATGTAGTTGGGAATATTTTATCGGGCATCTTGACAAAACTGTGATGTCATGATATGATAATAGATACTCGGGAATGGGTCGAGGCTTTGCTGGTTGGGACGTGACACGAACCGGGGCCAGCGATTCTATTTCCCCCAACCTGGGCTGGTGGGTTCTGCGGAACCAAGGCACGCAGGGGGCAGACAGACAAGATGTGCGATGCACGTTGTGGCGGGTCTGGTGCAGGGCTAACTCCCGTAAATGTGGCTACATGTCGCCCCTTGTTAGGAAGAGGGTGGCTGTCTTGGCATGGGTTTCCCATGTCTCTCACCCTCATGGTGAGCTGTGCCGTGCTCAAAGGTAACGATACACAGAAGATAACTGTCTTCGACAACAGGTAGATTGGATAGGTTTTACTCCTTGAAAGTCTCTGGTGTCAAAGACAAGTTTTGTCTTCTGTTTTTGAAACTCAAGGTAACTATACTATTAGTATTAATTAATAATATATATTATATATAATAAAGTATTACTATATATAATTATCTAATGTATAGATGTAGCTAGCAGCGTCAGAAGTTCTGTATAGCTTTAAGAGGTAGATTTGGCTTAGCCCTGGTCTTCCTCTCGCTCGTTTTTACTGGTTTTGTTTTACTCGGCAGTGGATGGCGATATGTCGGGTAACTTTTTAACCATAAATTTCCATTAGGTAAATGCTGAAACCCTTGTGGCTATTGGCTTTCACGGGTGTTGGTTGTGGAGATTTGGGTGAAATGTTTGTTGGATCATAGATAACTTCGTATAGAGCTTACTACAAATAGTATGTCATATAACAATAGAAGAAACAATAAAAGAGTAATGGTAATGTGGTGGTAATGTCATCATCACCTACAAAATAATTAAACATGTAGTTGATGAATTTAGATTTATTTGAAGGTTAGGAGTTACAGATTCCTGTGGGTTGATGAAGGCATAGAGTTTAAAAGCTCCATGCCTTTTTTGTTTGGAGAAGAAAAATGAAAGTGAAAAATGCTAATGATGGCTTGAAAATTGATGGTTTCAATTCGGTTGTGAAAATTCCTAAGGATATGGGATTTCATGAAGAGCCAGAATTCTATGGTTTGCATATAAATGCTGGATATGAAACTAAGCGAGGAGAGATTGCTTCTGTGGAGAGAAGGTCTATGTCTCAGATGCTCCGCATGTTTCAGTACGTTCAGGGCATTCCTGGCTACCGCTGGTGCGTTGCGCACATGCGTTTGACGGTTGTTTCTAAGGATGAGCAGCAGGGGCGAGAAGAGCTAGCCAAGAGTGGCCCAGTCTTCTTAACAAAGCTGATGAAGGAAGTGCAGAGAAGCATTCCTAGGGCTAATCTGTATTACAGATGGCATCTGGAGTGGTCTGAAACGGCTGGGTATCACTTCCACGTCGCTATCTTCTTCAATTCCAATCAAATCCAAAACACTGATGCCTTTATGGCATCTTTCCATAAAGTAAAGAATTCCAATCCTGAATATTCATTCGCTACTGCTCAGTTCATTTGCCCAGACATTGCACGAATCAAACAGGAGGAAGTAAAGGTGTATTTCCTGAGTAATGGTTTGAATCTTGATAGCTCCAAGGAATATATTTGCTTGGAGTCTGAGATTGAACGAGAGTTTGCCTTCTACTGGTTGTCATACATGTGTAAGAAGCACACGAAGGAGAAAATCATTGAGGAGGGGAAAAGAATTTCAGGTGGTTCCTTGCTTCCTGGTGGTGAACGGCAGTGCAAACGAAAGCGCATCATCAAATCACGTAGAACGGAATTAGCATGATCTCCACCACGATATTTGCTTTTTGCCTGAGCTTGTATATTGTCTGCTCAGGGATGCGCTAAGCCCTTCAGATATCAATCCTGAAAATTCTGGGGGGATGGAATAGCCCTTGCCTCAACCCAGTACCAGCTCAATCCACCATCATCTGACCAGTAGGTTCTATTCTTTCCAGAGATGTGTACTGTTTTGGTAATGACTTGCATAAATTCTCTTTCTTTTGTTGCTTGTTGCTTTGAATACCGTTTAAACGCGTTTTAAGGGGTCTGTAAGCGTTTAAATTTGACTTTCAATGGGGTGGTGGCCATTGGGGTGTAAAAGTGCCTGTGGCGTGTTTAAATGAGTTTGTGTCTTCCTCGTTTGGCTGTTTCCATCTTTGGGATTGTGTAAACGCGAGGCAGGGCTATTGGGTGGGCTATTGCTTCAATAGCTTCGATGCGATCTGTCATGTCCACGTTTTGATACACGGTCTTGCCTATGCTTCCCTGGGTTTCATGGCCCGTGATGGAGTCCATCGCCTTTTCGGAAATCTTGGCTCTAGCCATGCGTGTTCTGGCTAGGTGTCTGAATGAGTGAAAGTCTGGGTAACGCTCCGTCAAGCCAATGCTGCGGCGGTAGTCCCCAAACCAATTTGACAGGTTCAATCCTGGGCGCTCCGTGTCTTCTCGCAGGATGGGCCAAAGCCGTGTATGTCCTGTATCCCTGATGGCTTGTGCGTATTCCAGAAGGCCCAGGCGTATCAGCTCTGAGTGGATGGGAATGCTGCGAACGCTGGCGCTGCTTTTCACCCTCTGGCCTTCACCAGCATCAGTGATATGCAGCAAGGCGACGCCATCAATCACATTAATGTCATTGGCTTTTAGCTGGGCCAGTTCCCCGATGCGTGCTCCGGTGTAAAGGGCGATGATTGGAATCCAATACGCTGCATCACTCCCAGACTTCTTGCCCTTGGGCGTGTCGTATTGAGTGAATAGCGGCTGCCTGAATAGCTGCTGAAGTTCTTCATCCTTCCACGCTCTTCGAGTCTGGGTTTTGCTCACCTGAATTTCCATGCCTTCCCATGGCTGTCTTGGGATTAGCTCCAGTTCGCGGAAGGCATAGCCCAGCAGGGACTTGATCCATGTAAACCGATCCCTAGCGGTTTTGCTGGAGATGGGCTGCTCTTGCAACCATGATCTGAAGGCATCCCCATGTGCTCGGGTGAGTTGGTTAATGGGTAAACGGCCTAGTGCCTTCTCGCATGTGTCGATGGCAAGCAAACATGCTTTTTCGGAAGACTTCGCCCGTTGCTTTGTTCGCTGCCAGAGCTTGTATAGGTCTTTGAGCGTGGGGATTTCTGCAAACAAGGCTGAGCTTGCCTGAGAGTGCAAAGCAGCCTGCTGAGGTGCTGTTGCTGGTGGTGTAGTCGGTGCTACTGGTGGGGGTACGGAGATGCCTTGTAGTGGCTCTAGCACCCTCTGTGCTTGCTCTGAGAGATTGGAAAAGGGGACGTGGCCCTCGCTGCTGAGCGGCTCTTGCGTTTTCTTTGCTGCTGCAAAGAGGGCTAGTAGTCGTGCTCGCTCGATAGTGTCTAGCAGCTCTGCTTCTGACTTGTTTGACGTGCCAAGACTCTTGCGGAAACAGCTATGCCCAAACCTTGTTTGAAGGCTTGTTGGAATGAGGACGCGGAGGTGGTAGATACCTGCTCTTTGATGGAGTCCCGTAAGGGTAGCCATGAGGCAAAACTTTCGTCTGGGGTGGACAAAAGTGACACGCTCATGTGACACAACACATCAAAATTTGCCTTTTCTGGATGCTAACTCTTTGTTTTTAAAGAGGATTTCCAGCTAAAGGTGACGAGCCTGATCTCGGCACTGTATCCACAGTTAGGGCTGCTTGGTTCCCCACCTGACCCGGTTGGCTGCTTCCCCATGCGAGGAGGCCCGTCACATTCGATTATAGATGCAAAACCGACACAGCTCCGCGAGCTGTGAAATGAGATTCCAGGAGCAGGCTTGTTGGCATGCCCCGGCCCCGTAGAATCAGAGGCTATGTCTTATTTAGTGCTTGCTCGCAAATACCGGCCTCGTACCTTCACCGAAATGGTGGGGCAGGAGCACGTGGTTCAGGCTCTGACCAATGCGTTGACCCAGCAGCGTCTGCACCATGCCTATCTGTTCACGGGCACACGTGGCGTGGGCAAGACCACGGTGTCGCGCATTCTGGCCAAGTCTCTGAATTGCCAGGGCCTGAACGGTAACGGTGGAATCACCGCAACCCCTTGCGGGGTTTGCGCAGCATGCACGGAAATCGATAGCGGGCGTTTCCCCGACTACACCGAGCTGGATGCTGCGTCCAACCGGGGTGTGGATGAGGTGCAGAGCTTGCTGGAGCAGGCGGTGTACAAGCCGGTGCAGGGGCGCTTCAAGGTCTTCATGATCGACGAGGTGCACATGCTGACAAACACCGCGTTCAACGCCATGCTCAAGACGCTGGAAGAGCCTCCGGAGTATCTGAAGTTCGTGCTGGCCACGACCGATCCGCAGAAAGTGCCGGTCACTGTGCTCTCGCGCTGCCTGCAGTTCAATCTGCGCCCGATGGCGCCCGAGACGGTTCTGGAGCACCTGACCCATGTGCTGGACAAGGAAAGCGTGCCGGCAGAGCCCCAGGCGCTGCGATTGCTGTCGCGTGCTGCGCGTGGCTCCATGCGCGATGCGCTGAGTCTGACCGACCAGGCGATTGCCTTTGGCAGCGGGCAGTTGCAGGAGGCGACGGTGCGCCAGATGCTGGGCAGCGTGGATCGCAGCCATGTCTTTCGCCTGATCGATGCCTTGGCGCAGGGTCATGGGCGTACGGTGGTTGAAATCTCCGAAGAGCTGCGCCACAACGGTCTGTCTGCTGCATCGACCCTGGAGGAAATGTGCGCCGTGCTGCAGCGCATGGCCGTGTTGCAGGCCGTACCCGATATGCCGCTGGATGCCAGCGACCCGGAGGCCGCCGAAGTAGACCGACTGGCCAGTCTGATGCCGCGCGACGAGACTCAGCTGCTCTACAGCATCTGCCTGCACGGCCGTGCCGAACTGGGGCTGGCCCCGGATGAGTACGCTGCGCTGACCATGGCACTGCTGCGGTTGCTGGCTTTCAAGCCTGAAAACGCCGAAGCCGGCACGGCTGAAAAAAAAACTCCGGCGCTGAGGCCTAGCCGGCCTGTTGTCCAGGCTCCGAATCCGATTCAGCAGCCTCCGGCTTCACCGCCAGCGGCGATGGAGGTGCCACCGGCCAAGGTTCATTCCGTGCAGCCGGTGGTGGAATCCGCACTGGAGTCCGCACCGGCGCAGGAGCCTGCGTCAGTGGCCGGCATGGCCGAGCCAGAACATATTCAAGTTGTTGCCGATCGCTCGGATTCCGCAGCGTATTCCGTCGCAAGGCCGGTGATGCAGGCAGTGCCGGAGTCGACCCGCTTGCCTGCTCCTGCAGTGAGGCCTGAGCCTGCTGCGGTTCGGCAAAACATGCCTGCTGAGGATCAGGAGGCCGTCGCCGAGGTAGACCAGACGCCTGTCGACGATGCGTCCGAGAGTGCAGAGGGCAGCGATATGGCTGATGCTCCCGAAGAGCAGGATGCCAGCGAGGCGGCCTGGGCAGGCATGCCCGATGAGGGCTGGTCTGACGATGGGCGCTGGGGCGATGATGCCGACCTGGATGTCGGACAGCCCCCGCATGCCATGCCGCCCATGGAGTCTGACGAGCCGGCGGCCCAGAGTGCAAGCGGCGGCTATGTCAGTACGGCCCAGGACGCAGCCCCTGTGGAACGCACAGCCGAGGGCGATCTGTGGTTTGGCGTGGTGCAGCAGTTGCTGCAGAGCGAAGCCGTGGTGGCCGTGGCGCGGCAGCTGGCGCTGCAGTCTCAACTTCTGGGCCGTGACGGCGATCTGTGGCGGCTGCGCGTGGAGTCCAACTCGCTCAATCAGGCTGGCACACGTGATCGTCTGCGTGCTGCGCTGGAAGCGGCCGGTCATGCGCGACAATTGCAGGTCGAGCAGGGGCCCGTGACGGATAGTCCCGCCCGCCGACTGGCCCTGGAAAGAAAAGCCAGCCAGTTGCTGGCCGAGGATATTGTCAAAAGCAATCCGCAGGTTCAAACCTTGATGCGAGACTTTGGCGCGAAAATCGTGCCCGGTAGCATCAAGCCCATATCTATTCAGCCTGAATAAGGCGTTTCAACAAAAGAAGGAATTCTCATGTTCAACAAAGGACAACTCGCCGGTTTGATGAAGCAAGCTCAGGCCATGCAGGACAACCTGAAGAAGGCTCAGGAAGAGCTGGGCAATATCGAAGTCGAAGGCGAATCCGGTGCCGGTCTGGTCAAGGTCGTGATGACCTGCAAGCATGACGTCAAGCGCATCACCATCGACCCCAGCCTGCTGGCCGAAGACAAGGACATGCTGGAAGACCTGGTGGCTGCCGCCTTCAACGCGGCTGTGCGCAAAGCCGAAGAGACCTCCAACGAGAAGATGGGCAAGATCACTGCCGGTATGCCCGGCCTGCCCGGCGGGATGAAGTTCCCGTTCTGACGGATTTCCTCCTGAGCGGCAGTGCCGCTTCCCCGACTTAGGGCATGCAAGTGTTGTGGGCAGGGGAATGAATGGCGATCTGCGTAGTGGCAGATCGCCTTTTTTCTGGTGACTGAAAGGACAAGCCTGTGTCTGATGTGCAATCTCTGGACGCCTTGATCGAGGCCTTGCGCCGACTGCCGGGTGTGGGCATCAAGTCGGCGCAGCGTATGGCGTTTCATTTGCTGCAGCGTGATCAGGCTGGTGCGCTGCAGCTGGCGCGGGCGCTGGACTCGGCGGTGAACTCTGTTCATCACTGCGAGCGCTGCCATACGTTTACCGAAGGTGCTATCTGCAGCATCTGTGATGACGCCGGGCGCGACGGGGCTCGGTTGTGCGTGGTCGAGGCTCCGGCCGATCTGGCTGCGATGGAACGCACGGGGGCCTATCAGGGCTATTACTATGTGCTGATGGGGCGGCTGTCCCCGCTCGACGGCGTGGGCCCCAAGGAAATCGGCATGAAGCAGTTGCTGGAGCGTGCCTGTGATGGCGTGGTGCAGGAGGTGATTCTGGCCACCAGCTTCACGGCAGAGGGCGAGGCCACGGCCCATGCTGTCAGCGAGGCGCTCAAGTCGCGCGGCATTCTGGTCACGCGGCTGGCGCGTGGCGTGCCGATAGGCAGCGAACTTGAATATGTGGATCTGGGCACGATTGCCCACGCGCTGGTGGACCGGCGCTGAAAATATCGCTTGAATTGGGAGCCGGCGCTTCTATATCAGGCGTGTGCTGCTATCGATTTCTTTGAATGAGCAGAGATAAAAAAGCCCGCCGGTTCTTACGAACAGCGGGCTTTTTGGCGGGCGGCGAAGATTATTTGCGCTTCTTGGCTGGTGTGCCGCCACGTGCCTTGGGTTCGCTCTTGCCGCCACGGGGAGCGGGCGCGCTGCTGGTTCTGGCGTTCTTGCTGGAGGCTGCCACCTTGCTGCCGCCACGGGTGTTGCGGGCTGACTCGCGTGGGCTGTCGTTGGCTTCGGCGCGTGCGCTGCGGGCTGCGCGGCTGGGCAGGTAGGCAATCAGCGACTGGCCGGGGCGCAAGGATGCCGTGGACTTGAGGTCGTTCCAGTCCGCGAGGTTGGAGACGCTGATGCCATAGCGGCTGGCAACGCTGACCAGGGTATCGCGTTTGCGCGCCTTGACCGTGGTGCGCACGGTCACGATTTCGGGGGCGAAGGAGATCTGACCGTTGTCGGCCACATGGCCAGGCACATCGGTCTTGACGTTGGCATCGCGCGGCACCATCAGAGCCGAGCCGGCCTTGATCAGCATGCGCGGCGGGATGTTGTTGATGGCGCGCAGGTCGGCTTCGCCCAGGCCTGCACGCTGGGCGGCTTCGGCCACGGTAATGGTGGTGGGCACGGTCCATACCGTCCAGCTGGCAAACTGGCCTTCGCTATAGGCCTGCAGATTGCGGCGGAAAACCTTGGCGTTGTCCCAGGGCAGCAGCACCTGTGGCGTGGCGCGCGCAAAGATCACCGGTTTGTGAAAGCTGGGATTGAGTGCCTTGAAGTCCTTGACGCTCACATCGGCCAGCTTGGCCACCAGCTCAACGTCGATGTCGTGCGGGAGATCCACGGCCTGGAAATAGGGGTGGTTCTCGATGATGGGAAGCTCGGTGTTGAACTTCTCGGGTTCGGCCACGATGTTCTTGACGGCTTGCAGCTTGGGCACGTAATTGCGGGTTTCGGCCGGCATCTGCAGGTCGAGGTAGCCTGCGGGCTGGCCCAGCTTTTCATTGCGCTTGATGGCGCGGCCCACGCTGCCTTCGCCCCAGTTATAGGCGGCCAGGGCCAGATGCCAGTCGCCGAACATGTTGTAGAGCTTTTGCAGATAGTCGAGCGCGGCGCGGGTCGAGGCCAGCACATCGCGGCGATCATCGCGGAAGACATTCTGCTTGAGGTCGAAATAGGTGCCCGTGGCCGGCATGAACTGCCACATGCCGGCGGCCTTGGCGCTGGAGACGGCCTGAGGGTTGAAGGCGCTCTCGATGAAAGGCAACAGCGCCAACTCTGTCGGCATGTTGCGGCGCTCCAGTTCCTCGACGATGTGGAACAGGTATTTGCTCGACCGCTCCGTCATGCGCTGTATGTAGTCGGGGCGTGTGGCATACCACTGCTCCTGGTTCTGGACCAGATCCTGCTCAAGGTTGGGCATGGCAAAGCCCTTGCGGATACGTACCCAGAGGTCGCCTGTGGCTTCAAGCTCAGCGACTTCAGCGCTGCCGACTTTGCCCTGGCCCAGGGGTTTGAGCGGGCCATTGGGATACATGGGGTCGACACTGCTGGTGGTGGCGCAGCCAGTCAATATCAGTGCGCTTGTCAGCAGCAGGGTGGATAGCAGCTTCATCAGAAAACGTTTTTCCATTGGCGCAAGGTAGCCAGAACGCTGGCGGGCTCCTCGGGCCTGGTTTGAGGATCATGGTGCACGGCGGCTGCGATCACATCTGCAGCGCGGCTTCGCATGAACGGGTTGATGGCCAGCTCGGTCTGCAATGTGGAGGGTAGCGTCGGCTGCCCGCTCTTGCGCAGTTGCTGGCAATGTTCCAGATACTGAGCCAGTTCCGGGTTGTTTGGTTCCACGGCCTGCGCAAATCGCAGGTTGGAAATTGTGTACTCATGTGCGCAGCACACCAGCGTGTTGCCGGGCAGGGCGGCCAGTGCGTCCAGCGAGGCCTGCATCTGCGCTGCCGTGCCTTCGAAAAGGCGACCGCAGCCGCCCGAGAACAGTGTGTCGCCGCAGAACAGCAGGGGCTGGCTTTGCGCCCGGGTGCTGAAGAAGGCGATATGGCCGCTGGTATGCCCCGGCACATCGATGACCTGCCAGGGGCCGCCCAGCAGCTCCACGTGGTCGCCCCCCTGCACGCGCGTCACGGGCTCGGGCAGGGTCTCGTAGGCGGGGCCCCAGACCGGAGCACCCGTGGCCGCGCGAATGGCGTCCACGCCGCCCACATGGTCGGCATGATGGTGGGTGACTAAAATGCCCTGCAGTTTCAGACCCCGCTGTGCCAAGGTGGCCAGCACAGGCTCGGCCTGACCCGGATCGACGACCACGGCATGTTCTGCATCGTGGAGCATCCAGATGTAGTTGTCGGAAAAAGCGGGAATGGGCAACAGGTTCATGAGCTGCAAAATTATAGAGATGCATCACTGGACGGATTCAGCCCTCGGGCACTATCTCCTGAAATGGGAGCAGCAGCGCTTTGACGAGGCGGTGGCCGATATCTTTGGCTACCACGCCTTGCAGCTGGGCTTGCCGCAGCTGCAAGGACTGCGCAGCAATCGCATGCCTCATCGCTGGCTGGCGCTGGAGGGTCTCGATCCCGTTCCGGATGCAAAAGCAGGCACTGTAGCGCAAGCGAGGGCGACCGCAGTGTCGCAGCAGCAGCCGCCCGCTGATGAAGCACAGAATTCTGCCCCGTTGATGCCGGCGCTCAGAACCGCCCCGGAAGCCCTGCCTTTTGCCGAGGCCAGCCTCGACCTGTTGCTGATGCCGCATACGCTGGAGGCTTGCAACGATCCGCATGCCGCGCTGCGCGAGGCTGCACGCGTGCTGGTGCCGGAAGGCAGGCTGGTGATCAGCGGGCTGAACCCCTCAAGCCTGCTGGGCTTGCAGCGCCGGGTGGAGCGCAGTGCGGGCTATTTGCCGGACTTGAGCCTGGGTGTGGGCTACTGGCGTTTGCGCGATTGGCTGCGATTGCTGAGCTTCGAGATCGAAGCAGTGCAATTTGGCTGTTATCGTCCTGCCACTCAAAGTGAAAAGTGGCTGAGCCGCTGGCAGTTCATGGAAGGCCTGGGCCACCGCTGCTGGCCGGTGATGGGGGGCGTCTATTGCGTGGTGGCCGTCAAGCGTGTGCAGGGCATGCGGCTGATGAGCCCGAGCTGGCGCAAGAGCAGCGTGCCGGCCGGCATGAAGGCGCCCGTGACCCAGAGGCAGCCGCCGGACATGTCCTGGCGTAACAAGGAAGAAAATTGAATCAAGTTGTGATCTATACCGATGGTGCCTGCAAGGGCAATCCCGGCCCTGGCGGCTGGGGCGCATTGCTGCAGGCCGGATCGGCACAGAAGGAACTCTTCGGTGGTGAACTGGGAACCACCAATAACCGCATGGAACTCAAGGCCGTGATCGAGGCGCTGTCCGCGCTCAAGCGTCCCTGCGATGTGGTGCTGTATCTGGATAGTCAGTACGTGCGCAAAGGCATTACCGAGTGGATCCAGGGTTGGAAGGCCAAGGGCTGGGTTACCGCTTCCAAGGAACCCGTCAAGAATGTCGAGCTCTGGAAGCAGCTGGACGCGCTGGTGCAGGGCAGCGGCCACCGCATCGACTGGCGCTGGGTCAAGGGCCATGCCGGAGACCCCGGCAATGAGCGCGCCGATGCGCTTGCCAACAAGGGCGTGGAGCTGGCACTTAAGAAGGGCTGAGCCAGGAGCCGGGGTAGATGCGCTGGCTCAGCTCGTGATTTGTGCCAGCGCTTCTTGGATCTGTTGCTCGGATTCGGGGCGCACGATGCGCGCTACTTCCTTGCCGTCATGCAGAAAAATCAGCGTGGGCCAGAGCTTGACGCGATAGCTGCGGCCCAGTGGCCGGCCGGGACCGTCTTCCACCTTGATGTGCGCTAGTTCTGGCTGGGTTGCCAGCGCAGCCTGCAACAGCGGCTGGGCGCGCTGGCAGTGGCCGCACCAGGGGGTGCCGAATTCCAGCAAATTCGCGCCCTTGAGCGCATCGATGGCCTGCCTTGTGGGTTCTGTGGCCCAGTGGGTGGCTTGGTATGGCATGAAATATTTCCCAGAATGGATCGAGGGTAGAAGACCAGGCAGAAAGTCCGTCTTCAGATCAGCCCCTGCAGCAGCAGGACATTGACGGATTCTCCGGGCTGGACGTCGCCGCGTGCATCGTCCAGCACGATGATGCAGTCGGCGGCGACCATGGAGCTGAGCACGCCCGAGCCTTGCGATCCCGTGGTGCGCACGGCGGCCTGGCCCTTCTCATTGAGTTCGAGCACGCCGCGCAGATATTCGGTGCGGCCCGGGCGTTTGCGCAGGCGCTCGCGGCTGATCGCCTGCAGCAATGGCACGGAGGGGCTGCGTTCGCCTGCCAGCATGGCCAGGGCCGGGCGCACAAACATCAGAAAGCTCACCATGGCGGCCACCGGGTTGCCGGGCAGTCCCAGCAGCACCGCAGGGCGCTGAGTGGGCGGTGGATTGCTCAGATTTTGTGAGCTGTTTGCGCTTGTCTTGATTGGGATGCCTGTTGATCTGGTCAATGAGATTCCACCGGCGGGAGCGAGCAGGCCCACCGCCAGTGGCCGACCGGGACGCATGGCCACCCGCCAGAACTGCACAGTGCCCAGGCGCTGAAGCATCGCACGGGTGTGATCGGCCTCACCGGCGCTGATGCCGCCACTGGTCAGCACCACATCGGCCAGGGTGGCTGCTTCGCGCAAGCGCTCTTCCAGTGCGGCCGGTTCATCGGGCACGGCCCCCAGGTCCAGCACATGGGCTCCCAGCCGGCGCAACAGCGCCTGCAGGCTGAAGCGGTTGCTGTCGTAGATGGCTCCCTCGCGCGGCTCGGCACCTGGGCTCAGCAGCTCGTCGCCGGTGGAGAAGTAAGCCACGCTGAGGCGGCGTCGCACGCTGACCTGGCCCAGTCCCAGACTGGCCAGCAGACCCAGGGCGGCTGGTGTGAGGCGCTGGCCGGCCTGCAGTGCCACAGAGCCTTGCTCCAGGTCTTCGCCGCGCAGGCGACGATTGGCGCCTGCACGCAGGGCACTGCCGTCAAACTGAATGCACTCCTCGCCAGAGCTGGCCTGCTCATGGGCGACTACGGTATCCGCACCCACCGGCATGACCGCACCCGTCATGATCTTCACGCATTCGCCCGCGCCAAGCCGGCCTTGCCAAGGCCCTCCTGCCAGAGCCGTCCCCACCACACGCAGCATCAGCGGCTGGCCGGGCCGAGCCTGCTCCAGTTCGCTGCCGGCAAAGGCATAGCCGTCCATGGCACTGTTGTCGTGGGGTGGTACGTTGACGGGGCAGATCACATCGGCTGCCAGCACACGATCCAGTGCATCGGGCAGGGCGACGGCTTCCACCTCGGCGACCGCACCCAGCGGCTGCAGCAAGGCTTGCAGCTGTTGCAGTACCTGGTCAGTGGTCAGCGTCTGGGCGCTGGTGGAAGCGGCAGGTTGAAAAGTCGCAGTCATAACAGCAAAAAATAAAAAAACCTCATGACGGATGCGGCCATGGGGCTGCGTGGCACTTTACGCTTTTGGCTGGTAGTGCCGGTGACTCAGGATTGGCGTTCGGGGGCGATTTGCTCCAGATCAAGCAACTGGGCCAGCGTGTTGGCGTTGCTGAAGGCCTGTTCGTCCCCGGGGCGGTCAAATACGGCCTGGGCGCTGTGATGCTGGCCGGTCCAGGCGTCTATCTTGCGGCCACCACTGGTGATGAAGCGCTCAAGGCTGCAGGCGAGTCCGGCCCGCAGCAGGCAGAACACGGGCTGGGGGCGCAGTTGCGGCGGCTGCTCCGGCTGGGCATGCTCGGTATCCCAGCCGTGAGCGATGACGATATCGGCATCGCCACGCGACGCCAGCATTCGCGCAGCCAGATCGAGGGGCAGCAGCGGCGTATCGCAGGGCACGCACAGCAGCCATGGCGTGCGGCAATGCGCGAGGCCGGCCATGAAGCCCGCCAACGGGCCGGGGTAGTCGGGCAGGCTGTCGGCGCAGACCTCGGCAGCCAGTGGCCGACCCAGCTCGGCGTAAGCTGCTGTATTGCGATTGGCATTGATGAGCAAGGGGCCGACCTGCGGAGCCAGGCGCTGCAATGCATGCAGTGCCAGTGGCAAGCCTTGAAAGCTCTGCAGACCCTTGTCCACACCGCCCATGCGCGCACCGCGTCCTCCGGCCAGCACGCAACCGGTGATCTGCTCGGGGGTGATGCGTGAGTCAGCCACCGATATAGCTCATCTCGATGCGCCGACCTTGCCGCACTGGCGCCATATCGGGGGGCATTTCGCTGCGCATTTGCGAGTAGCGATCGTCGCGCTGCTGCCAGATGGGGGCAATGGCGGCTGCAATCTCGGCATCGCTGGCACCGGTGCGCAGCAGGCTACGCAAGTCCCAGCCCTGGCTGGCGAACAGGCACAGATAGAGCTGACCCTCGGTGGACAGGCGTGCACGGTTGCAGTCGCCGCAGAAAGCGTGGGTCACACTGCTGATGACGCCCACCTCGCCCAGCTGCGGATCATGTCGGCCGCTGGCATCGGCATAGCCCCAGCGCACGGCGGTCTCGCCCGGGGCGCTGGGTGCCAGCGGGATTAGCGGCAGTTCGGCGCGCAGACGGGCTATGACCTCGTCGGAGGGCAGCACCTCGTCCATGCGCCAGCCGTTGGTGGCTCCCACGTCCATGTATTCGATGAATCGCAGCGTGATTCCCGTGCCGCGGAAGTAGTGGGCCATGGGCAGGATCTGGTCGTCATTGGTGCCGCGCTTGACCACCATGTTCACCTTGATGTGCGACAGGCCCGCGGTCTGTGCAGCCTCGATGCCGGCCAGCACATCGGTCACGGGAAAGTCCACATCGTTCATGCGCCGGAACACGGCGTCGTCCAGTCCGTCGAGGCTGACGGTCACGCGGTTCAGGCCGGCGTCCTTCAGGGCGCGGGCCTTGCGTGCCAGCAGCGAGGCGTTGGTGGTCAGTGTCAGGTCCAGCGGCTGGCCGTCGGGCGTGCGCAGCTCGGCCAGCTGGGCAATCAGGGCTTCGATGTTCTTGCGCAGCAGCGGCTCGCCGCCGGTCAGGCGCAGCTTGCGCACGCCATGGGCGACAAAAAGCCTGGCCAGGCGCGTAATTTCCTCGAAGCTCAACAGCGAGCTGTGGGGCAGATATTGGTAGTTCTTGTCAAAAACTTCCTTGGGCATGCAGTAGTTGCAGCGGAAGTTGCAGCGGTCGGTGACGCTGATGCGCAGGTCGCGCAAAGGCCGTCCCCATTGATCCTGCAGCAGCCCGGTAGGGGCCTGCAGGGGGCTGGGGACGATTGCGCTGCGGGATGCCGCACGCTCATCGACCAAGGGGATCACACGTTCTGCCATGGGCTCGATTGTGCCGCAAGAGTGAAGTCCGGGCCGGCTGCGGGCTTGTTGTGGGCTATCAAAATTGATAGCTGGTGGCGCTTGATGGTATTGTGGATCAGTCTTTTGTAGTGGTTTTCACGGGTTGCTGAGAGAGCGGCTTCCAGCCCTTGAACTCGGGGTAGAACTCGGCCACGCCGGGGCCGTTGAAGTCCCAGCCCAGGCACTGACCCAGATGGCGTGGCGGCAGGCCCGAGCCATTGGGGCCGAACTGGTTGAGCACGGTGTGAAAAGCGGGCGTTGCCATATTGAACAGCAGCTCGCGCAGATGCGTGCAGCCCACTACCCCGCCCAGATTGTCGGCAATGGCGCGGCGCCAGCCGCAGGCTATGCAGCAGCCCACCATCTTTTGCATGGACTTTGTGGCCTGGGGGCAGTGGCCCAGGGGGTGGTCGTCCATGGCGGCCTCTATGCCGTGCACCACCATGTCGGCATCGATGGTCAGGCGGATCCACATATGGTGAATCGGCTTGCCCGCTGGCACTTTGCGGCGGCCATGAAGCTCGATGTCATAGGTTTTCTGGTCGATCAGCTCGGCTTCCACGTCCCACATGCCGTCATCGCGGGCATAGCCCCGGTATTTGACGTCGCGCATATTGATGGGGACTGGCTTGCGGCTGGCACTGGGAGACAGGGGCATGGGGTATCCGTTGTTATGGCGGGCGACAACGACGGCATGTCGGAACTCGGCTGGGTCGCCCGCGATGATCTTGAGCCGGGTCTGGTGCATCAGACCCGATTTCATTATCAAAGAGATAGCAGGCTTGTCCAGCACCAAGCGGACAGCGGGGCGGGGGGCGACCCCGAGCCAGGCCGGCAGCGCCTAGCTGCTAGTGGGGATTTGCCCGGTGAGTGCTGCGGCCTTGAGTGCGGCCAGGTCGAGAACTTCCAGCTTGCCGCGCCGCAGTTGCAGCCAGCCGGCCTGCTGCAACTCCTGCAGGATCTGGTTGGTGGTCTGGCGTGACAAGCCCAGCATGCGTGCGATCTGCTCCTGCGAGACGGCCAGCTCGCGGTGGGTGCGCATGCGGTCGGCCCATTGCTCGTGGCCCATGGCCATTTGCACCAGACGGCACATCACGCGCTGCGGTGCAGGCAGCACGGTCTGCTCCTCCAGCGCGATCAGGCTGGCACGCAGCTTGTGGGTCAGCAGCAGGGCCATGTGGCGCCAGCAATGCGGGTTGGCATCCAGCCATTCGCGCAGCGGCGGTATAGGGATATGCAGCAGGGCGCAGGCGGTGTTGGCGCAGGCGTCGTGGGTGCGGGGCTCGCCATCGAAGAGGGCGATCTCGCCCAGCCAGCTCGGTGGCTCGATCAAGGTCAGCAAGGCCGTGCGGGTGTTTTCCTGAAGCGCTGCCGTGCCGGAGATGCTGAGCGATCCCCTGGCCACCGCATACAGGCCGCAGGGGGCATCGCCGCGGCGAAACAGCCATTCGCCGGCGGCCAGCAGCCTTGGCTGGGCCAGTTGCTGCATCTGGGCGGTCAATTCCGGCGGCAGCGAGCGGAACCAGCGGCCGGCCTGCACGATGGCCCAGAGATCATTGGAGTTGACATGCTCGAAGCTGCCGCGCTTGCGTGCAGTGGGCACTGAGGCCAGTGCAGGCCTGGGTGAAGGGTTTAGCGCTTGTGTCGGTGGCATGACAGACGGCAAGGTTGATGCTGCGCCACCATGCTCTGACAAGCGACAAGGAGATACAGCGATGAAAACCCTAATCGATCAACTGTCCAACTACGCCGACTACCACCGCGACCCGCGCAATATCGTCACGCACTACATCGGTGTGCCCATGATCATGCAGGCGGTGGTGATTCTGCTGGCCAGGCTGCAATGGGGAGCGCTTGGCGGCATGCCGATCTCGCTGGCTCTGCTGGCAGCGGTTGCTGCAGCAGTGTATTACTGGCGGCTCGACGGGCGATACGGCCTGTTCATGAGCGTGTTTCTGGCCGCCATGCTGGCGCTGGCGACTCCTGTCGCCACGCAGCCCATGGGGAGCTGGCTGGCCTGGGGGCTGGGCCTGTTTGTGCTGGGCTGGGTGATCCAGTTCATCGGTCACTACTGGGAAGGACGCAAGCCCGCTTTTCTTGACGATGTGATGGGCCTGCTGATTGGCCCGCTGTTTGTGGCGGCCGAGTTGGGTTTTGCTCTGGGCCTGCGCAAGGAGGTGCAGGCTGCGGTGGAGCAGCGCAGCGGGCCCGTGCGTCGCCGGCATCCGGTGAGCGCCTGACATGCTCTTGTTCCGAGAGCTGACACCGATTTATGGGTGTTGGTTTGAGTGGGTTTTCATGGTTGAAGTGGGCGAGGCTGCCTAGCGGGAATACACGACTGCACGCGCATCTTTCAAACATGTAATGCCAGCGTTAGGGTCATGCGCCTAAAATCGCGGGCTGACCCTCAGGTGCCGATGCTTTGTTGGCTCTGGCGGGCTTTTTGTATTACTTCTCCCAACCATCATGTCTCTGAACAATGTGACCCCCGGCTCCAAGACGCCTGAAGTCTTCAACGTCGTCATCGAAATCTCGGCCAACTCGGCTCCCGTGAAGTACGAAGTGGACAAGGAATCCGGCTGCCTGTTCGTGGATCGTTTCCTGGGCACTGCCATGCACTACCCCGTGAACTACGGCTATGTGCCCCAGACCCTGTCTGGCGACGGCGACCCCGTGGACGTGCTGGTGATGACTCCCTTCCCCCTGCCCAGCGGCGTGGTGGTGCCCTGCCGTGCCATCGGCATTCTGGAGATGGAAGACGAATCCGGCGTCGACGGCAAGGTTCTGGCCGTTCCCACACAGAAGCTGCTGCCTTCCTACGACAAGATCAACCACCTCAGCGACATCCATGAGCTGACCCTGCAGCAGATCGCCCACTTCTTCGAGCACTACAAGGATCTGGAAAAGGGCAAGTGGGTCAAGGTTCTGGGCTGGAAGGGCGTGGACGCGGCACACAAGGAAATCGTGGACGGTATCGCCAACTACAAGGGCTGATCCAAACTAGTAAAGGGTCTCTAACCTTTACTTGCAGAGAAGCCTCGCTATCTGCATATATACAATTTGAAACGCACCCGGCGGACATCGCTTGGTGCGTTTTTTATTGCCTGTATCGATATATACGAGGGGATGCGCATGAGTTGGAAGATTTCGGACTGGCGCGTGGGGACCAAGTTGGGCATCAGCTTTACGGCGCTGGTGTTGTTGTCTGCATTGCTCGGCCTGGTGGCCTGGTTGCAGCTGTCCAGCATTCATGCAGCGGGCCGTGAGGTTTCCGAAGTGGCGCTGCCCAGTGTCTACAACGCAGCCTCCATGCGCTCCGAGTACAACCGGCTGCGCCGCCATGAGGCAGGCATCGCCACCGCTCGCACCCTGGTTGAGATCGAAGGCTACGAGCAGCAGATCCAGCAGCGCCTGAAAACCATTGCCGAGCAGGAGAAGGTGGTCCATGAGCTGATTGCCAGCCCGCCGCTGCGCGAGGCCTACGAGGGCTATCAGGCCAACAAGGCGAATTTCCTGAAGCTGCACGAGCAGTTGCTGGCGCGGGCACGCGATGGCGACTACAACACCGTGGACAGCCAGGCAGGCATGGCCGACGAGCTGGGGCTGTTCTTTGCCGGGCTGTCCGAACAGGCCTTCAGCCAGCTGGCGGAAAGCACGGGCAAGCTGATGACGCTGCAGCTCGAGAACGCGGCTCAGGCCCAGCAGGCCGAAAAGTCCAGTTTCGAGGTGGCCCGCTACTGGCTGCTCGGTACGCTGGCGCTGGTGGTGCTGTTTGCCGCCGTGGTCGGTATTGCGATGACACGCGCCATCACGGCTCCCGTGGCCACGGCAGTTGAGCTGGCGCAGGCCGTGGCAGCCGGCAGGCTGGGCATGGTGGTGAAGAACCAGCGCCGCGATGAAATGGGCTTGCTGCTCAATGCGCTGGAAGACATGCGTCGGCAACTGTCCTCCGTCGTTCAGGATGTGCGCGGCAATGCCCATGGCGTGGCTCTGGCGTCCAGCGAAATTGCTCAGGGCAATGCGGATCTTTCGGCGCGCACCGAGAGCCAGGCCAGTGCCCTGGAGGAAACGGCGGCCTCCATGGAGCAGCTGGGCTCGACTGTGCGTCAGAACGCCGACAATGCCCAGACAGCCAATCAAATGGCAAAGAATGCCTCCGATGTCGCGGGTCGAGGCGGGGATGTGGTTGCCCAGGTGGTGGACACCATGAAGGGCATCAACGACAGCAGCCGCCAGATCGCCGACATCATAGGCGTCATCGACTCGATTGCCTTCCAGACCAATATCCTGGCCCTGAATGCGGCCGTGGAAGCCGCGCGTGCCGGCGAGCAAGGCCGTGGCTTTGCCGTGGTGGCGGGCGAGGTGCGCACGCTGGCCCAGCGCAGCGCCGAGGCGGCCAAGGAAATCAAGCAGCTCATCCATGCCAGCGTGGAGCGCGTGGAGCAAGGCTCGCAGCTGGTGGACAAGGCCGGTGACACCATGGCCGAAATCGTGACGGCCATAGGCCGCGTGACCGACATCATGGGCGAGATCAGCGCAGCCAGCCGTGAGCAGAGCCAGGGCGTGGCCCAGGTGGGTGAAGCCGTCACCCAGATGGATCAGACCACGCAGCAGAATGCGGCCCTGGTGGAGGAGAGTGCGGCGGCCGCCGATTCTTTGCAGCGCCAGGCCAAGGCGCTGGTCGATTCGGTGGCGATTTTTCAGTTGGGGAATCAGGCACAGAGCTTTGCCGCTGCGGCGCTGAAAAATCGGGTCGAGCCGGTTGCAAAGGCCGGCATGAGCGCTGGCCCGCGGGCTGCGGCGTTAGCCGATCAAGGCCCGGGCAAGGCTGTGCCTGCGCCGGTCAAAACGGCTCAGCCCGCCTTGAGCAATGACCAGGATTGGGAGCAGTTCTGAGGTCGAGGTATTGCCGGTTTCAACGGCTTCCGTCTCAAAACCCCGATAGCGAATGCTGTCGGGGTTTTTTTACAAGCTTTCTTCAAACTGTCTTGACATTGATCAAGAAGAGGGGTGGCTTGATGCTTTTTCAAGGCTATGTAGGTTGCCATGGCATCGAGAATCTCTGCTGTCACTGATTGGTAACTTTCAGTAACTTAAGTGCGGCGTAAGCGACTGCCTACATGACTGTAGGCTCGTGAAGATAGGCAAGGAATATGAAACTGGAAACAATTGAAAACATATAAGCCGGTATCAAGGAGCATTCCATCTCTGGTATGCCATTCAGAGAGATATTTCCCGATCGAGCAGAAACATTGAATCCTTGCGCTTCGTGGGCATGGATTCAAAAGAAGTATTTATAAAAACTAATTGGTAATAGAGGGAGGTGCAATCAATGAAAAGCATCAAAATCTCCACGCGGATTCTCGGTACGTTCGGGGTTCTGGTCTTGCTGCTGGTCGTGGTGGTTGCCATGGCATTGCTGCAGCTGCGCTCCATGCGCTCCAGTGCTGAAACCATCACCGGCAATGCCCTGCCCAGTGTGGAAGTGATCAATACACTCAATACCGACCTGGCGCGCACCCGCTTGCTCGAGTTGCGGCATGTCAATAATGACGAGACCGGCTATATGGCTCAGGTGGAAGCTCAATTCGAGCAATTGCAGAAACACCTGGCGGAGGCAAAAAAGCTCTATGAACCTTTGATTGTCACTGCCGAAGAGCGCGAGCTCTACACGCAGTTCCTGCGCGAGAGAGAGCATTATGTGGAGTTGAACAAGCAACTGTTCGAAATTTCGCGTCGAGGCGATAAAGAGCAGGCCAAGCAACTGCTGGGAGGCGAATCTCTCAAGCTCTATGAACAGTCTTCGGCGACCCTGCAAAAGCTGATCAAGTTCAACAGCGATGTGGCCAAGGGCGAGACTCTGGCTTCGGAGAGGGTTTACGACCGGGCTGTGAGCATGCTTGCCTTGGCTGCCTTGATTGCGGTGGTGGTGGCTGCAGGGGCAGGCATCTGGCTGGTGCGTTCCATCCGTGCGCCGCTGGAGCAGGCGGTGCAGGCCGCGGACCGTGTGGCCAATGGGGATCTGAGCGGCGTCATCCGCGTGGAGCGAGAGGACGAAACAGGCCGCTTGCTCAGCGCCCTGGAGCGTATGCAAAGCAGTCTGGTGCAGACCGTGCGCTCGGTACGCCAGAACGCGGAAGGCGTGGCCTCGGCCAGTTCGCAGATTGCCTCGGGCAATGCTGATCTCTCCGGTCGCACCGAGGAGCAGGCCAGTGCGCTGGAGGAAACCGCCGCCTCCATGGAGCAGCTGGGCTCTACCGTGCGCCAGAACGCCGACAACGCCCGTGCCGCCAATCAGATGGCGGTGAATGCTTCCCAGGTGGCAGCGCAGGGCGGTGCCGTGGTGGCCGAAGTGGTGGAAACCATGAAGGGCATCAACAACAGCAGCCAGCAGATTGCCGACATCATCACCGTCATCGACTCCATCGCCTTCCAGACCAATATCCTGGCGCTGAATGCGGCTGTGGAAGCAGCGCGCGCCGGTGAGCAGGGCCGTGGTTTTGCCGTGGTGGCGGGCGAGGTGCGTACCCTGGCCCAGCGCAGTGCCGAGGCAGCCAAGGAAATCAAGGCTTTGATCAGCACCAGCGTGCAGCGGGTGGAGCAGGGCACGCAGCTGGTGGACAAGGCCGGTGCCACCATGGCCGACATCGTGTCTGCGATCAGCCGGGTGACGGATTTGATGGCCGAGATCAGTGCCGCCAGCCAGGAGCAGAGCCAGGGTGTGGCCCAGGTTGGCGAGGCGGTGACGCAAATGGATCAGACGACGCAGCAAAACGCGGCGCTGGTGGAGGAAAGTGCTGCAGCCGCTGGTGCGCTGCGCAAGCAGGCGCAGGATCTGGTTCAGGCTGTGGCGGTTTTCCAGCTGCCCGCCAGTGCGCTTTATGACCAGGCACCCAAGGCTGCAGCCCGTGCGGCGGCGCCGGCTGTGGTCGCCGCCGCCGCCCCGGCGCGTCAGGCAGCTGTCCGTCGTGTTGCTGCCCGTCCTGCCCCCATGCCGGCAGCCCCGCGCTCTTTGATGGGGGGCGCGGTTGCTGGCGAATCCGCTCCTACCCGCAATGTGCAAAAGTCCTCGCTGGATGAGGATGACTGGGAAACCTTCTGAATGTCTCCTGGAGTCTGAGCTTCAAGGCCGCTGCAAAGCGGCCTTTTTTTGTCTCCACCTTCAGGCCTTGCGCAGTGGACTATGGGATTGCAGCTCTTCCACATATTGGGCCATGCCTTCGCTCTCGCGCTGCAGGAAGCGCTCGATGGCATCGGCAAAAGCGGGATGGGCCACCCAGTGGGCGCTCGGTGTTTCCACGGGCAGCAGCGCGCGGGCCATCTTGTGCTCGCCCTGGGCACCGCCTTCGAAGCGGGCAAAGCCGTTGGCGATGCACCATTCGATGGGCTGGTAGTAGCAGGCTTCGAAATGAAGGCTGTCGATCCGCTCCAGAGCGCCCCAGTAGCGGCCATAGGCGACCTTGTTATTGATAGCTGCTAGCGCTTGTCTATCATCAAAAAACAATGGTTTTGATGCTGAAGTCATTGACTGTAAGCTGGTAATAGCTATCAAACTTGAAGCGACAGGCTGTCCGTCGCGCTCGGCGATGAACATCACCCAGTTCTCGGGCATGGCCGAGGCCATGGAGGCAAAGAACTCCAGTGTCAGATACGGCGGGTTGCCATGCTCCAGGTAGGTGCGCTCATAGCAGCGGTAGAAGAAGGACCAGTCCTGCGCACCGATGTCGCTACCCTGCATGGCTTTGAAGCTCACGCCGGCTTCGCGTATCTTGCGCCGCTCCTGGCGGATTTTCTTGCGCTTTTCCTGGTTCAGCGAGCCCAGAAAGTCGTCGAAGTCCTTCCAGCGGGACGGTGCCATTGCTGTGTCATTGCTCGCTTGCATGCTGCCGGGTAGTGCCCCGGCTGGCAGGGGAGCGCCCGCAGCGGGAAGTGCGGGCGGCGTGTTCGTCCAGTGAAACTGCACCGTGCTGCGCTGCATCCAGCCGGCTGCGGCGCAGGCAGCAAGATCGTCGGCATCGCCAAACAGCAGGTGCAGCGATGACAGTTGCTGCTCGGCTGCCCAGGCCTGGACGGCATGCACCAGCGCCACGCGCAGTGCCTGGCTGCGTGCCAGCAGGCGGGAGCCTGGCACGGGCGTGAAGGGGACGGCCAGCAATCCCTTGGGGTAGTAAGGCAGGCCATGCTGCTGATAGGCGCGCGCCCAGGCCCAGTCAAACACATATTCGCCGTAGGAGTGGGTCTTGATATAGAGGGGGCAGGCCGCCAGCAGCTCATCGCCGTCCCAGACGGTGATGACCCGGGCGATCCAGCCGGTATCGGGCGTGGCGCTGCCGCTTTGCTCCATGGCTGCCAGGTATTCGTGGCGCATGAAGGGCGTGGGCGTGGATTGAGAGGCCAGCAGCACATTCCAGGTTTGTGCGTCCAGCTGCTGCACGCTGGCAAGCACGCGAGTGATAATCTTGTTTTCGGCCATGCCCTGATTGTCGCGGGGGCTGGTGGCCTCACCGCCTAGCTTGCTTTTCATGACGCTTTCCATTTGCTGTGCCCAACGCAATTTTGTTGTGGGAGACCTCTCTGGCAATGTCCAGAAAATCATCGCCGCTGCTGCTGAAGCTTATGCCAACGGTGCCCGCCTGCTGCTCACGCCCGAGCTTGCCCTGTGTGGCTACGCGGCTGAGGACCTGTATCTGCGTCCGGCATTTTTGGAAGCCTGCGATGCGGCCCTGCAGCAGTTGCAGCAAGCCAGTGCCCAATGGCCGGGGCTGGCGCTGGTCATCGGTCACCCGCAGCGCGATGAGCAAGGTGAGAAACTGTTCAACGCTGCCAGCGTGCTGCGCGATGGTCAGCAGATTGCGCGCTATTTCAAGCAACTGCTGCCCAACTTTGGCGTGTTCGACGAACAGCGCTACTTTGCGGCCGGTGAAGAGAGCTGTGTCTTCGAGCTGGACGGCATCCAGATCGGACTGCTGATTTGCGAAGACGCTTGGCATGCCGGCCCTGCGCGGGCGGCCGTGGCCGCAGGCGCCCAGTTGCTGGCCGTCATCAATGCCTCGCCGTTCCATAGCGGCAAACCCTCCGAGCGCGAGGCGGTGATTGCGCAGCGCGCCATGGAAAATGCGGTTCCCCTGGTCTATGCCCATCTGGTGGGCGGCCAGGACGAGGTCGTGTTCGACGGCTGCTCGTTTGCGGTGGACGTCAGCGGTCAGGTGGTGGCGCGTGCGGCGGCCTTCGAGGAAGAGCTGCCCATGATGGCTGCGCAGCTGGTGGATGGGCGCGTGAAGCTGATGGGGCAAGTCAAGCCCCAGCTGAACCACCATCATGCGCTTTGGTCGGCGCTGGTGCTGTCCGTGCGCGACTATGTGGGCAAGAACCGTTTTCCGGGTGCGCTCATCGGCCTGTCGGGCGGCATGGATTCGGCCCTGGTGCTGGCCATTGCCGTGGACGCGCTGGGTGCGGACAAGGTGCGCACGGTCATGATGCCTTCGCCCTATACGGCCGATATCAGCTGGCTTGATGCGCGCGAAATGTCCGAGCGCGTGGGCGTGCAGCACGAAGAGATCGATATCGCGCCGCAGTTCGAAGCCTTCAAGGCAGCGCTGGCTGGCACTTTTGCCGGACGCGCCGAAGACACGACCGAGGAAAACCTGCAAGCCCGTATTCGCGGCACCCTGCTGATGGCTATGAGTAACAAGTTTGGCTCCATCGTGCTGACCACGGGCAACAAGAGCGAGATGTCCACCGGCTACTGCACGCTGTACGGCGACATGGCCGGCGGTTTTGCCGTCATCAAGGATGTGTTCAAGACCGAGGTGTTTGCGCTGGCACGCTGGCGCAATGCCAACGATCCCTTCGGCACGGGGCTCGATCCCATTCCCGAGCGCATCATCACGCGTCCGCCCAGCGCCGAGCTGCGCCCCGATCAGAAGGATCAGGACAGCCTGCCGGACTACGAGGTGCTGGATGCCATCGTGGCCCGTTACATGGAAAACAACGAGAGCATAAGCTCCATCGTCGCCGAGGGTTTTGCGCCTGCGGATGTGGAGCGGGTCACGCGTCTGATACAAATCAACGAGTACAAGCGTCGCCAGGCGCCAGTCGGTCCACGTCTGACAATGCGCAGCTTTGGCAAGGACTGGCGCTACCCCATTACCAATAAATTTCGCGCCTGAGGTTCTGCCTCCGGTGTTTTGCCGATTTCAATCAATTGAGGAACCAGCCCCATGAAAATGATTACCGCCGTCATCAAGCCCTTCAAGCTCGAGGAAGTGCGCGAGGCCCTGGCCGAGTGTGGGGTGAATGGTCTGACCGTGACCGAAGTCAAGGGTTTTGGCCGCCAGAAAGGCCATACCGAGCTCTATCGTGGCGCGGAGTATGTGGTGGATTTTCTGCCCAAGGTGAAGATCGAAGTCGTGGTGCGAGATGAAGACGTGGACCGCTGCGTGGATGCTGTCGTCAACGTCGCGCGCACCGGCAAGATTGGTGACGGCAAGATCTTCATCACCCCCGTGGAGCGCGTGGTGCGCATCCGTACGGGTGAGCTGGACGACACGGCTGTCTAAGTCGCCATGTCGCGCCCCAGTCATGCGCCCCAGGCAAAAAGCCAGACCTTGAGTCTGGCTTTTTTCATGGTCTGGGGCCGGGTGTGCGCACTGTCGGCAGCGCTACGGGCCGACGGATGACGCCCTGCAGTGTTTTTCAGGGCTCAGATTACCGAGCGCAGAGGCGGTGTATCCAGCTGGCTGCCGGCATTCTGGACGAGATTCTGCAGCAGGGCCGAGGTGTCGCTGCTGCTTTCGACCAGGCCCATCTGCCACTCGCCCATGAAGCCGTTGCCCACACAGGACTGAAGAAACTGCAGCATGGCGTCGTAATAGCCATCCACATTGAGAATGCCGACGGGCTTGTCGTGGTAGCCCAGCTGGCGCCAGGTCCAGACTTCGAACAGCTCTTCAAAAGTACCGATGCCGCCGGGCAGGGCCACGAAGGCATCGCTGCGCTCGGCCATCATGGCCTTGCGTTCGTGCATGTTCTTGACGATGTGCAGTTCGTCGCAGGCCTGGTTGGCCAGCTCCTTGTCGACCAGTGCCTGAGGGATGATGCCGACGACACGGCCGCCAGCTTGTTGCGTGGCTTCGGCCACCACGCCCATCAGGCCGCTGCGTCCACCGCCATAGACCAGCTGGCCGCCGCGCGAGCCTATCCATTGGCCCACGGCCTTGGCGACTTCGGTGAATTGAGGGTTGGTGCCGGGGCGTGAGCCGCAGTACACGCAAATGGAAAAAGCGGGTTGAGTCATACGATGAAACGGTGATAAAGAGCGGCAGCCCAGACGGCTCCGCAAAGGCACAGGGCCAGAAATACAGCAGCGCTGCCCATGTCCTTGGCTTTCTTGGACAGCTCGTGCCATTCGGGCCCAATACGGTCTATGGCTGCCTCTATGCCGGTATTGAGCAATTCCACAATGAGCACCAGGATGACGGTGCCGGCCAACAGCGCTGTCTGCTCCCAGCTCTGGCCCAGCCAGAGCGCCAGAGGAATCATGACGGCAGCACAGATTGCTTCTTGCTGGAATGCTTTTTCATGCCAGCCGGCCTTGAGGCCAGCCAGTGAGTAGCCGCCGGCATGCAGCACTCGGGACAGTCCGGTACGGCTTTTTTGCGGGTTGACGGGGTCGGGTGAGGAGGTACTCATGGAGGGGGGTCAGCGGATGCGTTTGGGAGTGGGGGCCTGATGCACCAGCTGGGTGCCGGCCCAGGCGTCGTGCCAGAACTGCTTTCTGGGGTGAAAGCGGCTCAGCAGCGCCCAGATCAGAATCCAGCCCATGAGCAGCACCAGAACCTCCAGTGGCGGCAGGCCCAGCGGGTAGAGCAGGGCCAGCGGTGGCAGCCACCACATCCAGCTGGCTGCGTAACGCAGCAGGGCGCGGGTTTGCGTCAGGGGTCGACCTTGGGTATCGACCACGCGGATATGCCAGGTCTTCATGGCCAGCGTCTGGCCCTTGCTCCAGAACCAGACAAAGTAAATCCCCAGCACCACCAGCATGAAGGCCTGCAGCAGATGCCGATTGTCGAGTGCATTGCGCGTCTGAGACAACGTTCCGAACAAATAGCCGGCGATGAACACCACGCCAAACAAAAGCATGCCTTCATAAAGCCAGCAAGCCATGCGGCGACGCAGGCTTGGTGCTATGAAGTCAGGAGTCGATGAGGCTGCCGGCCGGGTGTCTTGCTGCATGAGGGCATTGTAGGGCTCAGGTCAGCGGGCTTGGCGCTCGGTTGCCGCACCGACACTGTCATTGGTGCGCGTCTTGACTTGGCGCATCCAGCGGAGGCAGGGTGATCGGGGTGGCGCGAGGAATGTCCACAGGAGCCGTCTCCACAATCACCGAGGGCGTACGGATGGGGTGCGTCTCCACCATGGCAGGTGTTGCGGGCACGGGCGGTGGTGGATGATGAATGGTTGCGGGTGGAATCTTGGGCAGATTGGGCACCGTATTGGGGGAGGCCGTGGCAGCAGGAATGCGCGCCAGCTTCTTGGAAGGCACGGGCTTGATGGCCGGTGCGGCGCTTACCACCTTGGGAGTGGCGCGGGCCGCCAGCAGTCGCTTTTCTTCATCGCTCAGAGCCTGGTAGGCCTCCCACTGGGCCTGCTTGTCAGTCGCGAGCTTGTTGGTAATGGCGAAATTCAGCCGGGCCTGATTGCGCTGGGCAGCACTCAGGCCGGACCAGGCTTCCATGCGGTCATGAAGCTTTTGCTGTTCGCGCTCGCTGAGTTTGTCAAAACCATCCGCCAGGGCAATCCAGCGGCGCTTCTGCACCGAGCCGATCATGGCCCAGCGCTCTTGCAGCGGCTGCAGAATCTCGCGCTGGTGGCTGCTGAGTTCGCCCCAGCGTGGACCTGAGGCCTGCGCCGAGGCTCTCTGGCGCGTGGACGGGTCTGCATGCATGGATCTGGATGCAGCTACCGTGGCGGGGGGGACGGAGCTGGGTGCCAGCCTGACTTGCTGTACGACATTCCATCCTGTCCAGCTCAAGGCCACCAACAACAGCGCCGCCATGATGGCGGCGGTGTTGTCGGGTTTCAGGAGGGAGCGCTTCTCAGTGGGCATCAAGGCAGAGGTGGCAGGCTGTTTAGTGTTCTGATGGGGTGGCTGCCGAGGTCTTGAGGTACTGGATGAAGCCAGGGTCAGAGTAGGCAGCAGGGGGCAGATCATCGGTCAGCAAGGCTGTATCGACCTCGGTGACTTCGCTTAGCATACTTTGTTCGGTGTCGGAGTTGTAGATTACCAGGCCCGCAATGAGTGCAAAAACGGGGATGGCCGAGACCAGGGTGCGCCACCAGCCGTTACCCTCGTCGGGGTTGCCCAGTGTCAGGGTGTTGCCCTGGGCGGATGCTGCAGTACTGGTCTGAACGCGCAGTACAGACGCTTCGCGGCGACGTATGGACACGGCTTGCTCGCGGGAGGCGCGCAGGCGTTCGGTAATTTCGTAAGGGAGCAAGGCTTCGCCCTCGCTCAGGCGGGCAGTGATTTGACGGGCGATGCGGTCGGCGGTCTGTTCTTGCCGGAGGGTGGGCGCGGATTTCATAACTCGATTCCTTTGGCCTTGAGTGCCTTGCTCAATGTTTGAATGGCGCGGAAGCAATGGGTTTTGACGCTGCCTTCAGAGCAACCCATGGCGGCAGCGGTCTCTGCGACATCCATCTCTTCCCAGTAACGCATGAGAAAGGCCTCGCGTTGACGCGCAGGCAGCTCCTGTATCTCTTTTTCTATGCTTTGCAGTGTCTGCTTGCGTTCGGTCAGGCTCTCGGCGTTGCTGGCGGCGGATGCGTCGCCGTTGGTGGCATAGGTTTCCAGCCAATCGAAGTCGCTGTCCCCGTCTACGGAAGACTCCAGGTCGCTGAAGTGAGTGAAAACGGCTTTCTGTGTCTTCTGGCGGCGAAACCAGTCAAGAGTGCTGTTCGACAGAATGCGCTGGAACAGCATGGGCAGTTCATTGACCGGTTTGTCCCCATAGTGCTGGGCCAGTTTGAGCATGCTGTCCTGCACGATATCCAGGGCGGCCTCCTCGTCGCGGACATGGAAAACGCTGCGTTTGAAGGCGCGCTTTTCAACGTCTTTGAGGAATGCAGACAGTTCTTGTTCTGTGGCCAAGAGAGAGTAACCCTGGAGAAAGCGGGAGTTAGGTAGTGACGAAAGCGGCAGATTATCGCATCCGATGATGTTTTTTTGTGTACTGCATTTGAAGGTCTTGTTGCAGTGCGATAATGATCTTCAACTTAAAGAAGCAAACGGATCACGGTCCGGCGTATACACAAACGTCCATGGCATGTGGTCTTAAGTCCTAAACCGGCCTCACAAGGGCTTCAGGCTAAGGGCACCGAAGGTTTTTCGTTAGAGAAATTCACAAAGGTTGATCATGGAAATCTCCAAAGCCGAGCTGGCCTCTGCAGCCGCCGCATCGTCCCCCAAGGGCGCCCAGGAATTGATGGGCTCCGAAATCCTCATCAAGTCTCTTCAGGCTGAAGGTGTCAAGCACCTGTGGGGTTACCCTGGCGGGGCAGTTCTCTATATTTACGACGCGCTCTACAAGCAGGACAGCATCCAGCATGTGCTGGTGCGCCACGAGCAGGCGGCCGTGCATGCAGCCGACGGTTTTGCGCGTGCCACCGGTGAGGTGGGCGTGGCGCTGGTGACTTCCGGCCCCGGTCTGACCAATGCGGTAACGGGCATTGCCACCGCCTATACCGACTCCATCCCCATGGTGGTGATCGCGGGACAGACATCGACCAATTACATCGGTACCGACGCGTTTCAAGAGTGCGACACAGTGGGCATCACGCGTCCCATCGTCAAGCACAACTTCCTGGTCAAGGATGTGCGCGAGCTGGCCGAGACCATGAAAAAGGCTTTCCACATCGCCCGCACCGGCCGTCCCGGCCCTGTGGTGGTGGATATTCCCAAGGATGTGTCCTTCAAGAAGGCGCTGTACACGGGCTATCCTGAAAAAGTGGAAATGCGCTCTTACAACCCCGTCAAAAAGGGTCATGCGGGCCAGATTCGCAAGGCTCTGCAGCTGCTGCTGACGGCCAAGCGCCCTTATATCTACACCGGCGGCGGCGTGCTGCTGGGCAATGCCTGCAACGAGCTGCGTCAGCTGGTGGACATGCTGGGCTACCCGGTCACGAATACGCTGATGGGCCTGGGCGCCTACCCGGCCAGCGACCGGAAGTTCCTGGGCATGCTGGGCATGCACGGCACCATCGAAGCCAACAATGCCATGCAGAACTGCGATGTGCTGCTGGCCGTGGGTGCGCGCTTTGACGATCGCGTGATCGGCAATCCCAAGCATTTCATGTCGGTGGAGCGCAAGATCATCCATATCGACATCGATCCTTCCTCCATCTCCAAGCGCGTGAAGGTGGATGTGCCCATCGTGGGCGATGTCAAGGACGTGCTCAACGAGCTGATTGCCATGCTGCGCGAGTCGGCACAGCGCCCCGATGAGGCAGCTTTGGGCCAATGGTGGAGCACCATCGAAGGCTGGCGCAGCCGCGACTGCCTGAGCTACGACAAGTCCAACACCGAAGTCATCAAGCCCCAGTACGTGGTCGACACGCTGTGGAACATGACCAAGGATGCCGACGCCTACATCACCTCCGATGTGGGCCAGCACCAGATGTGGGCGGCGCAGTATTACCGCTTTGATGAACCCCGTCGCTGGATCAACTCCGGCGGTCTGGGCACCATGGGCGTGGGCCTGCCTTACGCCATGGGCATCAAGCTGGCCAAGCCCGACTCCGAAGTCTTCTGCATCACGGGCGAAGGCTCGATCCAGATGAATATCCAGGAGCTGGCCACCTGCAAGCAGTACAACACCCCGGTGGTCATCTGTGCGCTGAACAACCGCTTCCTGGGTATGGTGCGCCAGTGGCAGGAAATTGAATACTCGGGTCGCTACTCAAGCAGCTATATGGATTCGCTGCCCGACTTCGTGAAGCTGGCCGAGGCCTTTGGCCATCGTGGCCTGCTGATCGAGAAGCCTGCCGATGTCGAGGCTGCGCTGCGCGAGGCGCGCCGTATCGTGCGCGAGGAAAGCAAGACGGTCTTCCTGGACTTCCGCACCGATCCGACCGAGAACGTGTTCCCCATGGTGCAAGCCGGCCGTGGCATCACGGAAATGCTGCTGGGCGCCGACGATCTGTGATGCCGGGTAGCCGGTTTTGAAAAAATCGGCCTCAAGCACTTACATATCAAGCACAAGCAGCTATATTTTAAATAGCATTTTTTGACGAATCTATTGTCCGCCGAGCCTGGCACTTACCGGTGTCAGGGGAGGGCGGCGAAAAGAGGAATCTCCCAATGAAACACATTATTGCCGTGCTGCTCGAGAACGAGCCTGGAGCACTGTCGCGCGTCGTGGGCCTGTTTTCCGCCCGTGGCTACAACATCGAATCCCTGACTGTCGCACCGACTGAGGACCCCTCGCTGTCGCGCATGACCATCCTCACCACGGGCTCGGACGATGTGATTGAGCAAATCACAAAGCACCTGAATCGACTGATTGAAGTGGTTAAAGTGGTGGACCTGACCGAAGGTGCCTACACCGAGCGCGAGCTGATGATGGTCAAGGTGCGTGCCGTGGGCAAGGAACGCGAGGAAATGAAGCGCATGGCGGACATCTTCCGCGGTCGCATCATCGACGTGACCGAGAAGAGCTACACCGTGGAGCTGACCGGCGACCAGTCCAAGAACGACGCCTTCCTGCAAGCCATTGATCGCACTGCCATCCTTGAGACCGTTCGCACAGGCGCCTCGGGTATTGGTCGTGGCGAACGCATTCTGCGTGTCTAATGGCTGCGTTGCACCACTTTTGAATCTGAACAAACCTTTTTAACCCCCTCAAGATAAGAGACCTGGAGCCATCATGAAAGTTTTCTACGACAAGGACTGTGACCTGAGCCTGATCAAGGGCAAGACTGTTGCCATCATCGGCTACGGCAGCCAAGGCCACGCACATGCTCAAAACCTGAACGACAGCGGCGTGAAGGTTGTGGTCGGTCTGCGCAAGGGCGGCTCTTCCTGGGACAAGGTCGGCAAGGCCGGTCTGACCGTGATGGAAGTGAACGACGCGGTGAAGGCTGCCGACGTGGTCATGATCCTGCTGCCTGACGAGAACATCCCCGAGGTGTACAAGAACAACGTCGAGCCCAACATCAAGTCCGGCGCTACCCTGGCTTTCGCTCACGGCTTCAACGTGCACTACAACCAGGTCGTGCCCCGCGCCGATCTGGACGTGATCATGGTCGCTCCCAAGGGCCCCGGCCACACCGTGCGCTCCGAATACCTGAAGGGCGGCGGCGTGCCTTCCCTGATCGCCATCTACCAGGACAAGTCCGGCAAGGCCCGTGACGTGGCCCTGTCCTATGCTTCCGCCAACGGCGGCGGCAAGGGCGGCATCATCGAAACCAACTTCAAGGAAGAAACCGAGACCGACCTGTTCGGCGAGCAGGCCGTGCTGTGCGGCGGTGCCGTGGAACTGGTGAAGATGGGCTTCGAGACGCTGACCGAAGCTGGCTACGCTCCCGAAATGGCTTACTTCGAGTGCCTGCACGAGCTCAAGCTGATCGTTGACCTGATGTATGAAGGCGGCATCGCCAACATGAACTACTCCATCTCCAACAACGCGGAGTATGGCGAGTACGTGACCGGCCCCGAAGTCATCAACGAAGAATCCCGCAAGGCCATGCGCAACGCCCTCAAGCGCATCCAGAGCGGTGAATACGCCAAGATGTTCATCAGCGAAGGCCGTCTGAACTATCCTTCGATGACTGCCCGTCGTCGCCAGAACGCCGACCATGCCATCGAGCAAGTGGGCGGCCAGCTGCGCTCCATGATGCCCTGGATCTCCAAGAACAAGCTGGTCGACCAGACCCGCAACTAATGCAGGCAGGTCATTCGGCGCGAGCCGGATGACTGCGCTTGGGCAAGAGGCCACCTTTGAGGTGGCCTTTTTTCATTCCGGATGCGATCTGTGTGGCGGGTACACTGGTGGCAGGGACATGGCCATGATGGCCATGCTTGAAATACTATCGTTTTAATAGCTGCATGCAGTTGACATGCAAGCACTGGAGGTCTGTTTGATGCAAAACAGCAATGATTCTGCCGATCTGAGTGGAATGCCGCGCAAGCCGCGCAAAGGCATTTATGTGCTGCCCAATCTGTTCACGCTGGCAGCGCTGTTTGGCGGTTTCTACGCCATCGTCATGGCCATGAACAACAAGTTCGAGCTGGCGGCCGTGGGCGTTTTCTGCGCCATGGTGCTCGACAGTCTTGACGGTCGCGTGGCGCGCATGACGCACACGCAAAGCGCGTTCGGTGAGCAGATGGACTCGCTCTCCGACATGGTGTCCTTCGGTGCCGCGCCCGCGCTGATTGCTTATGAATGGGCCTTGCGTCCCCTGGGGCGCTGGGGCTGGATTGCCGCCTTTGTGTATTGCGCCTGCGCCGCATTGCGCCTGGCGCGCTTCAACGTGAATACGGCCGTGGTGGACAAGCGCTATTTCCAGGGCATGCCTTCGCCTGCGGCTGCGGCCCTGGTGGCGGGCTTTATCTGGCTGACCAGTGCGCTGATGGTTTCCCATCGTGATGTACCCATCTTCGGCGATGTGATTTCCTGGTTTGGCGGCTATCCCACGGACAGGGCCGATCTCTCCTGGATCATGTTCGCCATCACGCTGTTCGCAGGTCTGACCATGGTCACCAATATTCCCTATTACAGCTTCAAGGACATCGGCGGCGCCAAGAGCATGCCGTTCGTCTCGCTGGTGGTGGTGGCCCTGCTGATGGCCGTGGTCAGCATCGAGCCTGCAACCATGCTCTTCCTGGTGTTTGTCGGCTACTCGGTCTCGGGCTATGTGATCTATGTCTGGCGCCGTGCCAAGGGTGAGCAGGTCAGCATTGTGGCGACCTCCAAGGACGAGCCCGATGAGCGTGGTCTGCACGACGATTGAAGCGCGGCCCCAAAAAATCCTGGCCCTGTCAACTTTTCTTGTGTTAAAGTGACCCGCATGCAAAACCTGTCGCTAGCTCTACTACTAATGTCCAACGGGCAGAGAAAGTAGCGCGCGCGTACAAACACACCCTACTTGGCGGCCCGTAGCATCAGCGACGGGCCGTTTTTGCTTTTGGGCGTCGCTGGAGCTGGGTTCAATTTCCTCTAATTTCGACTAAAGAGACTCACCATGTTGCAAAACCCTTCCACCAAATACCGCGCTTTCGCCCCCGTGCGTCTGACCGATCGCACCTGGCCCGACGCGGTCATCACCAAGCCCCCGGTCTGGTGCAGCGTGGATCTGCGTGACGGCAACCAGGCCCTGATCGAGCCCATGGACATCGAGCGCAAGGTGCGCATGTTCGAGCAACTGGTGAAGATCGGTTTCAAGGAAATCGAAGTCGGCTTTCCTTCGGCCTCGCAGATCGAGTTCGACTTCATGCGCAAGCTCATCGAGGAAAACCGCATTCCCGACGACGTGACCGTGCAGGTGCTGACCCAGGCGCGTGAGCACCTGATTCGCCGCACCTTCGAAGCGCTCGAAGGCGTGCCCCGCGCCATCGTCCATCTCTACAACGCCACGGCTCCCGTGATGCGCCGCGTGGTGCTGAACATGACTGAAGACGAGATTGTGGAATTGGCTGTGACCAATGCCCAGATGTTCAAGGACATCGCGGCCCAGCACCCCAACACCAAATGGACCTTCCAGTACTCGCCCGAAATGTATTCGGACACCGAGCTGGAGTTCTCCAAGCGCGTGATAGACGCCGTCACCGACGTCTGGCAGCCCACGCCCGAGAACAAGTGCATCATCAACCTGCCCACCACCGTGGAGCACTCAACGCCTAATATCTTTGCCGACATGGTGGAGTGGACGCATCGCAACATCAAGCGCCGTGACAGCGTGGTGATCTCGGTCCATCCGCATAACGACCGCGGCACGGGAACGGCGGCTGCCGAGCTGTCCCTGATGGCCGGCGCGGACCGCCTGGAAGGTTGCCTGTTCGGCAACGGCGAGCGCACCGGCAATCTGGACGTGGTGAATGTGGCGCTCAATATGTATATCCAGGGCGTGAACCCCGGCCTGGATTTCTCCGACATCGACGATATCCGCGCAACGGTTGAGCATTGCAACCAGTTGCCCGTGCATCCTCGTCACCCTTACGTGGGTGACTTGGTCTACACCTCCTTCTCCGGCTCCCACCAGGACGCCATCAAGAAGGCTTTCGCCGCCCACAAGGAAGGCGATATCTGGGATATGCCTTATCTGCCCATCGATCCCAAGGACCTGGGGCGCAGCTATGAGGCAGTGATTCGCGTGAACAGCCAGTCGGGCAAGGGTGGTATTGCCTATCTGCTCGAGAGCGAATATGGGCTTCAGCTGCCTCGCCGCCTGCAGATCGAGTTCAGCCAGGTCGTGCAGCGCGAGATGGACGCCAGCGGCAAGGAATTGTCGGCTGCGGATCTGTGGGAGCTGTTCCAGCGCGAATATGGGGTCAACACTGTCAAGGCACCTCAATATCGCCTGAGCGAGGCAGATGGCGTTGTCAATATGACTTCCCACATCGAGATCGCCGGAGAAAAGTATTTTTTGGAAGGCGAAGGTACGGGCCCCATTGATGCCTTCGTGCAGGCGCTGTCGGCTAACGTCGGCCGCAATGTGCGCGTGCTCAACTATGCTGAGCATGCGATTGGCGAGGGAGCGAATGCCAAGGCGATTGCCTATGTGGAGCTGCGCGTGGATGACGCTCAGGTCTGCTATGGCGTCGGGGTCGATGCCAATATCGTTTCTGCCTCGTTGCGCGCCATCATCTCGGGAGTGCAGCGCGTCCCTGCTGTCGCCGAAGAGGCGGTAGCCGCATAAAAGGTTCAAAGCCGGTGTCGCCAAAAGCGCACCGGCTTTTTTGTCGGCAATCCTCCAGTCAAAACAGGCGTCTACCGGCGCCATTACATAGAGAGTCCCCACCATGTCCGATCAGCTCATTATTTTTGACACCACCTTGCGTGACGGCGAGCAGTCGCCCGGCGCATCCATGACGCGCGATGAAAAGCTGCGCATTGCACGCCAGCTGGAGCGCCTCAAGGTCGATGTGATCGAGGCAGGGTTTGCCGCGGCATCCAATGGCGATTTCGAGTCCATCCAGACCATTGCGCGTGCCATCAAGGACTCCACAGTCTGCTCGCTCTCCCGCGCCAACGACCGCGACATCGCGCGTGCGGCCGAGTCGTTGAAGGGTGCCAACCGCGCTCGCATTCACACCTTCATCGCCACCAGTCCGCTGCACATGGAGAAAAAGCTGCGCATGACACCCGAGCAGGTGCTGGAGCAGGCCAAGCAGGCGGTGCGCTTCGGGCGCAATCTCATCGAAGACATCGAATTCAGCGCGGAGGACGGCTATCGCAGCGAACCCGATTTTCTGGCGCGCGTGATCGAGGCCGTCATCAAGGAGGGTGCAACCACCATCAACGTGCCCGACACCGTGGGCTACGCGATTCCCGAGCTCTATGGCGAGTTCATTCGCAACTTGCGCGAGCGCGTGCCCAACAGCGACAAGGCCGTCTGGTCCGTGCATTGCCACAACGACCTGGGCATGGCGGTTGCCAATTCGCTGGCGGGCGTGAAGATCGGCGGCGCGCGCCAGATCGAATGCACCATTAACGGGCTGGGCGAGCGTGCAGGTAACTGCTCACTTGAAGAAGTGGTCATGGCCATCAAGACGCGCAAGGACTACTTTGGTCTCGACGTGAATATCGATACTCAGCATATCGTGGCCGCCAGTCGCCTGGTCAGCCAGACCACGGGCTTTGTGGTGCAGCCCAACAAGGCGGTGGTGGGAGCCAATGCCTTTGCCCATGCCTCCGGCATTCATCAGGATGGCGTGCTCAAGGCGCGTGATACCTACGAAATCATGCGTGCCGAGGATGTGGGCTGGGCGGCCAACAAGATCGTGCTGGGCAAGCTCAGCGGTCGCAACGCCTTCAAGCAGCGTCTGCAGGAGCTGGGGGTGGAACTGGACAGCGAAGCTGCCATCAACCAGGCCTTCACGCGCTTCAAGGAACTCGCGGATCGCAAGAGCGAAATCTTTGACGAGGACATTCTGGCGCTGGTGAATGCCGAAGGCGCGGAGCACCAGGACAATCAGTTCCAGTTCATTTCGCTGGCCCAGCAGAGTGAAACAGGTGAGCGCCCACATGCCAGCGTGGTCTTCAGCAATGCAGGCCGGGAAATCAAGGCCAGCTCCGAGGGCAATGGTCCGGTTGATGCCTCGTTCAAGGCCATCGAGTCCGAAGTCAAGAGCGGTGCCGAAATGGTGCTGTATTCCGTCAATGCCATCAGTGGCTCAACCGAGAGTCAGGGCGAGGTGACGGTGCGCCTGCAGCGCAGTGGTCGCATCGTCAACGGAGTGGGTGCTGACCCCGATATTGTGGTCGCATCGGCCAAGGCATATCTGAGCGCTTTGAACAAATTGCATAGCAATCAGGAAGTTGTTGCAGCACAAGGTTGACTGCTGGATTTATAATTTCACTCAGATTATCGAGAAGGTTGTGCAAGTGCTTGTCACTGCACAACTTTTTTGATTGAATTAAATCCTTACACCTTGTTGTCTGGAGTATCGCATGCAGCTGCTGCGTCCATTTCGCCTTGCAAAACTCACCCAGGTGGTGTCTTTGGCTCTGTTGAGCTGCGCTTTGGCTGCTCCGGCAGCGCATGCGGCGACGCCCAAAAAAGACTCCAAAAAGCCCGTGGCTGCTGCGGCTTCGGCTAAGAAAGCGGCCAAGGAGCCGGCGGGCAAGGTTCGTGCCGCAGCGCAGCCCAAAAGCGCAAAGGTCGCCAAAGGCAAGCCGGAAAAGGCAGACACCAAACTTGCAAGCAAGAAGGGCGGCAAGACTTCTCTGGCAGCCAAGGCCGAAAGAGACGAGAAGACCGGCGGCAAGAAGCGTCTGGCCAGGGCAGGAGCCGCTGGCGCTGCGGTTGCGGCAGCAGCAGCTGCCACGGCAGTCGAGCCCGCACGCCTGTCCTATGGGCAGATGGCGGGTCTTCACTCCGTCTCGGACCCCCTTGATCTGCAAAGCAGCGTGGCTTATGTGATCGACCAGGACACACATGAGGTGCTGCTGAGCAAGAACGATCAGGCAGTGCTGCCGATTGCCTCGCTGACCAAGCTGATGACCGGTCTGCTGATCTCTCAGGCCCGCCTGCCCATGGATGAGATGATCACCATCACGCAGGACGATGTGGACACCGAAAAGCACAGCAGCTCCCGCCTGCGTGTCGGTACCACCTTGACGCGTGCCGAGATGATGCATCTGGCGCTGATGTCCAGCGAGAACCGTGCTGCCCATGCCCTGGGACGCACTTATCCCGGCGGTCTGGCGCAGTTTGTGCAACTGATGAACTCCAAGGCGCTGCAACTGGGCATGAAGGACACGCGCTATGTGGAGCCCACCGGCCTGTCCAGCAGCAACCAGTCCAGCGCACGCGATCTGGCGCGCCTGGTGGCGGTGGCGCATGCCGATCCGCTGATGCGCGAGTACTCCACATCGCCCGGCTATGAAGTAGCCGTCGGTCGCCGCACGCTGCAGTTCAACAACACCAACCGTCTGGTCAAGAGCGACAACTGGGATATCGGCCTGCAAAAGACCGGCTATATCTCCGAAGCTGGACGCTGCCTTGTGATGCAGGCTCATGTGGCCGGGCGCAAGCTGATCATGGTGTTCCTGGATTCCGCAGGCAAGTTCAGCCGCCTGGCAGATGCCGAGCGAGTGCGCCATTGGATGGAAAGCAAGGGGCCCACCGCCAGCAATACGATTGCAAGCCGTATCAGGGGCTAAGCAGGTACAGGTCTAGTCAAAAAGCGCTACCCAGGTAGCGCTTTTTTATTGGGTCTACACCTGAAATGGAATTCCAGCCCCTTTGCAGATTGCGAGAGGCGCCCCTGTATTCAACTGTGCTGGCTGCGGCTATAGGGGTTGGGGGTGGCCTGAGCCGAGGCCGGGCGTGTGCCGCTGAAACCCAGCGCCACGGAAATTTCCTGCACCGTGGCCTGCAATCTGGGGGCCCAGCTCTCGTCAAGGCGGTCTGCTGGGGCAGAGATGGACAGGCCCGCAATCAGCTTGCTCTGGTCGTCGTAAATGCCGGCTGCCATGCAACGCACGCCCAATTCCAGCTCTTCGTTGTCGCGGGCAATGCCGTATTGACGTACCTTGGCCAGCTCATGTTCGAGGTCACCCAGCTGGGTGATGCTGAAATGGGTCTTGCCGGGCAGGCCGGTGCGCATGGCGTAGGCGCGCACCTGCTGGGAATCGTCAGCTGCCAGAAACAGCTTGCCGTTGGAGGTTAGATGCAAAGGCGCGTGGCCGCCAATGGCGCGTACCACCTGCATGCCCGAGCGCTCGCTGTAGGCGCGTTCCACATAGACAATCTCGTCGCCCTGGCGCACGGACAGGCTGATGGGTTGCTGAATCTGCTTGTAAAGCTGACGCATGGGGGTCAGCGCCACTTCACGTACGTTCAGCCGGGCCTTGACCAGGTTGCCCAGTTCCAGAAAGCGCATGCCCAGGCGGTAGCTGCCCGATTCGGGTCGATCCACAAAGCGGCCCAGTGCAAGGTCATTGAGTATGCGGTGCGTGGTCGATGGATGCAGGCCCGTGCGTTCGCTGATCTCCTTCAAAGAAACCGCTTCCTCACGCGATGCCAGCACGTCGATCAACGTGAACATGCGTTCCAGAACCTGGACGCTGGGCTTTGCGGAGGCCGATAGGTCGTCTTTTTTCATGCGTTAGAGATACTTTGCGGGATGAGGGCATTCTAGCGGTGCTGCAGCCGTGCAGCCATGTCATCCGCTCATATATCCATGTGCTGTTTTTTGCAGCGTCACTCTTCAATTTGCGAGCGCACAATGCTTTGCCTGTCTACGCGCTGCCATAGCTCGCCCTGGCGGATCTCATGTGGCAAAAAGCTGGCCTTGTAGCGCATCTTCTGGCTCTCAGAGATCCAGTAGCCAAGATAGACATAAGGCAGGTTCATGGCTTTGGCTTGCTGAATTTGCCACAGCACATTGAAGGTTCCATAGCTGGCGTGGTCCTCCGGATCGTAGAAGGTGTAGACCGCCGACAGCCCGTCCTCCAGTACGTCCAGAATGGAGAGCATTTTGAGTGTGCCGGGCTGACCGCCTGCGCCCGGCTCGCGGAACTCGACCAATCGGGAGTTGACCCGGCTTTGCAGCAGAAACTGCGTGTACTGGTCCACGCTGTCGTTGTCCATGCCGCCACCGCTATGGCGGTGCTGCTGGTAGCGTAGGTAGAGCTGGTAGTGTTCGTCGGAGTAGTGCAGGCGCTGAATGGAGGCGACAAGTTGCCCATGCTGTTTTGCAGCGCGCCGCTGGCTGCGGCTGGGGCGAAACTCCTGGGCCAGAATTCGCAGAGGAACGCAGGCCTTGCAGCCATCGCAATAGGGGCGATAGGTGAACATGCCGCTGCGCCTGAAGCCCAGCGTGACCAGTTCCGAATAGGTGGTGTTCTGAATCAGGTGACTGGGTGTGGCGACCTGAGAACGTGCCAGCCGGCCCGGCAGATAGCTGCAGGGATAGGCTGCCGTGGCATAAAACTGCAGGGCATGTAGCGGGAGGTCGTTCGGGTGCGTCATGATCGGACTCAGCTGCAGATGCGGTGCGTCAAGCCTCAGTATGGCTCAGCAACTGTTCCCAGTATATGGGCCTGAATTGCCACTGCATATCGGGCAGCTGGGCCTGGGCTTGAACGGTCCGGGCGAACTGCGCTCTTGTGACTTCTCGAGCGCCCATGAAAGATAGATGTGCGGTGGCCTGCTGGCAATCGATCTGCGGCACCTGATGAGCCCTGCACAGGGCCACCAGCGCCGACAGTGCAATCTTGGAGGCATCGGTCTGCAGTGCGAACATGGATTCGCCAAAAACCGCTCTGCCCAGCGCCACGCAGTAGAGGCCTCCAACCAGCTGGCCGTCGATCCAGGTTTCCACGCTGTGTGCAGCGCCCTGCTGATGCAGCTCGGTATAGGCATCGACAATGCTTTGCACAATCCAGGTGCCGTTCTGGCCGTCGCGCGGGGTCTGGGCGCAATGCTGCATCACCGTGGCAAAAGCGCTGTCGATGCGAATTTCGCAGCGCGGATCATTGCGAAATTTCTGCAATCTTTTGCGCAGGCTGCGGTGCAGACGAAACTCGTCGGGATGCAGAGCCATGCGTGGATTGGGGGACCACCAGAGCACGGGCTGGCCCTCGCTGAACCAAGGGAAAATTCCCTGGCTGTAAGCCGTGCGAAGGCGGGCGGCATCCAGGGTGTTGCCGGCAGCGAGCAGCCCTGGAATGGGATCCCTCTCCCCCCAGGTCTGATCAATGGGGGGAAATTCTTGTTCGGGCTGCAGCCAGGGCAGGGAGTGCGTCATTGGCAGTGGGAGTGGATGGACTGCCCTTAGTCTTGCACAGACTGAAGCGGTTTTGAGTGTCGCGGCAGACGAAGGGGCTGGCGTAATCCCGCTGTCGGAGGTGGAAATGAAAAAAGGCTTCCTGAAGGAAGCCTTTTTGCCGGGGTGCAGCTGCGGCAGCTGCCGCCACATTACACGCGCTTGCGGTATTCGCCGGTGCGGGTGTCGATTTCGATCTTGTCTTCTTGAGACACGAACAGGGGCACGGCCACTTCGAAGCCGGTAGCGATCTTGGCGGGCTTCAGAACCTTGCCGGAGGTATCGCCCTTGACGGCGGGCTCGGTCCAGGTGATTTCGCGCACGATGGTGGTGGGCAGTTCGACGGAGATGGCCTTGCCGTCGTAGAACACCACTTCGGCAGTCATGCCGTCTTCCAGGTAGTTCAGTGCGTCAGCCATGTTTTCGGCTTCGACTTCGTACTGGTTGAACTCTTCGTCCATCCACACGTACATGGGGTCGGCGAAGTAGGAGTAGGTGCAATCCTTCTTGTCCAGGATCACGTTGTCGATCTTGTCGTCGGCCTTGAACACGTTTTCCGTGCCGAAGTTGCCGATCAGGCTCTTGAGCTTCATGCGCACGGTAGCAGCGCCACGGCCGCCACGAGCGTATTCGGTCTTCAGAACGATCATGGGGTCCTTGCCGAACATGATCACATTGCCTGCGCGGATTTCTTGAGCGATTTTCATGGCTTGCTTGCGTTTGAAAGGTTGGAGCCGCTCTACACGGCAGGCAAGCTGTTCGCAATGGTCGCTGGAGAAAGCAACGCATCAAAGGTGCGGCGGCGGGGCCTGCCGCATGTACCGCGGCGGGGCGCGACCCCGAAAGCAAGATCGCTCGGCATACCGGCTGCGACTGCCCTCAGAGAGGCAAAACGTGGATTTTAGCTTTTTTCGGCGACAAAAGCTTGAAGCTGCGCAATCAGCTCGGTTTGTTCCGTCAATCTGCTGCGCGCAGCCCTGATGCAGCAGGCCCATTCATTGAGCATTTCGCGCGTCAGCAAAGGCAATGTTTGCGGTGCGGTCATGCCATTCCAGGTGTGGTGAAAGCGCCTGAGGCTGTCCGGGGCCTGGAGCCAGTCCAGAAAGGCATTCAGCTTGTCGTGGTGGGCGTTGTCATGCTGAGGGTAGATCTGCCAGACCATGGGCTGGCCGGCCCAGAGTGCGCGGACCAGGGAATCCTCGCCACGCACCAGGTTCAGGTCGCAGCCCCAGAGCATTTCGTCGAACCGGGCCTGAGGGCGGGCTGGAAGATAGACCGGCTGCATCTGCTGTGCTTCGGGCCGTGCCTGCACGGCAGCCGTTGCGCGTCCCGGGGTCACCAGCAGCCTGGCATTGAGCGCCTGCTTGTCCGAGAGCTGCGCGAGCAACTGGGGCAGGGCGGCAGGCTCGTAGCAAAACAGCGAGACGGCACATTCGTCATGCTGAATGCCTTCTGCGCGGCGCCATGATTCGCGCTGCGCCATGAAGGTCTGCTGGCGCTGTGCCAGGTTCTGCTCGCGCACCAGCGAGCCGGTGGCTGCCGTGAAGCCGGGATAGAAGAACCAGCGTGTCAGCCCTGAGGCGGGGCCGCTCATGATGCGTGAGGGCAGGCGATGGCAGCGCTCCACATAGTCTTCGGCCGAGAGATATTCGAGGTTGATCCAGACTGGAGGCTTGCTCTTCGACGCCTTGTCTGCAATGGCGCTCACGAATGCCGCGGGAATCTCGCAGCCGAAGGCCTCGATGACCACATCGCCAATCGACGCCGGAACGTCTGCGGCTTGCGCGGGCCAGGCATGGACGCTCAGGCCGGGCGGCCAGGGCTGGGGAGCCATCCATTGCAGGGCGCTGGCATCGTCCATCCACAGGCGTACCTGCTGGCCGCGTGCGGCGAGTTCTGCGGCCGTGCGCCAGCACACTCCCACGTCGCCAAAATTGTCTATGACCTGGCAGAAGATGTCCCAGCACAGCGACGGATGGGGCGCCCCGGGGGCGGGCAGAGGCATTGGTGAGAAATCAGGCATGGGTTCAGTTTTTATCGGTTGAGGCGCTCTGGCACAGGTGCTCGACCAGCAGTTGCGCGACGGGCGAGAGTGCGTCCTGGGAGCGTACGCAGAGCATGAGCTGGCGCTCGGCCCAGACTTCGTCCAGGCGGATGCAGCGCAAGGGCAGTGCGCCCATGTAGATATGGGCGCTGCCCTCGGGGAGAATGCCCACGCCCAGGCCGGCGGCCACCATCAGGCACAGGGCGTCATAGCCGGTGACCTTCATGCGCAGGCGCGGCTGCAGGCCCTGGTCGGCGGCAGAGCGGGTGATGAGATGGTTGAGCGCGCTGTCGGCATGCATGCCGATCAGATCATGCTCGATGACCTGCTCCAGGCGCAGTCTGTGCTCGCCGGCCAGCGGATGGGATTGGGGCATGACCACGGCCAGCCGGTCCCTGCGATAGGGACGCAGGCTGATCTTGCTGCCGTAGCTGCCGTTGTTGAGCAGGCCGATATCGGCTTCGTTGTCGGCCACGGCGCGCGCGATATCGGTGCTTACGCGCTCCTGCAGCCGCACGTCCACCAGCGGGTGCCGGCTCAGAAAGCTTTGCAGCTGGGCAGGCAGAAACTGGGTGATGCTGGAAATATTGGCCATCACCCGCACATGGCCGCGCAGGCCTTGCTCGCCGCCCTGGGCATAGTCCTTCATCTGCGTGGCGATGCCGTCCAGCTCGTTGAGCACGCCACGCGCCATGTTCAGCAGAGCGTAGGCGGCGGCCGTGGGCTGGCTGCCCCGGTTGCTGCGTGTGAACAGCTCAAGCTGCAGCTGATCCTCCAGCTCGGCGAGGCGCCGGCTGGCGGCCGAGGGGGCGATGTGCTCGCGTGCTGCGGCACGCGCGATGGCGTTTTCCTCCATCACGGCCACAAACAGGCGCAGGGTGATCGGGTCCAGTTTCATGAGGACTGCATTATCCCGCCTGGCTATGCCCAAATGCGATGGCAGCTTCGCATTTCAGCGTTTTGCAGGACTGATCTTCAAGGGCAAGATGATTGAAAAGCCGTTTTGCCTGGTGTTGGTCAACGCAAAGCGGCACAGCAAGACAACCATCAAGAGACAAACGGATGACGACGATGAATATCCAAGACCCCGCAACGCAGACCGCCACGCCGCGCGCGCTGGAAGGTGTGAAAGTGGTGGAAATGGGCCAGCTGATTGCCGGTCCCTTCTGTGGCAAGACTCTGGGCGAGTTTGGTGCCGATGTCATCAAGATCGAAGCGCCCGGTGCGGGCGATCCGCTGCGCAACTGGCGCCTGATCAAGGAAGGTACCTCCGTCTGGTGGCAGGTGCAGTCGCGTAACAAGCGCTCGGTCGCGCTCGATCTGCGCCAGCAGGAGGCGCAGGCCGTGGCGCGTCAGCTGATCGCTGAAGCCGATGTGCTGGTCGAGAACTTTCGTCCCGGCACGCTGGAAGGCTGGGGCATGTCGCCCGAGGAGCTGCACGCCATCAACCCAGGCCTGGTGATCCTGCGCATCTCTGGCTACGGCCAGACCGGCCCCTATCGCGATCTGCCGGGCTTTGGCGTGATCGGCGAAGCCATGGGCGGGCTGCGCCATCTGACGGCCGAGCCGGGCCGGGTGCCGGTACGCGTGGGCGTGTCGATAGGCGATACGCTGGCGGCCCTGCACGGCGTGATCGGCGTGATGATGGCTCTGTATCACCGCAAGGTGAACGGCGGTCCGGGCCAGGTGATCGATGTGGCCTTGCATGAGGCAGTGTTCAACATCATGGAAAGTCTGATCCCCGAGTACAGTGCCTTTGGCGCCGTGCGCGAGGCCGCCGGCAGCGCGCTGCCGGGCATTGCACCCTCGAATGCCTACCCCTGCCAGGATGGCTGGGTGCTGGTGGCGGGCAATGGCGACTCCATCTTCAAGCGACTCATGACGGCCATCGGCCGTCAGGATCTGGCCGATGCGCCCGATCTGGCCGACAACGCGGGCCGAGTCCAGCGCGTGGCCGAGATCGATGCCGCGATTGGCGCCTGGACGCAGGCACGCAGCGTGCAGACGGTGATGGACGAGCTGGGCGCGGCACGCGTGCCGGCCGGCAAGGTCTACACGGCCAAGGATATTGCCGAGGATCCGCATTACCAGGCGCGCGAGATGATTCTGACCCAGCGCACCCGCGATGGTTTCGAGCTGCAGGTGCCCGGCGTGGTGCCCAAGCTTTCGCTGACGCCGGGCACAGTGCGCAGCAGCGCCCCCCATGTGGGCGACGACACCGATGCCGTGCTGGCCGAGATCGGCCTGAGCGCCGAGCAGATCGCGCAGCTGCGCGCCAAGGGGATTGTCCAATGATGGCCGCCGACCTGAATGCTACGGTGTGGATTGGTGCGGGTCGCCGCATCCATATGAACGAAGTCGGCGCGCGCGACGGTCTGCAGATGGAGCAGGCCTTTGTGTCCACCGAGGACAAGATCGCGCTGGTCAATGCGCTGTCCGAGGCGGGCCTGTCCAAGATCGAAGTCACGGCCTTTGTCTCGCCCAAGGCCATCCCGGCCCTGCGCGACGGCGAGATCGTGATGCGCGAGATTGCGCGCCGACCGGGCACGGTCTACACGGCGCTGGTGCCCAATGTGCGTGGCGCGGAGCGCGCCATCGATGCGCAGACTGACGAGCTCAATCTGGTGATGTCGGTCAGCGAGACGCACAACCTCTGCAATCTGCGCATGCAGCGCAGCCAGTCCTTCGAGGCGCTCAGGCAGGTGATCGCCACGGCGCAGCAGGCGGCAACGCCCGTCAACGTGTCGCTTTCCTGCTGCTTTGGCTGCCCCATGGAGGGCGATGTGGCCGAGGCCGAAGTGCTGGCCTGGGTGCAGCGCTTTGCCGATCTGGGCGTGCAGGGCATCACGCTGTGCGACACCACGGGCATGGCCTATCCCAGCCAGGTGCATTCCATGGTCCAGGCTTTCAAGGCGCGCTGGCCCCAGTTGGGCCTGACCCTGCATTTCCACAATACGCGCGGCATGGCGCTGGCCAATGTGCTGGCCTCCATCGCTGCGGGTGCAGATCGCTTTGACGCCTCGATTGGCGGTCTGGGTGGCTGTCCCTATGCGCCAGGTGCCTCGGGCAATGCCTGCACCGAAGAGATCGTGCATGCGCTGCAGCTCATGGGCTATGACACGGGCACGGACCTGGATCGCATCGTCGCGGCCGCGCGCAGCCTGCCCGCACTGATAGGGCACGAGACGCCCAGTCAGATCGTCAAGGCCGGTGCGCGCTGGGACCTGCACCGGCCGCCCGCGGATTTTGCCGAGATCAAGGAACGCGCCCAGGCCAGGGCCTGAGACGGTTTTCGCCCCTGCTGCAGCGGCTCTTTCGGGGGAAGGAGCTGGCGCAGTTCAACATTCCAACAAGGAGACAAACATGACTGTTCAACGTCAACGCCTTTATTTCATGCTGGCTGCGGCTACTGCCGCCGCCGGTCTGGTCAGTGCCCCGGCCATGGCCCAGGGCGGCTATCCCAGCAAAACCGTGCTGATGATCGTGCCCGCAGCCGCAGGCGGCACCACCGATCTGGCCGGCCGCATGGCCGCACAGGCGCTGGCGCCGGTGATGGGGCAATCGGTGGTGGTGGACAACAAGGGCGGCGGCAACGGCGCCATTGCGGCCAATCTGGTCAAGCGCGCGGATGCCGACGGCTACACGCTGCTGATGCAGTATTCGGGCTACCACGTCATCTCGCCCCACCTGACCAAGGCCAAGAGCTGGGAGCAGGGCGACTTTGCCCCCGTGGCCAATGTGCTGTCGGCACCGCAGATCATCGTGGTGCGCTCCGAGCTACCGGTGAAGACTCTGGCCGAACTGGTGAGCTACACCAAGGCCAATCCCGGCAAGCTCAACTATGCCTCGTCGGGCAACGGCTCGCTGCAGCATGTGACGGGCGCCATGCTGGAGCAGCAGGCTGGCGTGAAGATGGTGCACGTCCCCTACAAGGGCACGGGTCCGGCGTTGCAGGACTTGCTGGGCGGCCAGGTGGACCTGACCTTCGGCACCGCGCCTCCCTTCATGCCCCATGTGCAAAGCGGCAAGCTGCGCGTGCTGGCCGTAACGGGCAAGCAGCGCCTGCCCAGCCTGCCCAATGTACCCACCACGGCTGAAGCCGGCTATCCGGGCGTGAACGCCACCTCCTGGTTTGCCGTGTTTGCGCCCAAGGCTACGCCGCAGCCCGTGATCGACAAGCTGGCTGCTGATATCAAGAAGGTGGTGGAGGATCCTGCCTTCAGGAAAAAGGCCGAAGAGCAGGGCGCCACGGCGGACTATATGAGCCCGCAGCAACTGGCGGTCATGGTCAAGACCGAATACGGCAACTGGGCGCAGGTGGTGAAGTCGTCCAAGATCGAAGCCGAGTAAGCTGCAAGCCGCAGGGGTTTCCTTGCATCCTTGGCTCTAAAAAAGGAGCTGCTATCGCTCGATTGATAAAGATTTCAGGTTGAAAACTATCTGAAATTCAATCTGATCAGGCGCTAGCAGCTCCTTTTATTGAGGTGCTACAGACTGCCTGGTCGTTTGAGCCGCTTGCTGCCGGATTCGTCCACATGCGCAGACAATAGCGCCCATGTCTTCCACGCATTCCGCCGAACTGCTGGCCCAGGTGGCCGCGCTGCCGCCATTGCCGGGCGTCTATCGCTATTTCGATGCTGCCGGTGTCCTGCTCTATGTGGGCAAGGCCATCAACCTCAAGCGCCGCGTTTCCAGCTATTTCCAGAAGGACCATGGCGGCACGCGCATAGGCCATATGGTCAGCAAGATCGCGCGTCTGGAGACCACGGTGGTGCGCTCGGAAGCCGAGGCGCTGCTGCTGGAAAACAACCTCATCAAGACGCTGTACCCCAAGTACAACATCCTGTTCAGGGACGACAAAAGCTATCCCTATCTCAAGATCACCGGTGTGGCGCATCGTGACGGCAAGGAGGGCGAACCGGCGTTTCAGGAGTTCCCGCGCATCGCCTACTACCGCGGCGCCGTGGACAAGAAGCACCGCTATTTCGGCCCCTACCCCAGTGCCTGGGCGGTCAAGGAAAGCATTCAGCTGCTGCAGAAAGTCTTCCGGCTGCGCACCTGTGAAGACACGGTGTTCGCCAACCGCAGCCGGCCCTGTCTGCTCTACCAGATCAAGCGCTGCACCGGCCCCTGCGTGGATCTGATATCGCCCGAGGCCTATGCGCTGGATGTGCGCAATGCCGAGGCCATGCTGCGCGGCGAAACCAGCGAGCTGCTGCAGCAGCTTGAAGCGCGCATGATGGCGCACTCCGACAAGCTGGAGTTCGAGCAGGCGGCCGAGGTGCGCAACCAGCTCACGGCCCTGTCGCGCGTGCTGCACCAGCAGGCGATCGAAACCACGGACGACAAGGATGTGGACATCCTGGCCGTGCGCGTGCAGGGCGGCCGCGCCTGCGTCAACCTGGCCATGGTGCGCGGCGGCCGCCACCTGGGCGATCGGCCTTACTTCCCGGCGAATCTGGGCGATGCCGCATCGGTCTACTCCAGCGAGGAAGAGGTGGACGCCGCGGCCGAGGCACGGCCCGTGGAGGAGCTGGTGCTGGAGGCCTTTATCGCCCAGCACTATGTCGGCGTGGCCGTGCCGCCCACGCTCATCGTCAGCCATCCCGTGGAGAAGCGGCTGGTGGAGCTGCTGACCGAGCAGACCGGCGTGCGCATCACCGTGGTCCAGCAGCCGCGCGAGCAGCGCCGCATCTGGCTGGAGATGGCACAGAAAAATGCCGACATCCAGCTGGCCCGCCTGCTGGCCGAAGAAGGCTCGCAACAGGCGCGCACGCGTGCTCTGGCCGAGGCGCTGGACCTGCCGGTCGAGAATCTCGACGAGCTGACCATCGAATGCTTCGATATCTCGCACACCAGCGGCGAAAGCACCAAGGCGTCCTGCGTGGTGTTCCATCACCACAAGATGCAGAGCAGCGATTACCGCCGTTTCAATATCGAAGGCATCACCGGCGGCGACGACTATGCGGCCATGCGCCAGGTGCTCACGCGTCGCTACAAGCCCGTGGCCGAGGCACAGCGCGAGGCGGGCGGCGCCGAGCTGACCGGCAAGCAGCCGCATCTGCCGGATCTGGTGCTGGTCGACGGCGGCAAGGGCCAGGTCAGCATGGCGCGCGAGGTGTTCACGGAACTGGGCCTTGATCTGTCGCGCATCGTGGGCGTGGAAAAAGGCGAGGGCCGCAAGGTCGGCCTGGAAGAGCTGGTGTTTGCCGACGGGCGCGACAAGGTCTATCTGGGCCATGACTCGGCGGCCCTGATGCTGGTGGCGCAGATTCGCGACGAGGCGCACCGCTTTGCCATCACCGGCATGCGCGCGGCCCGCGCCAAGGTGCGCACGGGCAGCAGCAGCCTGGAAGATATTGCGGGCGTGGGGCCCAAGAAGCGGGCGCGATTGCTGCAGCGCTTTGGCGGCGTGCGCGGCGTGGCCGATGCCAGTGTGGACGACCTGATGACGGTGGAAGGCATTTCCGCAACGCTGGCCGAAGAAATCTACAAGGCACTGCATTGATGCAGGCTGCGCGAGCGCGAATCCGCGCTGGCGCTGCGTGCTCGTGACACAATGACACCCATGTTCTTCACCATCCCTACTGTGCTGACCCTTACGCGGATCGTGGCGATTCCGCTCATCGTGGGGGTGTTTTACGCGCCGCTGGATCAGGCGACCCGCAATCTCATCGCCACCGTGATGTTCATCGTGTTTGCCGCCACCGACTGGTTCGATGGTTATCTTGCGCGCAAGCTCAATCAGACATCGGCATTCGGTGCTTTTCTAGATCCCGTTGCCGACAAATTTCTGGTCTGTGCATCGCTGCTGGTACTGGTTCATCTGCAACGCGCCGATGTGTTCGTGGCGCTGATCATCATCGGACGCGAGATCGCAATCTCGGCGCTGCGTGAATGGATGGCTCAGATCGGTGCCAGCAAGAGCGTGGCCGTGCACATGATCGGCAAGGCCAAGACCATGGCCCAGATGGTGGCCATTCCCTTTCTGCTCTATGACGGAGTGGCGTTCGGAGTGATCGATACCGGCGTCTGGGGGCAGTGGCTGATCTGGATTGCAGCGGTGCTGACCGTCTGGTCCATGGTCTACTACCTGCAAAAGGCATTGCCCGAAATTCGTGCCAGGCTCTGAAATCCGAAATGGACCTCTCTGAAAGCGCTTGTTCATCAAGCGCTTTTTGCTATCTGGCGGGCTGCTTTCGGAGCGGCAAAAGACTTTGCGGCGGCGCATCGCATGACTTGATCGGACTGCAGATTTTGTCAATTGTTGTCAATCGGTGAAGCCGACACGGAAGAAGCTTGAAAAAAGCCGCTGTGGATGGCCGAACCCGCTCAAAAACCGCATAGAATCTGGTTCTGTCGCTGGAATGCGCAGCGCGAGTTGGCGTCAAAAATGTCAGCGGCTTCAGGTAAAAATGGGCTTGCCCATACGCAAAAACTGATAGGCTGGCTTCCGTCTTCATCGCGACTGGTTTCTTGTTACGCAAGACTTGCGTTTGCAGAGACATTCCATTCACTTATTTCTCGAGAGGCATCTTGTGAATAAAACCGAACTGATTGAGCACATCGCTAACAACGCCGATATTTCCAAGGCCGCAGCTGCGCGTGCACTGGACTCCACGATCGACGCAGTGAAGAAAACACTGAAAAAAGGTGGTACAGTATCGCTTGTTGGTTTTGGCACATTTGCTGTTGGCAAGCGTGCAGCTCGCACCGGTCGTAATCCTCGCACCGGCGATTCCATCAAGATCAAAGCGGCCAAGGTGCCTAAATTCCGTCCGGGCAAAGCATTGAAAGATGCTCTGAACTGACACCCAGTTTTAGTGGGTCCTTAGCTCAGTTGGTAGAGCGGCTCCTTTACACGGAGTAGGTCGGCGGTTCGAGACCGTCAGGACCCACCACTAAAAAACTAAAGAAATCAAGGGCTTAGAGCGATCTAAGCCCTTTTTCTTTGCCCTCTCTACCAACCCGAATAGCCTCCACAAGCCGCCTCTACCAACCGTAAATCGTTGCTTACCAAGCAACCTGAGCCTGGCGTGGCGCCCGGCAGGAGAGCTCATGGCCGCTTGAGAAAAGCCCGCGGCGGCGGGCCGGGGTTACATCTTTTCGGGCTTCTTACGCTCTCGCTCTCATACCTGCTTTTCAAGTGTCTCCGGAGCTTTCTAGATTTGTATCTCGCTCATCGGACAAGCATAAATAAGGTGAAATCAGAGCGAATACTGATGAGTGTCTCAGGGTGTGAGTTTTGCAAAATTGGCTCCATTTCGCGTAACTGGTCGGCCTAGCATGCTCATGTGTTCGATGACAGGAGGCCAATCATGAAATCTCTATCTGCTATTGCGTTGCTGGTGGCCGCTGGCGCGCTGAGCGCCTGCGATGACAAAGCACCAAAGCCTGAACTGGAAACGCGGCCGCCGGCAATGGAGGGAATACAGCGACCACAGCCAGATCCTGGGGCAGCAGTGCCGAGGCCTGAGCCATCTCCTGCGAATCCTAATCCACGGCCTTAAAGACTGGGACTTGGATAGGACTGCTAGGAAGTCTGCTCATTTGGTTGTTTGTGCGGGCTCGCTTCGTTGTTGTTCCCGGCCACGATCAGCCAGAGGGCTGACGCTGTTGCCGGCTGTTCGCTCCCGAGCCGTTTTTGCGGAAGGCTAGTCTGCAGCCTGGTGATCGATGATGTAGCTCGGCGGGAAGTCCTGGGTGCTATAGCGCTCACGCTGCATGAGCATGCGCAGCATATGTCCACGGTTACCTCGCGTTTGCCGGTGAGCCGGATACGTTCAGCAGGTCTACGGCTACCCGCCTGTAGCTTCGCGCGGTACATCTTCCGAATGTCCGCGCGATAGTGGCGAGTCTTTAGGGGCGGTGTTGGCATCGTGCGCGCCGACTGCGTCAGGTCATGGTTGATCCCCGTGTCAATGGAGCGGCCGCTGGCCTGCTCAATGCCTGTACTTGCATCACAGGCACCGGTCAACAGGTCAATCATCAGCTTGGCAGGCAGTGCCCGCACGAATTGAGGTGTAAGCATTGGCTCCAGAAAACGAGCCTGCTTGGTGGCTGGCTGCTCAGCTTGAGAAGCTGGAGATTGCTGGTGCTGAAGATTCCAATCCAGCGGTTTTGCTCATTGGGCTCATGGTGTTGGGTAGCGCCCACTTGTTGTGGGCTGGGCAGATGCGGTACCTTATAGATTAGGGCAACGGCGAGGGAATGGCTGATTTGATGGGTGTGTTCCGAGAGAACCGGAATATCAACCAGTTTGGCAGGACTCTTCACGCGACGGTCCCTAGCTAGGAGGTCGCCATGGAAACGATCGAACAGATGGCTGAAAGACACATTCGCGAGTCTGAAGCGGACTTGGTTCATATCGATGTGTTGATGAAGCGTGCACAGAAAATGAGTGCGAACGCTGCTGATCAAGTGGAAGCGGAGAGGCTTTTGGATCAAGCCATGAGGCAGCGCGCTAAGTTAGATCTGCATCTCGCGGCCCTAAAGAGCAAGCAAGAGTCCGATTACGAGAGGCTGGCCGAGGAGGGCAAGCGCTTTAAGGAGACGCTTGAAAAAATACGGTCGAATATTGAAGTGATGCTGGCTTCCTGGCTTTGACCGCCAAGCGGTTGCGAAGATGGGCGACCTCCGAGCGCTCCTGTGTGGAGCAGCAGCAGTCGGCAAAAAAGGTCTGTTGTGGGGCACATCCTCCTGTGCCTGTAGATCGCCCTGCCAGTCGATGGCTGGGCACTAAATGGTCATGTTCTTGAGCATTGCTCGAACGCCAAAAGCCCGCTCAGTGGCAGGCTGGGAAAGCTCCCGCTACAGGGTTTTCACAAAGCGCTGCGGCAGGTCTCTTGCAACTATGGGTCGAGGCTGGGATGAGTGCTCTCGAGAGAGATATCTGGATAACTCACTCCCGATACATGCACTTGATCACGTCCGGCATTTTTTGCCTGATAAAGAAGCTGATCGGCTTCTCTCAAGGCATGGTCCAGCTGGGATGGATCGGTGATCGATGAAATCCCAAAGCTCATGGTCAATTTTGTGCCGGAGAGAAGAGTGTCTCTATTCGAGCTGAGGTCTCGTCGGATGCGTTGAGCAATTTCTTCTGCATCTCGCAGTGCGATGTCGGTCAACAGAATCACAAACTCTTCGCCACCGAACCGTGCGACGAGGTCGCGCTCTCGTACATGGTTTTGCAGAGTCGTGGAGACAAGCTGCAGCACCTTATCGCCACATTCGTGGCCCCAGGTATCGTTGATTCGTTTGAAGTGGTCTATATCACAGGCCAGCACTGCCATGGGATAGAGTCTCATATCGGTTAAAAGCTTCAAGGCATATTCATGGAAGGATCTGCGATTCAATATCTGGGTCAAAGTATCAAGGTCACGTTCTTTCTGTAGTTTGCCAACAGTTTCCTTTGCGGCAATGGCGGTCATGACCACGGTAAAGAGTATCGCGAAGTTCAATATGCTCACCAGTGTCAAGAGCCAATACGGCGATCTTGGAAATGACTGCGGATCCGGGTATCCCAGCAGCGAAATAATCATGGGTCGAGTAAGGGTGTAGGCTGTGAAAATGATGCTCAGCCAGAGCAGTGACTTGTCGAGCCAGTCAAATGAGCTCTTCCTTGAATAGACCTGGAGGATAGGTAGCAGTAAAACAAGGCCTGAACCAACACTGAAGGAGTTCACTCGAGCCCAGACGTTGGGGTTGATCCGGCTAAAGTAATACAACGCAGCTAAAGTGATACTGGCAATCAGTAGCGCTACAAGTGGCTGGGCCGATACACGCCATCTCTCTGCCCAACTTTTCGCAAGGCACCAAGCGCTCAGCAGGTAGAAACTGCCAATCAGGAGTGCGTAGCGAGTGAGCTCCTCCAGGGGCATCAAGGTTTGAGCTGCAAGAGGCAGTGCAGTGAGTGAATAGGCGCAAGCTTGCCAAAGCAGAAAGCGCTGAGATCGTTGGGCGAGCCAGGCCACGACCAATATGACTGCCAGAACAAAGATCGCCAGAGGTGGCGTCAGAACCAAGAGGTCGTTATTCGCGAACATATGACCAGAGCCTCCTCGATCGAAGAGCGGTAACGCCTGTTCCTGAGCGAAAAGCGACAATCTACTTTCACCGTACATGTGCTTCGCTATTGGCGTCACAATTTATTACAACGTGCGTTCTCCCTCATCTATGTCAGCCTGCTTCTTGTTTGGAGTGGTAAATCAGTCAAAAATTGTCAATGCCAAGACTTTCTGCTATGAATGAAAATCGTTCCAGGTTATTGATTCGCATTCATCGCTAGCATGTAACTTCCGTGCGATTTTTGAAGCTTATGCAGTGACCTTTTTAATCTCCTGAATGTGAATAACCAGCCTGCCTTTATGGCCAGCTTCTTGTATTGCTGGGCGGCCTTTTGAAGGGTGTACGGCTTGCTGTGCACTGCAGTGCGAAGCCATGAGGCTTCGTGAGGGCTCCGGTGGCTTGTCGTCTGCCTTCTGTGTCATCTGGCAAAGCCGTTTATGGGCTTGCCTCATCCAGCTTCTCGGGCTGGATGCCACCTGCCAGCCTTTGTGATCCGCCTTGGATGCCAGGCGACGCTGGCGCTAGAGCTCCGCTCCTTGGGCGCGCATGTCAGCCACTGGCGAAGACCATGGGCAGCAGATCCAACTTAGGCTCATCCTTGAGATCGCGGAGCTCTTTCTTGCCAGGCTTGCGGCGGTTGGCCTTCTTGTTGACTTTGCGGTTGAGCCGCTGGCGGGCAGCACTTTGGTCTCGGTCATGAAGCGCATGGCTCATTGCTCAGCCAGCGGCGCGTTCGTGGGGCGCGTCGCACTCCTCGAACATTGTCTTTGCAGGCCATCCTCCTGCACCTGCAGATTGTTTTGCCAGCTCTTGGCAATGCGGTAAATGATCATGCTCTTGAGCACCTTGGTTCCAGAAAAGCGAAACCCGCTGAGCAGCGGGTCGTGTTGTCGATGGGGTGGGGGTAGGGGAGCCGCGTGCTGTTGGAATAGATCAGCAGGCCATGGCGCGGCTTGGCAGCTCAAACACGCGGAAGTGGCTAATGCCCGGTGTGCGCCGCAACTCTTTACCGTCATAGCTGTCCCAGGGCTGGATGTAGCGCTCGGCAGGCGCTCCAGGTGACATGGCTGGCCAGCCGAGCACTGTGAAATCGCGGCTTGCTTCACTGGGGATTCTGGTCATTGGTTCACTTTCAGGCATTGAACGGTCTTTTCATCCAGCCGCCCGGTGTGCATGCCGGGGCACGCGAATTCTTCGCTCAGCGTCTTGATGGGGAGGGTTGGCTCATCTGCTTGTGCGGGCAAGTTGCTGATATTTTTGAAGGTATAAACCTTTGCGCAGAGTGGCTCGGCGGTTCGAGACATTCAGTACCCGCCACTAAAGCGCAAAGGAGGCTTGGAGAGCTCTAAGCCTCCCTTGCGTTGTGGCGTTTATTGCTACCGGAGGTGACGGTTGCTCGGGGTATTTCTATGCAAGATGCCCTGGCTAGACAGCGGCAATGGAAAAGCTGGCAGTTAGAATGGACAGGATTAGCCTAACCCTGTTGGTGGAGGTTGGATGGCAGTTCTGTAGAGCATCAGTGCCCTGTAGAGGCCCGGTCGGTGGCGCAGCGGGTCGCACGGCTTTCACCATTGTTAATGAGGCGAACGCAAGTTCGCCTTTATTTTTGCTGCCGCAGAAAGATTGACCATGTTCGAATCCATCCGCAAGCATTCCAAGTTCGTGATGATCTTGTTGTTCTTGCTGATCATTCCCTCTTTCATTTTTGTCGGAGTCAACCAGAACTACTTCACCGAGTCCAGCCAGACTGTGGCCCGCGTGGATGGGCATGACATCACCCAGCAGGACTGGGACAACGCTCACAGGGCTGAAAGCGACCGCCTGCGTGCGCAGAATCCGACCATGGATGCCAAGCTGCTCGACTCGCCAGAGGCGCGCTATGCCACGCTGGAGAAGCTGGTGCGTGATCGCGTGCTGGCAGCAGCTGCTGCCAAGATGCACCTGGCAACGCCCGATGCACAGTTGGTGCGTACCTTGCGTGAAATCCCCGCGATTGCGTCCTTGCAAAAGCCAGATGGCTCGCTGGATGCGGAAGCCTACGAGGCTTTGGTAGGTTCGCAGGGCATGACTCCCGAAGGGTTTGAAGCCAATCTGCGTCGTGAACTGGCACTCAATCAGGTACTGGGTTCCGTCTCTTCGACCAGCTTCACGACTGCCGCGCAGTTGCAGCAGGCCATGGACGCCCTGTATCAGCGCCGAGAAATTCAAGTTGCCCGGTTTGATGCCAGTGCCTTTGCAGGCAAGGTCCAGCCCACGGAGGCCGAGCTCAAGGCTTTCTATGAAGCACACACCAACCAGTTCAAACAGCCAGAGGCAGCAACGGTGGAGTATGTCCAATTGGACCTGGCCGCTGTACAGCAAGGCATTGTTCTGAGCGAAGACGACCTGCGCACCTATTACAAGGAAAATGCTGCCCGTCTTGCCGGTCCCGAAGAGCGTCGTGCCAGCCATATCCTGATCAATGCGGCCAAGGACCTTCCGGCTGCAGAGCGTGAAAAAGCCAAGGCCAAGGCTGAGCAATTGCTAGCCCAGGTACGCAAAGATCCCAAGAGCTTTGCCCAGGTAGCCAAGGCCAACTCGCAGGATCCCGGCTCTGCTGCCAATGGTGGTGATCTGGGTTACTTTGGCCGCGAGGCCATGGTCAAGCCATTGGAAGAAGCCGTTTTCAAGATGAAGCAGGGCGACATCAGCGATGTGGTCGAGTCTGACTTTGGCTTTCACATCATCGAGCTGACCGGCATCAAGCAGCCCAAGGTGCCCTCGTTCGAGGAAATGCGCCCCAAGCTGGAAGCAGATCTCAAGCAACAACAGGCTCAGCGCAAGTTTGCAGAGGCGGCCGAAGCCTTCTCCAACGCCGTTTACGAGCAGTCCGAAAGCCTCAAGCCTGTGGCCGAGAAGTTCAAGCTGAGCATTCACAAGGTCGAGAACGTGACGCGTGAGCCAGCCCCTGATGCGCAAGGCCCTCTGGCCAACAAGCGCTTCCTTGAGGCACTGTTCTCCGCAGACTCTTTGGAGAACAAGCGCAATACCGACGCAGTGGAGCTGGCCCCCAGCAACCTGGTGGCTGGTCGTGTGCTGAGCTATGCTCCTGCGCACACCCAGTCCATGGATGAAGTGGGGGAGAAGCTCAAGCAGCTGTATGTGGCGCACCAGTCCGCAGAGCTGGCCAAGCAGGAAGGCAAGGCAAAGATGGCCGAATGGAAGGCCAAGCCTGAAGCAGCTCAACTGCCCGCGGCTGTCGAGGTGGGTCGCGATCAAGCCAGGGATCTGCCGCGTGAAGTGCTGGATGCGGCATTGCGCGCCCCCACGAATGACCTGCCCGCGTGGGAGGGTGTCGATCTTGGCAATGCAGGTTATGCCGTGATCAAGGTCAATCGCATTGCCCAGCGTCCCGCGCAAGATGCTCAGGTGCTGGAGCAGCAAAAGGCGCAGTTCACGCAGTGGTCTTCCATGGCTGAAGTCATGGCCTACTATGAACAGTTGAAGAAGACCTTCAAGGTCCAGATCAAGGTGCCGCGTCCACAGTAAGGCATTTAAATCAGGTGTGAGTTTATTTTCGGCCTGATTTATGCATTACAATAGATGCTTCTACGGTGGCTGTAGCTCAGTTGGTAGAGTCCAGGATTGTGATTCCTGTTGTCGTGGGTTCGAGTCCCATCAGCCACCCCAGAATTCAAAAAACGCTCTGCAGCGCAGAGCGTTTTTATTTGATGAGAGGTGTTTGCCTTGAATCGTTGCTAGTTCAGTGTTTATTGCTCTCAATTTTGATTTGATGGCTCAAATTCTGAAGTAGAATAGAGACTTCTACGGTGGCTGTAGCTCAGTTGGTAGAGTCCAGGATTGTGATTCCTGTTGTCGTGGGTTCGAGTCCCATCAGCCACCCCAGTTTATAAAATGCCCCACAGGTTTGCTTGTGGGGCATTTTTGTTTTTGCAGCTCACTGCTATGCAGTGAGCACAGACGGTTTTGAGGCTCTACTTTCTCGCGAAACAGGCTGGCCGGTATTTGAAAGCCGACAGTGGTCGGGCTTTTGCATTGCGCTACCTGCGTGCCGTTAGCGGCGCGCACCCTCAAGTGCTGCCAGGGCAGAGCCGCGGCTGCCCCGCCAGCAGACGGTGTGCGGCATCACTACGGCAAGCGCAGCGCCGTGCCAGCCATCCTTTCCCGTGGTCCAGATGGTCGCTCGCTCGTCATCCGTTGTGGATTTGTAAATGTGTGGCAGTACCTCGGCGAATGCAATCGGTGGACATGGGGGGGCTTGATTGCAAAGGCGTTTGGCTCATCTGCTTCAACGACTGCAACTGGTGGTGCAAAGTGCTCTGCCAGTGCCTTGCTGATCTGTCCGAAGGGTTCGGCGGGGTAAGGCTTGGCGTTGCGCAGGCGGCACAACTATTCAGGAGGCAAGGCCTCATAGATTGATTGCCTCTCCAGAAAAGAAAGACCGGCTGCGGCGGAGGGGGCTGGAGCCAGAACTGCCAAGGACTTGCCTTCAGTCCGCTGTGTAGTCGATAGGGTCATAGGCATGTTGCCGGCCCAATGCTCCAGCCATGGATAGCAGGAACGCCAACCCACGGCGCACATCTGGCTCACCTGCCATGCGAAGAAGGCCAATTAAAGTAGGTGTTGTCTCGAGTCGCTCCATCCGGGCTGCGGCCATACGGGCCGCGTTGCCGGCTGACCATGCTGCAGATACGCTTTCTTCGAAAGCTCTGGCCAGCTTTTCGACCATGTACGCATCACTCATATCGACCGCATCGGCAGCCACTGAAAGCATGTCTACGACACGGTTCAGGCGGCGCCCTGCCAATAGAGGCTCGAGTTTGGCCATGAGTTCGGCCAAACCCTGAAGAGCGGCATCGTCGTTCAGCAGACCTGCACTGAGTTTCATGGCAGATTCGTGCTCGGCCATCGGAATATCGGTAGTGCTATTCATCTCGAATCTCCTTGTGTGCATCCATGAAGCTGGCTTAGACCAGAGCTCGTGCTACCGCCCAGTACAGGCCTCGATTGAAGCCCTTGCGCATCATTCCGCCGATCTTGGTGGGAGGCGTTGGCTTGACATCTGCTTTGTAGTCATACCAAAGAGGCATTCCGTTATCGAGTCCCATCTGCGCGATGGCCACAACTCGGCCGTCGTATGCGTCGCAAGTACGGTCGAAGCGGATTTGCGATGCGATGTTGTTGACGACAACAGGTGACTGGCTGTGGCAGGAGCCGCCGGCCTTGCTGACAGGAAGATCCACGGTGTCTCCGAGCACGTAGACATTCGAGGTGCCTAGCATTTGCATCGTCTCGTGGTCAGTGGGGAGCCAACCTTCGCCATCCTGTGCCTGGGACATACCGCTATCGCGTACGGCCTGTACTGCGCGAATGGGGGGAGTGGCCATGAGAATGTCGAAGTCTTCTGACTCACCCTCTTCCGAATAGGCGATTTTTGCGTCGGGGTCCACGTGCGACAACGTGAACCCGCGCTGATAACGTATACCGCGCTGCTCGAACACCGTGGGGAGGATCTCGCAGGTATCCCTCTGAAGGAACAGGCAGTTACGCAGCAATTGCGATACCGTGGGGTAGGTATAGATGATCTCCACCTTGTCTCGTACTCCGCGGCGGCGCAACAGATCGTCGAGCATCAGAGTCGTCTCGATCGGTGCGATGCCGCACTGGTGGGGGACGTTCGGGGTCTTGGGGAAGGTCACGGTGATGAATATTCGACCCTTCTCGATACGAGTCAGCTTGTCGGCCAATTTGCGGGCAGGCCCATGCTGGTAGAAATGGTCGCCGCCCTCGGCCAAGCCGGCAATGCGCTCTGGAGAAGGAACGCAGCCGGTGGATATCACAAGATGGTCGTAGTGAAAGCGTTTTCCGCTTTTGCATTGGACTGATTGAGCCGGAAAATCAAAGCTCTCCACTTCCTCGACTTGAAAGTCGATTTCAGGTCTCAGCAGTCCACGTTGTTTACGTCTCAGTTCGTCCCGGAAGAATGCATTGAAAGCCACATACATAAAGGCTGGCTTGTAATAGTGCCAAGGAGAATTGGAGAGCATGGTGATGCGCACCTTGCCGCTTAGCAGTTCCGGATATAACTTGACGACCAGATGATTGGCCGTCATGGTTCCGCCAATGCCACCGCCAATGCCACCGCCAATGATCAATATGTGATGCGCCATCCTGCTACTCCTTTTAACATTCAGTCGGAAAATGGCCGGCACCTGATAGGTGTCGGTTCGTGAAACCAAACTCAATCGGGCCGAAGCGAGCGCCATACTCCTTCCCACAAGGAGTCAAAGAGTTGTTCGAGTGGTGTGTCCACCAATCCGTCAAGGCGCAGGCAGATAATGCGGATTGCACTGCCATACATCAAACTGGCGGCAACCATGGGTTCCATTGAGCGAATCTCGCCGTCTTTCATGCCTGAGAACACAAAGCCGCGCATACGGACAAATGCGGAAGCGGAACAGATCGCTTGCTCCTCTGGTAGGAACTCGCGGTGGCGTGCGTTGACCACAAAACCCATTGCATCAGGCTCGGCTTCAGCCAAGGCGAACAGCATGCGCAGTACGGTTTCACAGCGTTCGCGGCTGCTTGCGTGCTGCACTTCAATTACATCCAGCAGCACATTCATGCGGGAGAGCAGGTGTCGATAAAGCTCCCTAGCAATGCCTTCCTTATCAGTGAAATGGTTGTAGAAATAGCCGATAGAAACTCCGGCCTCGGTGCATAACTCTTGGATTGAAGTGTTAAAGAAGCCATTCCTTACAAAAAGCCTCAGAGCCACACTAAGCGTTTGAATATGGCGGGAGCCGGGATTTGGAAAGAATGTCCAAGGTTCTTTTTGCATTGTAAAAATAGAATGAATCTTCGTTCTATTTTTCACGTAATGATGATATGGAAAACAGGGGTAAACCCTGTTTGCAGAAAATCGAAATTTCCAAATCTTTGGAGATTGCAATTTGGCTGAGCAGGTCTCTCGCCTTTTGCTTTTGCTTTTTGTGTATGGAGAGGTCGAAACTCTATGGGGCTCTCATATCTGATGAGTTAACTTTCTTGCGTCTGGCCACCCGGCGGGTGAGTGCGTTGGCCATATCAGTTGGCTCGAGTCTTTTGAACTATCTGGCAACGCCGCTCTTGGGCATGCTTTGTGTCCTCCTGCTTCCAGGGCTTGATACTCGAGACGCGCAAGCGGCGCGGTATCGGCCCTGGTGACAAGGCACTTCTGACGCTTGAGCCTCATCCCAGGGCTCGTATCGCAGCCATCCTGGTTCTGGAAAGAGGGGCTGTTGTGGTTCACTAAATTCGGGGTCACATGAGGCTACAGAAACAACAACCAGTTCAAGGCTGGCTAGGCATGGCAGGGCTTCACTTGCTTACACATCGAATACCCGTAAGCGATTGAATAACCTAGACTTATTGCTATGAAAAAGTTACTTGGAGTCTCGGCCTTTGCGCTGTTCTTGTCTGGCTGCTATGCACATCACGGGCATGGTTATGGGCACCGTCACCATGATGGGTACTACGGGCATCCGCACGGCCACAAGCATCATGGCCATCGGTCAGGTGGTCATGGAGGTGGGCATAAGCACCACGGCGGGCGTGGGAGCGGCCGGCGCTAGACCTGAAACGCAAACAAAAAAGCCACCTTCGGGTGGCTTGGTTTATCTGGAGACCGTTTAGAAAGCGTCGGCGCTGTACTCGCCTTCGGGTGGAGTCTGGGACAGTATCCGCAGAACCTCTTCGGGAGAGTGCGGGTCAGGCATTGGCGTCATGATCTCTTGATTCGTCGCTTTGAGTTCGGGATAGGCGGCGTACAGGTAGGTCATGGCTACTCCTTGAAGGGTGGATGGAAGCTGATGAGTCCCTTTTTAATGCTTGACTGTGGCAGTTCGTTGACAGGAATGTAAGTTGTGAGGTGTGCTCGCGAATTCTCAAACAGGCATTGCACGGTCTTGTTGTCCATTCGCTAGGCTGTTTGCACGGGCAGGAAAAGGCAGTGCGTGCAGCGATTCGGATCGCACTGCCAGAGAGGAATGAAGTTGCGCAAGGGGGGCATCCGCCCAAGCCGGGCCAGTGGCTCAGGGTATTGCGGCAGCGGAGGGGTGGGCAGCAAGCGCGATGGTGCCAAGTGGTTTGGCCATGGTTTTTCATCCTCTTCGGGCTCGTTGCCGCAACGCAGGGCGGCGGGTCAGTAGCGGCGATGGCCGGGTTTTGCTGGATGCTTGCCGTTAATCTGGTGCAGGACTCTGCTAGCCATATGCGGTGCGTGATGGCGTAGTCGAAAAGCTCTGACCGGTGCTCCAGACGGGAGACAGGCTTGTGATTGCGCAACGGTATTTGGCCGTGCTGCTGTGGTTGGCGACTTGATTGGCTCGATCGTGGAAAAAAGGCTTGGCTAATAGGAGAGGGCCGCTGGCTAGCTAAAACGCTGCAAGCCCCTGCTTGTCAGCGCCCCACGATGAAGAGGTGGTACAGCGACTCGCTGCACCATGGGATGAATCATAAACGCAATTGAGAATCGTTTGCAAATAACCGTTTGATTCCCAGGACTATAGAAAGACAGGATCGATGTCTAGAGGCATGAAACTGAATGGTGCCAAGAGTTGCCGGATAGATGCGGGCGCTGGGTTCAGGGCCGTTGGAAGAGGCTGCGATGTGTCAGTGCCGAGGAACGGTACCAGCCTCTGCGGCAGGAAGATGAGCATTGCCTTCTATTCTGGACTGGGTGCTGGACAGGCTCAGTTTGTACTGCAAGCCGCGTCCATGAAGCTCCATCGCGTGTTGTTTGCAGCCTATGTCCTGCAGAAGGAGCACTTGAATTCTGTGCGCTGGCGTCTGGTCAGGGCCGCCATGATGTCGAATCCACGGTCGGCGTTCCCTCTGGTCGATATTTCGGATGCTGCTGACGTATCTTGATAAGGAATGCTCCAATAGCGGTCATTCATCGCAATACTGAGGCATATGCCCTGGTTGCCTGGCGGTAGCCAGCGGCGTGACCATAGTTCCAAGCATGATCCGCTGGCGCCTTTGTTTTGGGCTTGTCGTTGTGAACAATTGATGGCGTGCAAGGGTTTGCATCACATGGATGCCTTGGCAGGTTCCACGGCCGTAGGCCTCACTAGCGCTTAACTTTGACCCAAGCCGCATTTCGCGGCTTTGTTCATAAGGAGGACATCATGAATACTGATCAAGCCAAGGGCACGCTGAAGGATGTGGAAGGCAGGATTCAGGAGAGGCTTGGTGAGCACATGGACAGTCCTGAGCAAGAAGCCAGGGGGATCGCAAAGCAGGTTGAAGGCACCGCTCAGAAGAAGATAGGTGATCTGAAAGAAGCGATTCAAGAGGCGGCCAAAAGGTAAGCTGCACGAGCCCTAACGAGCAAAGCCCGCTAGGTTGGCCAGTTGACTTTTGTGTTGCTTCATGAGGGGATTCATTACTGAATATCTATTCATGCTGTAAATTTATACATGTGTGCTACAATGCAAACGTCGGGGAAATCATGCAGGCGCCTAGGAATGGTGGTCGGCCCCCGACGCGGAATATCGCGAGGTGGAGCAGTCTGGTAGCTCGTCGGGCTCATAACCCGAAGGTCGTTGGTTCAAATCCGGCCCTCGCAACCAATAAAGCCCTGGCCGGAAACGGTCAGGGCTTTTTGCCATCTGTCTGTCATATTTCGAGAGCAAGATACGCATCGCTAGGTTCAGGTTGTAGCACTGAAAGATGGCTTAACCCCTGGCGCCAATTCCAAAGCCCTGGCCGTAGCAGCCGGGGCTTTTTCTTTTGCCTTCTGCCCGCCGAAAGCTGGTTGCTGCGGCCCTGGTTCTGTCTTATTCCCTTGAGCCGGCCAAGGCCGCGCCCGGGTGGCATGTCGCGTGGATGATGCGGGCTGCTTCATCGCTCACGGAGAGCTCTTGCTTGTGTCACTTTGGGCTGAAGGTGTGCAAGCTCGAATTAGGGGAGGGGCTGCCAGTCTTCTTGCCATGAGGGCGCAATGCATCGATGCTTCGTGCCGGCCTCACAGGGGGCTAAGGCGGTTCTTAGTCTGCCAAGCCGCAAATAAATATGATGGCGCGTATAAGCCGGCAAGGTCGCGAAGCGTAGACAGACAAAAGGGGTTAGATCTTTCGATCTAACCCCTTGTCATTTGGTCGGAGCGGCGGGATTCGAACTCGCGACCCTCTGCTCCCAAAGCAGATGCGCTACCAGGCTGCGCTACGCTCCGAAGCCTCTATTCTAACTACAAAAAATTGCGCATCTTTTGAAAGTGGCGAATTTTTGATGATGAGGCGCTATTTATTTTGAACGAGGTGTCGTGGGGGCCGGGCCACGGTTGGCCAGGTGGCGGAAGGTAATACGGCCCTTGGTCAGATCGTAGGGCGACATTTCCAGCGACACCTTGTCGCCAGCCAGAATACGGATGTGGTGCTTGCGCATCTTGCCGCCGGTGTAGGCAATCAGTTGGTGACCGTTGTCCAGCGTGACGCGAAAACGCGAGTCAGGCAGGACTTCCGTCACGGAACCTTGCATTTCAATCAGTTCTTCCTTGGCCATTTGTTCAATCTCTCAGAAAAGGTCAGTTGCGGCGCTTGCTCGTCATCACCACGGAAAAGGCCTGAGCAGTACAACTGCTCAGGCCTCAATGTGGCAAGGGCGCTGCGCTGTTTGCGCAGACCGAACAAAAGGCCGATATCCAATCAAGCCATGCTGTGAAACAGCATTCAGCTAAACATTGGAATTGTAGCGTCTCGCCTTCGCTTATGCCCTCATAAAGGGGTAAAGCGTCGCAGCGATGAGACGGGTGCATAGGTCTTTGTCATGACGCTTGCATCATTGAGATATCGCGCCTGGGCGGTGGCCTGGATGGGGTAAAACGCCTGTAGCCTCCAAAGACAGCCGCCGCTGCCGTGGTCTTGGCTAGAATCCTGTTCGACAGCTCTATAACTTTGATAGCAAAATTCCATTGTGTCTGATCGACTCGCCGTACTTTCCCAATATTTCTTGCCCAAGCAGGCGCTGACCGCGCTGATGGGAAAACTGGCGCAAGCCGAGGCCGGCGGATTGACGACGGCAGTCATTCGTCGCTTTATCCAGCGCTACCAGGTGAACATGGCCGAGGCAGCCAATCCCGACCCCGCAGCCTACAAGACCTTCAATGCCTTTTTCACACGTGCGCTCAAGGACGGTGTTCGTCCTCTGGCGCAGGCGGACTGGATTTGCCCCGTAGATGGTGCGATCAGTCAGTTCGGCAGGATCGAAGGCGAGCAGATCTTTCAAGCCAAGGGGCATCAATACAGTGCGACTGCTCTGGTGGGAGGGAATGCGGCTCTGGCGCGTCAGTTCGATAACGGCAGCTTTGCCACGATCTATCTGAGCCCGCGCGACTATCACCGCATTCACATGCCTTGTGCCGGCAAGCTGCGCAGCATGACCTATGTGCCAGGGGATCTGTTCTCGGTGAACCCGGTAACCGCACGTGGCGTACCCGGCCTGTTTGCGCGCAACGAGCGCGTGGTCTGCGTGTTCGATACCGATCATGGGCCCTTCGTGCTGGTGCTGGTGGGCGCGACGATCGTGGGCAGCATGGCCACGGTGTGGCATGGTCTGATCAATCCTCCGCGTCCAGGCCATATCAAGACCTGGAATTACGAAGGTGACGAAGCGGTGATGCTGGCTAGAGGCGAGGAGATGGGCCGCTTTCAGCTTGGCTCCACGGTGGTCATGCTGTTCCCGCAAGCGGCAGGTCTGCAGTTCAATCCGCAGTGGCAGCCGGCGGTGCCGGTGCAACTGGGTCAGGTCATGGCCAATGCCCAGGCCAAGCTGGGCTGATAGCCGGGCTCCATAGAAAAAGCCGCTGATGCCATGAGCTCAGCGGCTTTCTTGCTTTGAGGGATCAAAGAAACCAGGTCAGCGGTTCGGGCCGGCGTTCGGTGGTGAACACCGTGGGGGCAAGACTCAGTCGATCGGGCTTGACCGGGTCGTCGTGACCTCGGAGGTAAACCATCAGTTCGCGTCTGCGCAAGATGACATGGCTGACGATTTCGCGTCGGCCATTCTGAGTGACCTCGGTGCCGGGCCGAAACAACGGCATATGAAACAGGCCACTGCGTGTGGTGGGCGGCGATGCCGCAACTTCATTGGAGGCGAGCTGCATGGGCTTTCCGTAGTAGTGGTGACTGCTTATCGGCAGCGAATCATCAAACTAAAGCCCGAATTGCCGGGTCTGGTTCAACCGGGTTGGGCCAGGGCCTTGAGCAGCTCGGTTTCCATGCGCAACTGGCTGCTGTTGTCCTGCAGTTCAGGGCCTTCGATGAGGAAGGTGTCTTCCACGCGCTCGCCCAGGGTGCTGATCTTGGCCAGATGCACGCTGATATGGTGCTGTGCCAGGATGCGGGCAATGATGTAGAGCAGGCCGGCGCGGTCTGACGCGGAGATGGACAGCAGCCAGTGCTGGGCTTTTTCATCGGGGCGCAGGATGACGCGCGGAGCGAATGGAAAGCTTTTGACGCGGCGCGACAGCCGTCTTTGCGACGGCGTGGGCAGCGGGCCGCCCTGCAGCAGTGTCTGCGTCAGATCGCTTTCCACCATGTGCATGAGCTCGCGGTACTGCTCCTGCATGGTTGGGGCGACGACCTGGAAGGTGTCCAGTGCGTAGTCGTTGTTGGCCGTGTGCACACGTGCATCGAGGATGGAAAATCCGGCCCGGTCGAAGTAGCTGCAGATGCGGGCAAAAAGATCGGGCTGGTCGGGTGCATAGACCAGCACTTGCAGGCCTTCGCCGGCCAGCGACCGCCGGGCGCGCACCACGGGCTTGCCCTGGCCCACATGGCGTGAGAGATGGCGGGTATGCCAGGCGATGTCGGCCGCTTCATGGCGCATGAAGTAGCTCACATCCAGTGTCTCCCAGAGTTTCTTGTGGGACTCGAAGGGCTGGGCGGACAGGGCCAGCTGCACCAGTGCCTCACGCTTGCGGGCTTCGATCTCGGCAGCGGCATCCGGGGCGCGGCCACCTAGCACGCGCAAGGTCAGGCGGTAGGTGTCTTCCAGCAGCTTGCCTTTCCAGGCGCTCCAGACCTTGGGGCTGGTGCCGCGAATGTCGGCTACCGTCAGCAGGTACAGGGCGGTGAGCTTGCGCTCGTTGCCGACGCGTTCGGCAAAGGCACGAATCACGTCGGGGTCGGACAGGTCCTGCTTCTGTGCCACCTGGCTCATGGTCAGATGCTCGCGCACTAGAAACTCGACGAGCTCCGCATCGGCCTTGTCGATCTGGTGGGCGCGGCAAAAACGTTTGACTTCGACGGCACCGATCACGGAGTGATCGCCGCCACGACCCTTGCCGATGTCGTGGAAGATGGCAGCCAGATACAGGATCCAGGGCTTGTCCCAGCCTGCGGCAAGCTGGGAGCAGAACGGATACTCATGGGCATGCTCGGCCATGAAGAAGCGCCGCACATTGCGCAGCACCATCAGGATATGCTGGTCCACGGTGTAGACGTGGAACAGATCATGCTGCATCTGCCCCACGATGCGGCGGAAGGGCCAGAGATAGCGGCCCAGCACCGAGGTCTGATTCATCAGCCGGATGGCATGGGTGATGCCGCGCGGCTGCTGCAGGATCTTCATGAAGGTGGCGCGGTTGACCGGGTCGCGACGGAAGGCGCTGTCCATCACATCGCGGCTGGCATACAGCGCTCTCAGGGTTCGCGTCGACAGACCCGTCAATCCCTCATGCTGCTCATACATGAGAAAGGTTTCGAGAATGGCATGCGGATCGCGCTCGTACAGATCGTCGCTGACCACCTCGATGGTGCCGGCCTTCTCGCAGAAGCGATCATTGAGCTGGATCAGTTCGTGAGAGCCGGGGTTCAGGCGCTCCTCGATGCTCATGCGCACGATCTGGCACAGCTGGGTCACTGCCTTGGCGGCCCAGTAATAGTGGCGCATCAGGGTCTCGCCAGCGCGCATGGCCAGTTTGCGTCCCTCCGGCGTGTTGGAGCGGTAGCCGAAGGCTTCGGCCACGGCGGTCTGCAGGTCAAAGACCAGCCGGTCCTCATGGCGGCCGGCAGCGGCATGCAGGCGGGCACGGATCAGGCTGAGCAGGGATTCGTTGGATTCGAGCTGCTGGACCTCGAAATGGGTGATCAGGTCTTGCTCGGCCAGCTCGTGCCAGCTGTTGCCGAAGCCTGCGGCCTTGGCCAGCCAGAGCATGGTGTGCAGATCGCGCAGCCCGCCGGGCGATTCCTTGCAGTTGGGCTCCAGCGAATAGGGCGTGAAATCGTATTTGGCGTGGCGCTGGCGCATTTCCAGCAGCTTGCCTTCGACAAAAGCCTTGGGATCAAGTTGTGCGCGGAACTGCTGTTCGAAGTCGGCAAACAAGGCCTTGCTGCCGGTGATGCGGCGTGACTCCAGCATGGCGGTCTGTACCGTCAGGTCCTGCGCGGCCTCCTGCAGGCATTCGGCAATGCTGCGCACGCTGGAGCCGATTTCCAGGCCAGCATCCCAGCAACTGCTGATGAACTGCTCGATGCTGGCCGCCAGTTCCGCAGCCGGCGGTGCACTGCTTTGGGGCAGCAGCACCAGCACATCGATGTCCGAGTAGGGAAAGAGCTGGGCGCGTCCATAACCCCCCACGGCCAGCAGGGCCGCGCCTTGCGGCATCTGCGCGCGCTGCCAGAGGGTGCGCAGAAGACCGTCGGCCAGTTCACTGAAATGGTGCAGCACTCCGCGCACGCTGCGTCTGCCCAGCGTGGGGTTGCGCAGCAACTCCATCTGCCGGGCCTTGGCCTCGCGGTATTGCTCGCGCAGGCCCTGTAGCGAGGAGAGGTCGGAGGCGTCGGCAGAGTTGGCGTAGGAGTGGGCAGAGGAGGTCATGCGCAGTAGAAAAAAGCGTTTCAACAGGGCAAGTGCTTGAGCGTCACCTTAACCCAACTGACTTGGGCTTGAGGCCTGTGATGGCAAAAAGATGAGCGCATGGCGCTTGCAGCACAAGGTCTACAAGCAAAAAATATGCCGCATCCGGCTTTGGCCAGATGCGGCATGCAGGTCAGCGGCAGCAGTGCGCTCAGGTGCGGATGGCCGTGATGAAGTCGGGCGGGGTGGGCGAGCCCTCGGACCAGGTCAGCACGTCATAGCCGGTCTTGGTGACGGCCAGCATCAGCTCCCACTGGGCAGTCAGGCTGCGGTCCTTGGTGACGACGGTCCAGCCGTCGGGCATGGCCTTGATGTCGCGCTTACCCAGATTCAGCATGGGCTCGATGGTGAAGACCATGCCTTCTTCCAGCACCACGCCTTCGCCGGGGCGGCCGTAGTGCAGCACCTGGGGCTCGTCGTGGAACACCTTGCCGATGCCGTGGCCGCAGTATTCACGCACCACGGACAGGTTGTTGCTCTCCGCATAGGTCTGGATGGCGTGGCCGATATCGCCCAGCGTGGCACCGGGCTTGACCTGGGCAATGCCCTTCCACATGGCCTCGAAGGTCAGCTTGGATAGCCGCTTGGCCGCAATCGTGCCTTCGCCAATGATGAACATGCGGCTGTTGTCGCCGAACCAGCCGTCTTCGGTAATGATGGTCACGTCGACATTGACGATATCGCCCTTCTTCAAAGGCTTGTCGTTGGGGATGCCGTGGCACACCACATGGTTGACCGAGGTGCAGACATAGGCCGGGTAGGGCGTCATGCCTGGGGGCTGATAGCCCAGGCAGGCCGTCTTGGTGCCTTGCTCGGCCATGCGCTTGGCGCACAGATCGTCGATCTGCTGGGTGGTGATGCCGGGCTTGATGTGGGGGGTGATGTAGTCCAGCACATCCGAAGCAAAGCGGCCTGCAACGCGCATGCGCTCGATGTCTTCGGGAGTCTTCAGTGTGATGCTCATGGTCGCAATTATCCCATTGCGCGCTTGAACATGCAGGGCTTGTGGGTGTGAGCATTCGGACTAACCCCGAGGCACGGTAAAATCCGAGGCTCACCGAATTCAGCGCTTTGGCCCGGTCCTCTCAGGCAGGGGATTGACCAGGACGCTTTTCAACAGCCTTCACATAAACAGGCCGCCACGTGACATTGCATCTGACACAGTTTGAGGGTGGAAACGCCCTGAGCTCGTTCCGCGCCCAACAGCTTCTGACCGATCTGGTCGCCATCCACCCCAAGATCACCGGCGTATCTGCACGCTTTGTGCACCTGGTTGCCACCGAGGGCGCAGTTGCGCCCGCATTGCAAGAGCGCCTTTCGGCGCTCTTGACTTATGGTGACCCCTATAAGGGCAGCGTTGAAGGCCTGGCCTTCATCGTCACTCCCCGCCTGGGCACCATCTCGCCCTGGGCCTCCAAGGCCACCGATATCGCGCGCAACTGCGGCCTGAATGTGTTCCGTGTGGAACGCATGACCGAGTATCGCGTGGACGTGAAGTCCGGCCTGCTGGGCGGCAAGCCCGAGCTCTCGCCGCAGCAGACGGCACAGATTGCCGCCTTGCTGCACGACCGCATGACCGAGTCCGTGTTTGCGACACGTGCTGAAGCCGAGCAACTGTTCACCACCCTGGCGGCACAACCCATGGAGTTTGTGGATGTGCTGGGCGGTGGCCGCGCAGCGCTGGAAACCGCGAACAAGCAATGGGGCCTGGCCCTGGCCGAAGACGAGATCGAGTATCTGGTCAATGCCTTCAACGACCTCAAGCGCAATCCCACGGATGTGGAACTGATGATGTTCGCGCAGGCCAACTCCGAGCACTGCCGCCACAAGATCTTCAACGCCAAGTTCACCATTGACGGCGTGGAGCAGGAAAAATCGCTGTTCGGCATGATCCGCAACACCGAGGCCTGCTCGCCCCAGCACACCGTGGTGGCTTATGCCGACAACGCTTCCATCATGGAAGGCCATGAGGTTGAGCGATTTGTCGCCAAGTTCGATGCCAAGGCAGGCGCAGTCAGCGCTCCCAGCTATCAGAAGCAGGCGGCTACCAACCATGTGCTGATGAAGGTGGAGACACATAACCACCCTACGGCGATTTCGCCCTTCCCCGGTGCATCGACCGGCAACGGCGGCGAAATCCGTGACGAAGGCGCAACCGGCCGTGGCTCCAAGCCCAAGGCCGGCCTTACGGGCTTCACCGTTTCCAAGCTCTGGGGCAGCGAAGTAGGCAAGCCCGAACATATCGCCAGCCCGCTGCAGATCATGATCGAAGGCCCTCTGGGCGGCGCGGCGTTCAACAACGAGTTCGGCCGTCCCAATCTGACCGGCTATTTCCGCGAGTACGAGCAGCAGGTCGGCGACATCACCCGTGGCTACCACAAGCCCATCATGATCGCCGGCGGCCTGGGCGTGATCGATTCCGAACTGACCAAGAAGATCGAGTTCCCGGCGGGCACGCTGCTGATCCAGCTGGGCGGTCCCGGCATGCGCATCGGCATGGGCGGCGGTGCGGCAAGCTCCATGGCTTCGGGCACCAATGCAGCAGAACTGGACTTTGACTCGGTGCAGCGCGGCAATCCCGAGATCGAGCGCCGTGCGCAGGAAGTCATCAACCATTGCTGGCAGCAGGGCGCCGAGAACCCGATCCTGGCCATCCACGACGTGGGGGCCGGTGGCATCTCCAATGCCTTCCCCGAGCTGACCAACGATGCCGGGCGCGGTGCACGCTTTGACCTGCGTGCCGTCAAGCTCGAAGAGTCCGGCCTGTCGCCCAAGGAAATCTGGTCCAACGAATCGCAGGAGCGTTACGTGCTGGCCATCGCTCCCGAATCGCTGGAGCAGTTCACGGCCTTCTGCGAGCGCGAGCGCTGCCCGTTTGCCGTGATCGGCACGGCCACCGAAGAGCGCCAACTGGTGCTGGAGGACACGGCGGTCGAGTCCGGCGACCAGAAGTTCCCCGTGGACATGCCCATGAACGTGCTGCTGGGCAAGCCGCCCAAGGTGCACAAGGATGTGACCAGCGTGGAGCGCGAGCTGCCCGCCATGGACCTGACCGGCGTGCCGCTGGAAAAGGCCGTGATCGAAGTGCTGGCCCACCCCACGGTGGCTTCCAAGCGTTTCCTGATAACCATTGGCGACCGCGCCGTCGGCGGCCTGACCCATCGCGACCAGATGGTCGGTCCCTGGCAAGTGCCGGTGGCCGACGTGGCCGTGACCCTGGCCGACTACAAGGGCTTCAAGGGTGAAGCCATGGCCATGGGCGAGCGCACACCGCTGGCCGCCATCGACGCGCCCGCCTCGGGTCGCATGGCCGTGGCCGAAGCCATCACCAATATGCTGGCCGCGCCCATCGAGCTGTCCAAGGTGAAGATGTCGGCCAACTGGATGGCCGCCTGCGGCGAAGCCGGTGAAGACGCTGCGCTGTACGCCACCGTCAAGGCTGTGGGCATGGAGCTGTGCCCCGCGCTGAACATCTCGATTCCCGTGGGCAAGGACTCTCTGTCCATGCGCACGCAATGGAGCGAGAACGGCCAGACCAAGAAGGTCACCTCGCCCGTGAGCCTGATCATCACCGGCTTTGCCTCCATCGACGATGTGCGCACCACGCTCACGCCCCAGCTCGACGCCGAGGTGGAAGACAGCACCCTGGTGCTGATCGACCTGGGCCGCGGCAAGATGCGCATGGGCGGCTCCATCATCGGTCAGGTGCTCAATCAGTCGGGCAACGAGGTGCCGGATCTGGACGAGCCCAAGGATCTGATCGCCATGGTGGATGCAGTGAATGCGCTGCGCGCCAAGGGACTGATTCTGGCCTACCACGACAAGGGCGACGGCGGCCTGCTGGCCACGGCCGCCGAAATGGCCTTTGCCGGCCATGTGGGCGTGGCCTTGAATGTGGACATGCTGATCACCGAAGGCGACGGTATCTCCGACAGCCGCATGGATAGCGGCGAAGGCAAGAACTGGGGCAAGCAGGTCTCCGGCCGCCGCGAAGATCTGACCCTTCGCGCGCTGTTCAACGAAGAGCTGGGCGCCGTGCTGCAGATCAGGACGGAAGACCGTGCCGAAGTGCTGCAGGTGCTGCGCGAACATGGCCTGATCCAGTGCAGCCATGTCATCGGCAAGACCCGTCCCGCCTCGTCTCCCGTGGACGCAGGCAAGGGCGAGCTGCAGGTGTGGCGCGATGCGAACAAGGTGTTCGGAGCAACTCTGTCCGATCTGCACCAGGTCTGGGATGCCGTGAGCTGGAAGATCACCCAGCAACGCGACAACCCCGTCTGCGCCGACAGCGAGCATGCTGCCGCTGGCGAACCTGCCGACCCCGGCATGCATGTGCATCTGACGTTCGATCCCAAGGAGAACGTGGCAGCGCCCTTCATCAATGTGGCCTCCAAGCCTCGCGTGGCTGTGCTGCGCGAGCAGGGCGTGAACTCCCATGTGGAGATGGCCTACGCCTTCACCGAAGCCGGCTTTGATGCAGTGGACGTGCACATGAGCGACCTGCAGTCCGGTCGTGCGCAGCTCAAGGACTTCGCCGGTGTGGTGGCCTGTGGCGGCTTCAGCTACGGCGACACCCTGGGTGCGGGCATTGGCTGGGCGCGTTCCATTACCTTCAACGACCGTCTGTCCGAGCAGTTCCAGGCTTTCTTCGGTCGCAGCGACACCTTCGGTCTGGGCGTGTGCAACGGCTGCCAGATGTTTGCCGAGCTGGCCGATATCATCCCTGGTGCGCAGGACTGGCCGCGCTTCACGCAGAACCAGAGCAACCGCTTCGAAGCGCGTCTGTCCATGGTCGAAGTGCTGGAGTCGCCCAGCCTGTTCCTGCAAGGCATGGCCGGCTCCCGCCTGCCCATCGCCGTGGCACATGGCGAGGGTTATGCCAACTTCCAGTTCCGTGGCAATGCCGAGCAAGTGGTCAAGGCCATGCGTTATGTGGACAACCACGGCCAGCCTGCCGAACAGTACCCGTTCAACCCCAACGGCTCGGCCGGTGGCCTGACAGCAGTGACGACGGCCGATGGCCGTTTCACGGCGATGATGCCTCACCCCGAGCGCGTGTTTCGCAATGTGCAGATGAGCTGGACCTCGGGCGACAAGTCCGAATTCAGCCCCTGGATGCGCGTCTGGCGCAACGCCCGCAAGTGGCTGGGTTGATACCCGGGTACTGCTAGCGCAATCAAAAGGCTCTGCATTCTGCAGAGCCTTTTTTCATGGTTCATGGTCTTCCCGGAGGCCGACTTCAAGGATCGGGTGAACTGCTTTCCGCGTCCTGTCGGAAGCGTAGGCCTAGATCGTCTCCAGTTGCTGCATCAGATGCTGGCGCATCAACTCGGCCATCTGCGCGGCTGGCTTCGCATCTATATGCCAGCGGCCATAGCTGGTAAGAATATCGAAGCCTCGCCGCATGTCCGGCACATGGTGGCTCAACGCATAGCCGATCAACTGCGCTTGGTGGCAGGCAATCTGGGCTTGTGGCACGGTTGCCGGCGCCAACGAAGCTGCTGCCGCAAAAGCCTTGCCATCGGCACGCTGATCGAAAATGTCCTGGCTCATGACTCAAAACTCCAGTCGGGCCTGATCTGCAGGTCCTGGCGTTGGTGTTGAATAGCGCATGCTTTCAGCTGCGCTGATTTGCCCGCGACAGTCGTGCATGGATAGCTGATGCTTTGACAGCATCAAGTCCGTAAACGCCGGACTCAGACATAGGCTGAAATTGTCGAGCGCTACAGAACACATTCGTAGAGTGCCTGTTGTCAGAGCAGGCAAGATCCGTTGCCGACACTGCACCGGCTGTTGATCGGGAAGCGGCTATCTGGACTGTTCCGTGTCCATTGGGCGACCGTAGGCCTTGGCTCTCAAGTCATGTGCGGGCCTGCGCGTGGGGATGTAGCTGCTTCATGTCAAAATCTACTGATTGATGTGAATAGGTGCAGCAGCTCTGTGCAAAGGGCTGCTGCTTTTTGCCTCTAGTGCGGTGCTGTGAAGCGGCGCTAGCTTGGCTTAGGTATGGCAATAGTACGCAAATGCGTATATTTGTCAATATTGAGTTATACATATGGGTATTGGTGCGCGTTTGCGTGAGGAACGAGAACGCCTTGGCTTAAATCAGGAAGGGTTTGGCCAACTTGGCGGTGTGCGCAAGCAGGCGCAGCTGCTCTACGAGAAAGACGAACGAAAGCCGGATAGTGATTACCTTGTTGCAGTTGCCGCAGCAGGTGTTGATGTGCTGTTTGTGCTGACCGGCCGGCGCCAGTCGGATCTTCCAGCGGGGGATGCCGGCGAACAGCTCTTGCTGGAGAACTTTCGACGCTGTTCGTTAGCTGCCAGACAGAATCTCTTGCAGTCCTCTATCTTGTTGGCAGCGGGCTTGCCAGCCGAAGCATCGTCAGTGGCTAATTCTCCGACCCAGAGCCGACTTCCAAGGCTGTGACACAGGGCGTGTATGGCGTCGAAAGTGTCCTGGTCGATTTGACCCAGAGCATTCAGACCCCTGGTAGCAATTTGACAGCCAGATAGGCAGCAAGGTGCAATTGCGGGCAGCTTGCGCGGAATGAGCACCGAAGCCGGGCTGAGCCATTGGTAAGCAAAAGTAGCAAGCATGCCGTGGCTTGGCTGCTGCGGAGTCGGTACTTGCATCTGCAGCAGCGTCGGCAGGCTGAATGTTCACCGGGAACAGAGGTACCGCAGCTCGACGAGGAAGCCGGTTGATGCATGTCACCCAGCTTCTCTATGTTCTGATTTTTTGCACGTTTTCATCGGCACAGTGCCATGGCGATGATAGGCTGACGCATTGCGCGCAACAGTTTGCGCGGTCGGTCAAACCACAGTTTTTGCCGCGCTGAAAACACAGTTTCAGCAAAGTGCGGACGAGGTTTTCCGAGGGTAGTCTCGCACTCGCCCTTGGTACGTAAGCGCCTCGAACTATCAAGATATTGCGTCGATTCGGGACGGGAGACATTGGTGTCGCGTGTATTAGCAACGGAAGCGGAAGTTTTGGCGCTGTCGCCGGATGCTGCGTCATCCAAGGCGGCCAAGGGACTGCAGTCCCTGAGCAAATGGCCGAACACAGGCAGCAATGATGCTGCGGTCTGGGGGGAATGCCAGGGCAGCGGCAGCAAGCCGTATCAGACTCAGGTCGATCTGAGCGGGCCGGCCTTCAAGTGCTCCTGCCCCAGCCGCAAGTTCCCCTGCAAGCACGGGCTGGCGCTGATGCTGCTGCGCGCAGGCGGCCAGGTGCCGGAGGGCGGAGAGCCCCCGGAATGGGTCAGCAACTGGCTGGGTGGTCGTCAGCAAAAAGCCGAGCAGAAAGAGGCCAAGGCGGCCGCCATTGCCGCTGCGCCAGTTGCGGATCAGGAGGCTCTGGCCAGACAGCAGGCCAAGCGCGAGGACAAGCGCTGGGACAAGGTTGCTGGCGGCATGCAGGAGCTGTCGCTATGGATGCAGGACATGGTGCGCACCGGCCTGGCCAATCAGGCCGGCGACAGCCAGACGCGCCAGCACTGGAACACCATGGCGGCACGCATGGTGGATGCCCAGGCCACGGGCATGGCCGCGCGTATCAGGGAAGCCTGGGAGCTGGTGGACAGCCACCCGACCTGGCCGCGTGACCTGCTGGTGCAGCTTGGCCATTGGCAGCTGCTGGTGGACGCGGTGCAGCGGCGCGACTCGCTGAGCCCCGAGGTGAAGGCCGACGTCATGGCTGCTCTGGGCTGGCCCATGGACAAGGCCGAAGTACAGGCCCGTGGCGAGACCATCAGCGACGATTGGCGGGTGCTGGGTCAGCGCCTGATTGAGCGCGAGGGTCGCCTGCTGGAACGCCGAGTCTGGCTGCAGGGCCTCAATACCGGCCGCGCTGCCCTGATGCTGGACTATGCCCAGGGCGGGCGAGGATTCGAGACGGCCTGGGTAAGCGGCAGCGCTTATCGCGCAGCCTTGAGCTTTTATCCGGGCAGGGCGAGCCTGCGGGCGGTTGCCGTCAATGGGGTTGAAGCAATCGACAGCTCCGATGCCGCAGCCCTGACGGTCAAGGCTCTGGGCGAACCGTTGCAACAATTGGGCGAGCGCATTGCCGCCAATGCGCTGCAGCCGGTGCAGCCGCTGTGGTGTGCGGATGCCCAGCTGCTGTATGTAGAGGGGCAATGGCTGGTGGGCTGGCCCACAGGACAGAGCCAGGCGGCACCCGTGCCTGCGGTGATTGCCGATGACGAAGCCTGGCGGCTGCTGGCGCTGAGTGGCGGCACGCCTCTGGCCCTGTTTGGCGAGTGGGAGTCCGGGCCGCAACTGGGGCGCTGGCGTTTGCTCAGTGCCTGGCAGCAGGATGCTCACAGCCAGGTCTTGTCCCCCATCTGGCAGAACCAAGGAGAGATGCGATGAGCAGCGCCAATTTGTGGGCTGCGCTGCAGCAGTCAAGTCTGGTCGGCGCGGACAGGCTGGCCGTACCTGCGGTGTTGACCGCGCAGATTGACGCCGCAGCCAGCCCCGGTTTGCAAGCCATGCAAGCCGCCTGGCTGCAGCCGGCTGCGTCAACGGCTGCACAACTGCTCAGAGCCAGCGCCGTCGCCGCCGTCCTGGAGCGAGCGGGCTGGCAACCCGGTGCGCAGGTCAGGCTCGGTGCGCTTTTGAGCTCCCCAGCACTGCCTGCCGACGAGTCTCGCCGCGCGTCCGATGATGAGCGCTTGCATGGCCTGATGCGTGATGTGCTGCAGCATGGGCCCGAGAACATGCTGGCTCCTATGTTCCATGCCCTCGATCAGGCCGGACAGCGCTTGCCTTATGCACTTCTGGTCGATGCTTTGAACGAAGGCCGCCGTTCGGTGGAGCTGCGTACCTGGCTGACGCCGGTGCTGGGCGAGCGAGGACGCTGGCTGGCCGGGCTCAACCCGCAATGGAGCTATGCCAGCGGCGTGCAGGAGACAGCCAATGCAGAGCTGATCTGGCAGGAAGGCTCCATCGAGCAGCGCGTGGCGCTGCTGCATAGCGAACGTGATACCGATGCAGACCAGGCCCGCGCCAGACTGGAAGCTAGCTTGAAGGAGCTCAATGCCAAGGAGCGTGCGCCAATGGTGCTGGCTCTGGGCGTGGGGCTGTCCATGGCGGACGAGCCGCTGCTGGAAAAGCTGCTGACCGATCGCAGCAAGGAGGTGCGTGAGAACGCGGCCCGCCTGCTCTCGCGCCTGCCGCAAAGCGCGCACAGCCTGCGCATCCTGGGCTGGCTGCAGTCCATGCTGAGCCGCAATGCCAAGGGGGAATGGCAGATCGAGCCGCCCGAGGAGGGCAGCAAGGACTGGGAGCGCGACGGCATTGCACTGCAGCCGCCGGCCTATATCAAGGGCGTGAAAGCCTGGTGGCTGCAGCAAATGGTGGAACTTGCGCCGATTGACTTCTGGCTGCAGACCCTGGAGATGACGCCCGAGCAGCTCTGGGACTGGAGCCGCCGCAGCGACTGGAAGACCGCCCTGCGCCAGGGCTGGCTGGCGGCGCTGCGCGATCAGCCCGATGTGCGCTGGATTGCGCTGCTGCAGACCATGGAGCGCGATGCGCGGGCCGAAGCGCTGCTGCCGGCCCTGCTGGACCGACTGAGCCAGCAGGAGCGCGAGGCGCTCTGGCAGGCGCAGCTGCAGCAGGCCAAGGGCAGCCTGGTGGATCGCATCAACACCATCGAGAGCAGCATGCCCGTGGTTGGCGTGTTTTCTCAATCCATGTCGGAGCAACTGATGGACGCTCTGGACAAGGCGCTGGGCGGCAAGCAGGCCACGGGCAGCTGGCATAGCTGGCAGGCCGACCAGGCCGTGCTGGCCTGCGCGCGCCGGCTGCATCCGGCCGTTCTGCCGCGCTTTGTGTGGCTCTGGCGTCAACCTGCACAGGCTGAGAAACCTGCCGCGCCAGAGCAGCAGCCCGAGGCCGCAGCCCCGTCAGGGCTGGCCGGGCTCTGGCAAAAGCTGGTATCCAAGGTGGCCGATGCGGCCGAAGAGGCCACTACCGTTGCTGCGCAAAGCACCCTGACGCCCGAACAACAGGCGCGGCTGGAGCGCGCCCGCCTGCGCCCCTGGGATGACGAGCGCGTGCTCGAGCAACTCAACCGTATCACCGATCTGCGCATGGCCCTGCATGCCGCGCTGAGCGCCTAAGCCTTCGAATTTTTCTGCATTCAACCCGAAAGTCATCATGAGCCAAGTACTACGTCAGCACGCCGAGGCGCAATTTGCCGAAGAACTCGATGCCCTGCAGAAGGTGGACGACCGTCCGCGCCCGCCCAACTGGAAGCTTTCGCCCTGGGCCGTGCTCCAGTATCTGATGGGCGGCAAGCTCAGCAACGGGTTTGAGCTCAGCCCCAAATACATTGGCAATCCGCGCCTGATGGAGATTGCCGTGTCCACGCTGGCCACCGACCGTGCCCTGCTGCTGTACGGCGTGCCCGGCACGGCCAAATCCTGGGTGTCCGAGCATCTGTCTGCGGCTGTGAGCGGCGATTCGACCATGCTGATCCAGGGCACGGCCGGCACCAGTGAGGAGCAACTGCGCTATGGCTGGAACTATGCCCAGTTGCTGGCCCATGGTCCGTCCGAGAAAGCGCTGATTCCCAGTCCGCTGGTCCATGCCATGAAGCTGGGCAAGATCGCCCGCATCGAGGAGCTCACACGTATTCCCGCCGATGTGCAGGACACGCTGATCACCGTGCTGTCCGAAAAGACGCTGCCCGTGCCGGAGCTGTCCATGGAGTTCCAGGCCGTGCAGGGATTCTCTGTCATCGCCACGGCCAATAACCGCGACAAGGGCGTCAACGAGTTGTCGAGCGCATTGAAGCGCCGCTTCAACACCGTGGTGCTGCCTGTACCTGCCTCGCAGGACGAGGAAGTGCAGATCGTCACCAAGCGCGTGGCCGAGCAGGGGCGGGCGCTCCAGTTGCCAACCGAACCGCCTGCGCTGCAGGAAGTGCGCCGCGTGGTGCAGATCTTCCGCGAGCTGCGCCACGGCCAGACCGAGGACGGCAAGACCGTGCGCGTGAAGTCGCCCAGCTCCACGCTGTCCACGGCGGAGGCCATCTCGGTCATCAACAGCGGCATGGCGCTGGCCGGCCATTTCGGCGATGGCGTGCTGCGCGCGGCCGATGTGGCCTCGGGCCTGCTGGGAGCCGTGATCAAGGACCCGGTGCAGGACACGGTGGTGTGGAAGGAATATCTGGAAACCGTGGTCAAGGAGCGCAGCGACTGGAAGGATTTGTACCGCGCCTGCCGCGAGCAACTGTAATTCGGCGAGCGGCTGCCACAGCCCTTGATACTTCGTTGCTTTGTCTCGCCGTAGCGCTGCTACTGTCTTCGACAAAGACGCCTCGTCTCAAGCGCGAATCTTCGATTCGCTGGGCTGTGCCAACCGCATTGAAATGCAGTCGCTCCTCAAGAATTTCTGATTGACCCAGCCCATGGCCACTTCCGCTGATTCTGTTCATTTCTTTGGCATACGCCATCACGGCCCGGGCTGCGCGCGCAGCCTGTTGCAGGCGCTGCAAGCACTGCAGCCCGATTGCCTGCTGGTGGAAGGCCCGCCAGAGGGGGAGGCGCTGCTGCCCATGCTGCAAAGTGCCGAGCTGCGCCCGCCCGTGGCCATGCTGGTCTATATGCAGGACGAGCCCAGCCAGGCCGCGTTCTATCCATTTGCCGAGTTTTCACCCGAATGGCAGGCATTGCAGTGGGCCAGTCGCCAGGGTGTTGCCACGCGCTTCATCGACCTGCCCCAGACCCATGGCATGGCCATCGAGTTTGCGCGACGCGAAGCGCTGAAGAAGGCGGAACAGGAGGCAGAGGCTGCTGTGCAGGCGGTGGCTGTCCCGGACTCGGAGCAGGATGCACCGGATGTCGCGGAGGCCGCGACGCTGGCCGATATGCAGGACGGTGACGAGCACGGGTTGCAGTTGGACATCCCGGCACCGCCCCCTCAACACCTGCACCGCGATCCGCTGGACTGGCTGGCCCATGCCGCAGGCTTTGACGATGGCGAGAGCTGGTGGAACCGTCTGGTCGAGGAGCGCGGCGACAGCGAAGCACTGTTTGAAAGCATTGGCGAGGTGATGACGGCAGCTCGCGAAGAACTGTCCAAGGATGGCGAACATTGGCGCGGCGAGGAATACATGAAGCGCGAAGCACTGCGCGAAGCCCATATGCGCCAGTGCATTCGCGAGGCGATCAAGGCCGGTCACCAGCGCATTGCCGTGGTCTGTGGCGCCTGGCATGTGCCGGCGCTCAAGGCCAGCGTGACGGCCAAGGCCGACAGCGCACTGCTCAAAGGCCTGCCCAAGGCCAAGGTGATGGCGACCTGGGCCCCCTGGACCTACCGCAACCTGGCCAGCAGCAGCGGCTATGGCGCGGGTGTGACTTCTCCGGGTTGGTACCAGCATCTGTGGCAGTGTTATCAGTCGTCCCAGGGTTTGGATTCAAATCAGCCTCAAACGCTTGATGGTAAAGCGCAAGTAGCTATCAAAAACGAGGTTTCTCCAGCCACGCTGCGCACGGCGGGCTGGCTGACGCGCGTGGCCCATCTGCTGCGCGACAAGGATCTGGACTGCTCCAGCGCTCACATCATCGAGGCCACGCGTCTGGCCGAGGGCCTGGCGGCGCTGCGCGGCCAGCCCATGCCCGGCCTGGAGGAGATCAACGAGGCCATAGTCACCGTGATCTGCATGGGCGAGGACGCGCCGCTCAGATTGATCGATGAGGAGCTGACCGTCGGTCATGTGCTGGGCCAGGTGCCCGCCGATGTACCCCAGGTGCCACTGCAGCGCGACATTGAGCAGCAGCAGAAATCGCTGCGCCTCAAGCCCGAGGCGGCAAGCAAGCTGCTGGCACTGGATTTGCGCAAGGACACGGATCTGGCACGCAGCCATTTCCTGCACCGTCTGCGCCTGCTCGGCATTGACTGGGGCGTGCGCGCCACTGATGCCCAGCGCAACCGGGGTACTTTCCGCGAAAGCTGGCAGCTGCAGTGGGAGCCCGAGCTGGCAGTGCGCATCATCGAGGCCAGCGTGCACGGCGCGACCGTGGCCCAGGCCGCCACGGCCAAGCTGCGCTCCAGCCTGACGACCGAGACCTCGCTGCCCGAAATCGCGCAGGCCATCGACGATGCGTTGCTGGCCGATTTGCCGCAGCTGGTCGAAGCCCTGATCGCCACGCTGGCCCAGCGTGCAGCTACCACGGGCGATGTGGCCCAGCTGCTGCAGGCCTTGCCGCCGCTGGCCAATGTCTATCGCTATGGCAGCGTGCGCCAGACCGATACCGCCTTGCTTGCCGGCGTGATCGATTCGCTGGTGCTGCGCGCCGCCATCGGCCTGCCTGTTGCCTGCATGGCCATGGATGAGGATGCTGCGGCCGCCATGAAGACCAAGGTGCTGGCGGCGCACGAGGCACTGCGGCTGCGCACCAGCGACGGCCAGGCGCAACAGGCGGTGGATGCCTGGCGTCTGGCACTGCGCAGCCTGGCCATGGGGGATGCCGCAGCGGCGCTGCTGCGCGGCATGGCCTGCCGTTTGCTGCTGGATGAGCAGTTGCTGGAAAGCGCTGAGATCGTGCGTCAGTTCAACCGAAATCTTTCGCTGGGCGCGGCGCCCATGGATGTGGCCGCCTGGCTGGACGGTTTCCTGAACCAGCAGGCGCTGGTGTTGCTGCATGACGAGTCCATCTGGGGTGCTGTCGATGCCTGGCTCAGCGGTCTGGGCGAGGTGCAGTTTGCCCAGATTCTGCCGCTGGTGCGGCGCAGCTTCTCGACCTTCAGCAATCACGAGCGCCAAAGCCTGGGCGACAAGGTCAAGCGAACTCCTGTGGGGGGCGCTGCGGCACCTGGTCCTGCTGTGGGCGCTGCGGACGACGCCGCGCCCTGGGATGAGTCGCGTGCCTTGCGGGCCTTGCCCGTGCTCAATGAGTTGCTGGGATTGAATCTGCCACAGGCGCTGATGGGACAAGCCCAGGCAGCTACCGATTTTGATGCGGCTGCGGCCAGGGTGTGACGATGAATCAAACAGCAAATTTGGCGACCGAGCCGCAACAGGAGTCCGAAGAGCTGCAGCCCACCACGCGGCTGCAGCGCTGGCGCATGGTACTGGGCAGCCCCGCTGACGCCAGTTGCGGCGGTGTGACGGGCCGCTTGCAGGAGATGGACCAGGCGCTGGCCGCCTTGTATGAGGAAGACAGCAAGCTGGCATCGCGCAAGGGTGGACGCGGCAACTCCTCGCCTTCGGTTTCGCGCTGGCTGGGCGATATCCGCAAATACTTTCCGAGCCAGGTCGTGCAGGTCATGCAGCGCGATGCCATGGAGCGTCTGAATCTGCGCGAGCTGCTGCTGCAGCCCGAAATGCTGGAGAACGTGCAGCCCGATGTGCATCTGGTGGCGGACCTGATTTCGCTGGGCTCGGTGATTCCGCAGAACACCAAGGCCACGGCGCGGCTGGTGGTGCGCAAGGTGGTGGACGAGCTGATGAAAAAGCTCGAGGAGCCCATGCGCAGTGCCGTGGCCGGGGCGCTGGACCGCAGCCAGCGCAACCGACGCCCGCGCCATGCAGAAATCGACTGGAATCGCACCATACGCGCCAACCTGCGCCATTGGCAGCCCGAGTACAAGACCATTGTTCCGGAGACGCTGATCGGCTATGGACGCAAGGCGCGCCGCCCGCAGCGCGAGGTGATTCTGTGCATTGACCAGAGCGGCTCCATGGCCAACTCGGTGGTCTATTCCAGCATCTTCGGTGCGGTGATGGCCAGCCTGCCGGCCGTGGCCACCAAGCTGGTGGTGTTTGATACGGCCGTGGTTGACCTGACGGAAAAACTCGACGATCCCGTCGATGTGCTGTTTGGCGTGCAACTGGGTGGCGGCACCGATATCAACGGTGCGGTCGGCTATTGCCAGGGGCTGATCAGCGAGCCGCGCAACAGCATTCTGGTGCTGATCTCCGACCTCTACGAAGGCGGTGTGGAGTCGGGCCTGCTGCGCCGCGCCAACGAGCTGGTGGAAGCAGGCGTGCAGTTCATCACGTTGCTGGCGCTCAGCGACGAGGGTGCGCCGGCCTATGACGCGGAACTGGCGGCCAAGCTGGCGGCACTGGGCGTGCCCTCGTTTGCTTGTACCCCCGATGCCTTTCCACAGCTCATGGCAGCGGCCATCCGCCGCGACGATGTGGCAGCCTGGGCGGCGACACAGGGCTTCAAGACCAGCAAATAAGGAGACTGCCCGAAGAAGGCTGCTTGTTGAGGCTCAGCCCGGCAGATCGATACCAAGCTTGGCCAGTCTGGCGGCCATCACATCGCGGCGGCGCGCGGCCTTGGCAGCGGTTTCGCTGACCGTTGCAATGGTCTTGGGGCCTTTGCCCGCTGCGGCCTTGACCAGTTCCGCCTTCTTGGCGGCCTCTGCGGCAAGTTTGCGGTAGCTGGCAATCAGTTCGGCATGAGCGATGGCTTGAGTCACAGGGTTTCCGTTCGATGAGGGCGCTCATTGTCGCTGCAAAGCCTTGGCCGTGCTGATCGCGTAGGCGATTGGCAACTTCCTGCTGCAGTCGCTGCACGGTTTGCAGGCATGATAGTGGACATTGAAACCAACTGGGGAGTGCGATGGCAGGTGCCGGCCTTTTGATGCTGCTAGACGATATTGCAAGCATGCTCGACGATGTGGCCTTGATGACCAAGACCGCTGCGGGCAAGAGCACAGCAATCCTGGATGATGTGGCCACACAGACCAAGGTGGCGGTGCAGAAGACGGCCGGCGTGCTGGGCGATGATCTGGCTCTCAATGCCGAGCAGGTCACGGGAGTGAAGGCCAATCGGGAGTTGCCAGTGGTCTGGGCGGTGGCCAAAGGTTCGTTGATGAACAAGGCCATCCTGGTGCCCGCAGCGCTATTGATCAGCGCCTTTGTGCCCTGGTTGATCACGCCTTTGCTGATGGTGGGGGGCGCTTTTCTGTGCTTCGAAGGCGTGGAAAAGATCCTTGAGCTGTTTCACAAGCACAAAAAGCATGATGCGCATGATGCCGTGGTGGATGCCGAGGAGGCTACCCATAAAGGTGTTGCGCCTTCATCGGTGCGTGCCGCGCGTGAAAAGCAGATGGACCCGATGGAGTACGAAAAGCAGAAGGTCAAGGGGGCCGTGCGCACGGACTTTATCTTGTCGGCCGAAATCATGGCGATTGCGCTGGGTACGGTGTCCGCCAAACCCATCTGGGAGCAGGCCTCGGTGCTGATCGCAGTAGCTCTGGCCATCACCGTGTTCGTCTATGGACTGGTGGCCGGGATCGTGCGCATGGATGATGTGGGCGGCTGGCTGATGGCCAAGAGCAGCAGCGCTGCCAAGGCCATGGGCCGTGGTCTGATTGCTTTTACCCCGTGGCTGATGCGCGGGCTGTCCATCGTGGGCACGGCTGCCATGTTCATGGTGGGCGGTAGCTTGCTGGTGCACGGCATAGAGCCTGTCGAACATTGGATAGAGCAGGTGATTGTGCCCACGGGCGGTATTGTTGCAGCGCTGGGACCGGTGTTGGTACATGTGCTGGTTGGGGCCGTCATTGGCGGTGCGGTTGTGGTGTGCATGGAGTTGTGGCACAAGCTGCGACCAGCCAGGGTGGCTCATCCGAATTGACGACTACCATCACTGCTGAAGCAAATTTTTGCGCTTCATCAGTGTCCTGGGCGGACGTGGCCGATGGGCAACGTCCGCTTTTTTCTTTGCGGTGTTGGTGTGCGGGTTGACTTGGGACAAACCCGTGTGGCAGTGGCTTTGCTTCAATGGATGCCAAGGGATGCAAAGCATTGCACTCACCCAATTCTTCAAGGAAAGAACCCATGAAAAAGACTCTGATCGCGATTGCTGCTGTTGCCAGCGCCCTGACGGCCGGTACCGCTTTTGCCCAATCTTCGTTTGACGGCTCCAGCCCTTGGCAGGTTCGCGTGCGCGCACTGCATCTGGACAGCGACAACGGTGGCGCTGCCGGAGACGCAGGCGTGAGCATCAACAACAAATGGATGCCTGAGCTGGACGTGTCCTACTTCTTCACGCCCAACATTGCAGCAGAGCTGGTGCTGACCTATCCCCAAAAGCATGATGTGCGCCTGAATGGCGGCAAGATCGGTTCGCTCAAGCATCTGCCCCCCACCTTGCTGGCGCAGTACCACTTCACCAACTTCGGGGCCTTCAAGCCTTATGTGGGGGCAGGCGTGAACTACACACGCTTCTCGAACGTGGACATCCTGGATGGTGCCGTGACCGTGAAGAAGAACAGCTTTGGCGGCGCGCTGCAGGTCGGCTTCGACTATGCGCTGGACAAGAACTGGTCGCTGAACTTCGACATCAAGAAGGTGTATCTGGGTACCAAGGTCACAGGTGCAGGCGTGTTTGAAAACACCAAGTTCAAGGTTGACCCATGGCTGGTGGGTGTGGGCGTGGGCTATCGCTTCTGATAGCTTCACGGCAAAGAGTGTTCTTGTCTGCGGCCTTCTTCCCGCAGGCGAGGCACGCACCGCAGGCTCTGCGGTGCATCGGAGTCAGCAGGTCGGCATGGCCTGATGACTTCGGAGGCTAGGGTGTATGTTTAGATCGGTATTCCGCCAGCGCGGGGTACCGATTTTTTTTGCTGAATTCTTTGGCCAGTATTGACTTTGTCAGCATTGCTGCATGCGCATGCAGTAAAAGGATCGCTGGCTTCAGTCCTACTTCTGCCGATTGCCGGCCGCGCTAGGCTGAGGGTCTAAGAACGTGTTTACGATCTCCTTGCACTCCAACGCGGTAAGCACGTTCTAAAGCAGGCTTGGCAGTGATGGCGCGGGCAATGGCTGCATCGCGCGATCAGCTCATCAGGAGGATCAGCATGCGCGCGACACCGGACAGGCAGGCAGCATCGATAGAGTTTGCATCACGCGCAGGGCGCATTCCATTGCCTCTGGCGTCCTCGTTGAGACCTCCACCGCTTCAGGACGAGGGTTGCAGCTTCATGGACGCGTATATCCCCCCGACGCATCTGCGCTATGAGCTGGCGCAGGGGCTGATGCAGCGGCAGGCGCAGATTTCTCCCAAGTTCCTATATGACGCGCATGGCTGCGCCTTGTTTGAGCAGATAACCGAGCTGCCCGAGTACTACCCCACAAGAACCGAGGCTGCCATCATGGCCCGCTACGACCTGGAGATCGCCCAGGCCATGGCGGGTTGCCAGGTGTTGATAGAGCTGGGAGCGGGCAATTGCGAAAAAGTGCGACGCCTGTGCCGCAGCGTGGGGCCGCAGCAGTTTCTGGGAGTGGATATTGCGGTCGAGTTTCTGCAGGCCGCTGTGGCCAGGCTGGAGCATGACTTCCCGCGACTTACGGCTCGTGCAGTTGCGGCGGATTTCACGGGGGACTGGCATTTGCCGTCAGGCGTGCCACAGACACGGCGTGAGCTGTTCTATCCTGGCTCCTCGATCGGCAACTTCGATACGCAGCAGGCTTTGCATATGCTCGGACACATGCATTCACTTCTGGGGGGCGACGGCGGGCTGCTGATTGGCATTGATCTGCCCAAGCCGGTACCGGTTCTGATAGCCGCTTACGACGATGAGCAGGGCGTCACAGCCGAATTCAATCTCAATGTGCTCAATCATGTGAACCGTCTACTGGGCAGCGATTTCAATCTTCAGGACTGGGCGCATGAGGCGCGCTTCGACAGTCGGACATCGCGGATAGAGATGCATTTGCGCGCCCGTCGCCCCGTCATGGTGTGCTGGCCTCAGGGCCTGCGCTATTTTGCTCAGGGCGAGACCATCCATACGGAGAACAGCTACAAATACCCGCTGTCCGATTTCCTCTCCATGCTGGCATGCGCGGGATTTGCCGAACCCAGGGTCTGGACCGATGAGCAGCAATGGTTTGCCGTCATTCATGCCCAAGTCTGAAACCATGGTGCGGCCATTTTTCATGGCGCCTGCTGCCAGGGACTGGATAGTGCTGGCGCAGCAGTTCGAGCGGGTGAGGGCCTGCACGCAAAAGCTGGCTGCGCCCTTGTCTGCAGAAGACGCCTGCGTGCAATCCATGCCGGACGCCAGTCCTGCCAAATGGCATCTTGCCCATACCAGCTGGTTCTTCGAAACCTTTGTACTGGCCGTGCACCAGCCAGGGCATCAGGCTTTTGACGGCAGTTTTCGCATGCTGTTCAACTCCTACTACCAGCAGGTGGGTGCACGTCATCCCAGAGCCCAGCGGGGCTTGCTGACCAGACCGGCTCTGGCGCAGGTCATGGCCTATCGCGCTGTGGTGGATGAGCAGATGCTGGCACTGATGGCCGCCATGAAAGAGAAAAGTCCGACGACGCAGCAGGTCGTTGCTCAGCTCGTCGCATTGGGCTTGCAGCACGAGCAGCAGCATCAGGAGTTGATGCTCACCGATATCAAGCATTTGCTTTCTTGTCACCCGCTCTGGCCTGCTTATGCGTCAGATGGGGTAGCAGAGGAGAATTGCGTGCAGGCCTATGCCGATCTCACATGGCTGCCACTTGAGGCAGGCATCTACAGCATAGGTCATGGTGGCGGCAGCTTTGCGTTTGACAATGAAATGCCGAGGCACAGTGTCTATGTGCAAGCTGCGCAGATTGCATCGAGGCCCGTGAGCAATGGCGAGTTTCTGCGTTTTGTGCTGGATGGCGGCTACGGTCAGCCTCAATGGTGGTTGGCCGAAGGCTGGGACTGGTGCCAGGCCCAGCAACTGAGCCACCCCTGGTACTGGAGGCAAGCTGAGGATGCTGCGGGTGATGCGGGCTGGCAGGAGTTCAGCCTGTATGGCGTGACGGCTCTGCATGCGCTGAGGCCTGTCTGCCATATCTCCTATTTCGAGGCTGATGCCTATGCGCGCTGGGCCGGTGCGCGCCTGCCGACGGAGATGGAGTGGGAGGTGGCAATGGGTGCGCATGACTGGCCTGTGTCCTCGTCAGTGGGTCATGCCAGCCTGCACCCTGAAGTCTCGGGCGCTCATCATGGGGTGGCAACTGGCCAGGTCTGGGAGTGGACGCATTCGTCCTATGCCGCCTACCCGGGCTTTCGCGTGGCCGAGGGTGCCGTGGGGGAGTACAACGGAAAATTCATGGTCAACCAGTATGTGCTGCGCGGAGGCTCCTGCCTCACGCCTGCCGGTCATGCGCGGCTGACCTATCGCAACTTCTTTCCCGCAACGGCTCGATGGCAGATGACGGGGCTGCGGCTGGCGCGCGATGCCTGAAGTCGCGCGCCGGAGTCTCAGCCCGCTTCAGACCTGTTCCAACGCCTGGTTCAGGTCGGCCAGCAGATCGTCAATATGCTCGATGCCCACGGACAGGCGCACCATGCCTTCGGTCACGCCGGCCTTGGCCAGTTCGTCCGTATCCAGCTGACGGTGCGTGGTTGAAGCAGGGTGGGTGGCCAGCGACTTGGCATCGCCGATATTGACCAGGCGCGTGAACAGCTGCAGCGCATCCAGGAAACGCGCACCGGCCGCACGGCCTTCGCTGCCCTTGAGGCTGAACGACAGAATGCCCGATGCGCGGCCGCCAGACTGTTTTTGCACGATGGCGTGGTCGGGGTGGTCTTTCAGGCCTGCATAGCGCACCCATTCCACCTTGGAGTGTTTTTGCAGCGTTTCTGCAATCTTCTGCGTGTTTTCGCAGATGCGGTCCATGCGCAGGGCCAGGGTTTCGATGCCTTGCAGAATCTGGAAGGCGTTCTGCGGCGAGATGGCGGCGCCCATATTGCGCAGCGGAACGACGCGGGCGCGGCCGATGAAGGCGGCGGGGCCCAGTGCTTCGGTGTAGACCACGCCGTGATAGCTGACGTCGGGTTCGTTCAGGCGCTTGAAGCGGGCCTTGTGCTCCGCCCAGGGGAACTTGCCGCTGTCCACGATCGCCCCGCCAACGCTGGTGCCGTGGCCGCCCAGGTATTTGGTCAGCGAATGCACGACGATGTCAGCGCCATGTTCGAACGGGCGCAGCAGATAGGGAGAGGGCACGGTGTTGTCGACGATCAGCGGCACGCCGTGCCGGTGGGCCACATCGGCCAGAGCGCGGATATCGGTCACATTGCCCAGAGGGTTGCCGATGGACTCGATGAATACCGCCTTGGTCCTGGCGTCGATCAGCTTGCCGAAGCTGGCCGGGTCGCGTGGATCGGCAAAGCGCACCTCGATGCCTTGCTGCGGGAAGGTGTGGGCAAACAGGTTGTAGGTGCCGCCGTAGAGCGTGCTGGCCGACACGATGTTGTCACCCGTTTCGGCCAGGGTCTGGATGGCGGCGGTGATGGCTGCCATGCCCGATGCCACGGCCAGCGCTGCAATGCCGCCTTCGAGCGCCGCGACGCGCTTTTCCAGCACGTCGGTGGTGGGATTCATGATGCGCGTGTAGATATTGCCCGGGACCTTCAGATCAAACAGATCGGCGCCATGCTGGGCGCTGTCAAACGCGTAGGCCACCGTCTGGTAGATGGGCACGGCCACAGCCTTGGTGGTGGGGTCGGGGGAATAGCCGGCATGTACGGCGAGTGTCTCTATGCGCATGTGTGTGTCTCTTTGGCAAGTTATTCGAACGCCACAGCCAGAGCTTTGGCGTCATTGATTATGGGCAGGACGCCGACTCAGGAGAACGACCTAATGGCTATGTGCTTATGCCAGAGTGAAAGCGAGCGCTGTATTGGAATATTGGAGATACTTCTCGCCGGAGAATGGACGACGTTGAATTCACAGTTTCCTGCGCGGAGAACCTAAATTGGGCCAGCCTGCAGATTTGTACTTTGCCTTGATTGCGCCGGCTTGCGTGGTGTTGTTCGGGTTTGCCTTGTTGGCTTGCTGGTATGTCCAGCGCCGACAGCCGCGTGCGCTGTTCCTGCTCTGGCTGGTGGGCGGTTATGTGCTGCTCGCGACAGCTCTGGCTGCGCAAAGCCTGATGAGCAATGCGCAACTGAGTCATTTCGCCCTGATGACGGCATGCCTGTATTTGCTGGGAACCTGGTCGCTGGCGCAGGGCATGTCCTTGCGGCTGGGGTCGGCAGGGGCAAGCGTGGCCGGCGGCCTGTTGATCGCTGTCGTCGCCCTGTCCGTGCTGTTCTATTTTTCCCGGATCGAGAATGATTTATGGGTCCGCGTGCAGTGCCTGGCTCTGGCCATGGCCTTGCAGCTGACCCTGGCCATGCCGGCGTTTCTCAAGGCCGATTCGTCAAAGGACTGGCTGGAGCGTGGCGTGCGCTGGGCCTATGGGCTCAACGTCTGTTATGCCTTGTTCAGGCCGGCGGCCGTAAGTCTGTTGCCCGTTCACGAAGTGCAGGAGCTGACCCGATCTGGATACTGGTTGCTCACCCAGGCCATAGCGCTTCTGTTTGCGATGTGGTTTGCCGTTGGATTGCTGGCCTGCTCGGTCAGGGATGTGATGACGACATTGCGCGAAGAGCGCAACCGTGACTCTTTGACGCGCCTGCTCAATCGCCGCGCCTTCATGGAGGCCGCAGAGTCGCGCTTGGCCGATCAGCGGCTGGTGCCCTGGGCCGTGGTTGCCGTGGACATCGATCATTTCAAATACATCAACGACAACTGGGGCCATGCGGCCGGCGATCAGGTGCTACAGCAACTGGCACAGTTGCTGACTCAGCAGGTCAGAGACTACGATCTGGTTGCCCGCTTCGGCGGAGAGGAGTTTGTCTTGCTGCTCTCGCGAGTACAGCTGTTCGAAGCGCAAGCCATTGTGGAGCGTGTGCGTGAGCGCTTGCAAAGCCAGGTGCTCGGAGGATTGGCTGCGCAACTCAAGGTAACAGCCAGTTTTGGCATTGCTGCACTCAGTTCCGCACAGGATTTCGAGCAGGCACTGGCTCGGGCCGATGCGCTGCTATACCAGGCCAAGAAGGCAGGGCGGGATTGTGTCATGAGCTCTGCGCAGGACGAGAGCGAGCTGCAATGGAGAATGATTGCCTGAATCCCGCTGTCGGGCACAGAGCTTATGGTGCTTTGACGATTGGCTTCTTTTCGCGATCTGAGGGCTGAACGTTTACGACCTCGGACTCCTGGGGCCGGGTCGGGGAAGGACTGGTTGTGTGCTTTCCCAGGCGGGAAGGCGGGCATAGATCACGACCGGAGCATGGGCGTCATTGGCGGCATAACGTCGCTGGGCCGGGCTGAGTTCTGTGGCAGCCCAGTTGGAGGTGGTGGTGCGCTTGGACTTGCGAAAGCTTTGCTGGAGCACCAGCGCTGCGGCGGCGCGCACACCCACTGATGGGCCATAGCCGAGCCGCTTGAAGCGGCTGTCCAGATCCTGAATATTGATCAGCGGCGCCCCCAGCCTGCGGGGCAGGGAGTGTTTATCGTTATCGAGCCCGAAGCCGACCTTGCAGATATGTTCTGCAGCCAGCACCATGCGCGACACTTCCAGAGCCATGGGCCTATGCAGTTGCAGCAGCCAGACCTGACTGGCCGTGGCAAGCTGCACCAGATGAGGGCCGCTGTCTTGCTGGCCAATATTGAAGATGGGTTTGCTTTCAGTGTCAAAGCCGAGCACGGGCTCGGCATTCATGGCCTTGAAGGCGGCTTCAAATTCGGTTTCGGACTGCGGTATGTGGATTGCATGTTCGGGCAATTCCAGAAACGGAGGGAGCAGGGCACTTTCGTCCTTGCTGGGTGCAATCAATCGGGGCATGTCGGCAATTACACACCAGCTTCGTGCTTATCCCCAGAACATGTGGTCTGGCCTGTGGGTAAATATCGGAATAAATGCGCAAAGCCTTGACTGGCAAGGCTTTGCCTGTTGCGCCTAAAAAACAGGCAAACGATTCAGCGACGCTGAAACACGGGCTTGCGCTTTTGCAAAAAGGCAGTCACGCCTTCGAGGCTGTTGCCGGAGCGGGCGCAGCCCAGCATGGCTTCGCGCTCGGCACCCAGTTGCTGCTGAAGATCTTGCCGATGTGCCGAGTCACAGAGGCTTTTGATGCCCGCCAAGGAGTTTGTGGGGCCGCCGGCAAGCTCTTCGGCCAGCGCGGTTGCCGCCGCCAGCAGCTGTTCGGGCTCGTGCAGCTCGTCGACCAGGCCCATGCGCAGACAGTCCTCGGCCGCGACAGCGCGGTTGCTCATCAGAATGTATTTGGCCCTGGCAGCACCGGCACGGCGGGTGAGATAACCCGATACACCAAGATCCGGGCTCAGGCCGATGGCGGAGTACCCTCCGCGCAAAAACATGTGACGGCTGGCCAGTACCAGGTCCGCACACAGTGCGAGCCCGATGCCGCCACCTCCGACAGGGCCTTGCACGGCACTGATGACTGGCAGCGGCAAGCTGGCCAGCTGATGCATGACAGGGTTGAGCAGATCAAGCATGGCGCCGATCAGCGGTGCCAGTCGCTCGCGATGTTCGCCAAACTCGCTGATATCGCCCCCGACGCAGAATTGCTTACCGCTTGCGGAAATGAGCAGGGCACCGATATCCGTGTTGCAGGCCCGCCCTACCACCGCCTTCAGGTTGTGAGCCATGGCCGTACTGATCACGTTGCCCCGCTCGGGCTGGTTCAGGACCATATGACCTACGCCGTTGCGAACTTCCCAGAGAACCAGATCAGACATCAGGTGACCTTTCTTTCATGATGGGCCCAGAACGGGGCCCGCAAGCTGGTCTTGAGGATCTTGCCTGCACCGGATAGCGGCATGGCCTCGACAAAGGAAACATCACGGGGACATTTGTAGCCGGCGATGCGCTCCTTGCAGAAATGGATCAGCTCCTGAGCTTCCAGGCTCTGTCCGGGCTTAAGCACGATGAAGACATGGACCTGCTCGCCCCAATGTTCATGGGGAATGCCTATGACGGCGCACGAGGCCACGGCAGGATGGGTGGCAATAACGCTCTCCACCTCAATGCTGTAGACGTTCTCGCCACCGGTAATGATCATGTCCTTGATGCGGTCCACGACAAAGACGTAGCCTTCGTCATCCATGCGGCCGCCATCGCCCGTATGCATCCAGCCATCACGGATGGCGGCTTCGGTTTCGGCAGGCTTGTTCCAGTAGCCCAGCATCACTCCGGGGCCCCGAACCGCAATCTCACCGACCTCGCCACGCGGCACCTCTCGCCCTTCGGGATCGACGATGCGCACCTCGGTGCAGGCCGTGGCGCGTCCGGCGCTGCGGTGGCGGCCCTTGGCCCGGCCTGATTCGCGGTGCATCTCGGGGGAAAGAATGGTGGCGATGGGGGATACCTCCGTCATGCCATAGGCCTGCACAAAATCCACGTCGGGGATGGTCCGCATGGCCCGGTCCAGCAGGCCCTCGGAGATGGGTGAGGCTCCATAAGCCATCTGACGCAGCGACTTCAGATCATATTTGTGCAGATCGGGGTGGTCCACCAGCATTTGAATCATGGTGGGCACCAGCAGCGTATCGGTCACGCCGGTGCTGGCGATGGCCTGCAGTACCGCGAGAGGATCGAAGCGCGGCACCATGACATGGCAGCCGCCTGCGGCGAACAGGGCATTCATGAACGCACCGTCAGCCAGATGGAACATGGGGGCTGCGTGCAGGCCAATGCTGCCTGCGCGCACGATCTGTGACGACACGCTCGAGATGGCATTGGTATAGAGATTGCGATGGCAGAGCATGACCCCCTTGGGGGAGCCCGTGGTGCCACCGGTATAGAAGACGCCGGCCAGATCGTCGCCGTTGCGCATGGCGTCTTCAACCGGGCTACTGTCTACCACCAGCGCTTCATAGGAGAGCATGTTCTGCGGGGCAGGACCATCGCCCAGGTGGATCAGCGTTTGCAGAGAGCGGGATAGCTTGAGGAGTTCCGGTGTCAAAGGCGCAAAACTGTCATCCACCAGCAGAATGCGGGTGTCGCAATCATCGAGGGAGTAGGCGATCTCGTTGGCGCTCCAGCGGATATTGATGGGATTGACGGCCGCGCCTGCCCAGTAGCAGGCCATGTAGTACTCCAGATACCAGTCTGAGTTGAGGCTCAGAATCCCGACCCGGTCCCCGGCCTGGGTGCCCAGCGCTTGCAGCGCACCGGCGAAGCGGGCGACTCGCTCCCCTAGCTGCGCAAAACTGCGTTTGCGACCGTTGTAGATGCTGGCTGTGGCATGAGGCGTCTGCTGCACGGCGCGACGCAAGCTTTGCGTGAGATACATGACTGGCCTTTCTTGAAACAGAGAAAGCGATCAATGCGAGAGCTATTGGGCGAAAAGGCGTCTGGCGATCAGGTCCTTCATGATTTCGTTAGCGCCTCCGTAGATCTTCTGGATCCGGGCATCGGTGTACAGCCGCGCGATGGGATATTCCTCCATATACCCGTAGCCGCCGAACAGCTGCAGGCATTCATCCATCACCTTGCACTGCTGCTCGCTGCACCACCACTTGGCCATATAGGCGGCCTCGTTATCCAGAGTGCCGTCGAGCAGGCGCTGTATGCAGTCGTTGACAAAGCTGCGCACCACATGGGCCGTGGTGGCGCATTCGGCCAGCTTGAAGCGCGTGTTCTGGAAATCTGCAATCGTCTGGCCGAATGCCTTGCGTTGCTGGGTGTAGTCCACGGTCAGTGCAACAGCCATCTCGATGGCTGCAGCGGCGCTGACCCCCAGTAGCATGCGTTCATAGGGCAATTGGCTCATCAGCTGCTTGAAGCCTTGCCCCTCGGTGCCTCCCAGCAGGTGGCTGGCGGGTATGCGCAGGTCTTCAAAGAACAGCTCGGCGGTGTCCGAAATATGCTGGCCGATCTTGCCTAGCCTGCGACCCACGCGAAAGCCGGGCAGGTTTTCCGTCTCCAGCACCACCAGCGATACGCCGACGCTTCCGGCATCTCCGGTGCGCACGGCCACCACCAGCAAATTGGCCGTGTAGCCATTGGTGATGAAGGTCTTGGAGCCATTGATAACGTAGTGCTCGCCATCGCGCTGGGCCCGTGTGCGCATGGCCTTGAGGTCGGAGCCCACGCTGGGTTCGGTCATGGCAATGCCGGCCAGCAATTCGCCGCTGCAAAGCCTGGGCAACCAGCGCTGCTTTTGTTCTTCAGTTCCATAGGCCAGCAGGTAGTGCGAGGCGATGGTGTGCACGCTGGTGATGGCATGTACTTCGGCCTTGGTCAGCTCTTCCTGAACCACCAACTGGTAGGCCAGATTGCCGCCACCGCCGCCCCATTGCTCGTCCATTTCGGGCAGCAGAAAGCCATGCGCGCCAAAGCCGCGCCAGATCTCGCGCGGCACATAGCCCTGAGCGCGCCAGGCGGGTACATGGGGTGTCAGTTCGCGCACTATGTAGCGGCGCACCTGCTCTCTGAAAGCATCGATATCTGCATTCATCCAGGCATGTTGAAAGGGTTTGGGCAGCAGCATGTTCAGACCCCGGTCAGGCCGCCGGTACACATCAAGGTCTGGCCGCTGATGTAGTCCGACTCGGGTTGGCAAAAGAGGTAGACCGCACCCGCCGCTTCGTCGGGCGTGCCAGCGCGACCCAGGGGAATCGTCTGTTCCATGGCTGCCATCAGGCCGGGGTTCACGCCTACCTTGATGTCGCGGCCTTCGATGTGGGCCGTCTCGCCATTGGCGGCGGAGTTGGTCAGCCTGGTCTTGATGAGTCCGAATGCCACGCAGTTCACATTGACGTTCATGCGTCCCCACTCTTTGGCCAGAGTCATGGTCATGCCCGTGATTCCGGCCTTGGCCACGGAGTAGTTGGTCTGGCCCGCATTGCCGAACAGGCCCGCCACCGAGGAGATATTGACCACCTTGCGCATGACGCGCTGGCCAGCTTCCAGCTCGGCCTTGGACAAGGCCTTGATGACGGGCTGAGCCGCACGCAGTATGCGAAACGGGGCGGTCAGATGGCAGTCGAGAATGGCGTACCACTGCTCGTCGCTCATCTTCTGGATGACGTTGTCCCAGGTGTAGCCGGCGTTGTTGACGATGATGTCCAGTCCCTGGTATTGCTGGACGGCGGTGCCGACAAAGCGCTCGGCAAAGTCGGTGTGGGTGACATTGCCCACGCAGGCAATGGCCTCGCCGCCCATCTCGCGTATCAGGGCCAGGGTCTCATTGGCGGGTTCGGCATCGAGGTCGTTGATGACTAGGCGTGCACCTTCGCTGGCCAGCTTGAGGGCGATGCTGCGGCCTATGCCGCGGCCCGATCCTGAAACCAGGGCTACCTTGCCGTCGAGTTTTCCTGTCATTGCTGTCTCCTTGGGCGAATCAATACGTTCTCAGGGCAGGCTGATCCAGGCATCGCCCGCGATTTTGGTCTGGCCATGCTGGTTGCTGCTTTGCACCTCGACCCGGACGCTGCGGTCTGCATCGCGTTTTTCCACAACGCGGCCCGTGCATGAGATCGCATTGGCCAGATGGGTAATGCCCTGAAAGCGCACGTCGAAACGGTACAGCCTGGATTGCGGCGCCCAGTTGGTCAGCAGCCGCCCCAGTCAGGCCATGCCCAGCATGCCGTGGGCAAACACATCGGGCATGCCGGCCTTGCGCGCGAAGTCGGTGTCGATATGAATCGGGTTGTGGTCGCCCGAGGCTCCGGCAAACAAGGCCAGCGTGGTACGGCTGATCGGGGACAGTTCGAGGGCCGGCAGTGCATCTCCAACCTGGACCTCGTCGTAGCGGGGGGTGTTCATTGCCGGTCCTTTCTAGTTGCGAACCACGATGACGGAGCGCATCTCGGCCACCAGCTCGTTGTTCTGATTGACAGCGCGCGATGACTTCACGACAAATTCCAGTGCGCCGTTCTTTTTGCTGTAGATGTCATCGATCCTGGACTGCACCGTGATGCGGTCTCCGGCGCAGGCGCTCCGGTGATAGCAAAAGCTCTGCTCGCCATGCAGGATCTTGGCGATCGGGATGTTCAGGGTTTGCAGGAGCAGGTCGGACGCGCCGCTGTCCATCTCCGCCGCAAACAAAAAGGTGGGGGGCACGGGCAGGTCCGGGTAGCCCGCTGCGCGGGCGGCCTCCAGGTCGGTATAGACGGCGTTGTTTTCACCGATGGCCTTGGCAAAGAAGCGCAGGCGGCTGCGGTCCAGGTTGAGCTCAGAAGAGGGCAGGTCATGCCCTATCCATTGGGTGTCAATCATTGGCCGCTCCTTCAGACGCGCTCGTAGAGGGTGACCACACAGGCGCCACCGAGGCCGAGGTTGTGCTGCAGCGCCAGGCGGGCATTGGCAACCTGGCGCTGATCGGCCCGGCCGCGCAGCTGTTGTACCAATTCTGTGCACTGGGCAAGACCGGTGGCGCCCAGCGGGTGTCCCTTGGATAGCAGACCGCCCGATGGATTGGTCACAAACTTGCCGCCGTAGGTGTTGTCGCCGTCGCAGACAAATTTTTCCGCACCGCCCACAGGGCACAGGCCCAGAGCCTCGTAGGTCAGCAATTCGTTTTGTGCAAAGCAGTCGTGCAGCTCCACTACATCAACGTCCTGGGGGCTGATGCCGGCCTGTTCATAGACCTGACGCGCAGCGTCCTGAGCCATGCTGAAGCCCACCACCTCGCGCATATCGTGGGCCTCGAAGGTCTTGGGGCTGTCCGTGGTCATGGATTGGGCGCGGATGCGCACGCTGTGGTCCAGGCCATGCTTGAGCGCATAGGCTTCGGACACCAGCAGGGCCGCCGCCGCGCCGCAGGTAGGTGGGCAGGCCATGAGCCGGGTCATGACGCCCGGCCACATCACGGGAGAGGCCATGACCTCCTCCTCTGACACCTCGGTGCGGAACAGGGCCAGGGGATTGCGCGCTGCATGGCGGCTGGCCTTGGCGCGGATCTTGGCAAAGGTGGAAAGCTGCGTGCCGTACTGGTCCATATGGGCCTTGCCTGCTCCGCCGAAGTAGCGCAGGGCCAGTGGCACGCCGTTGTCGCCGACCAGGGCATCGGTTTCCGCTTCGAATCGGTCAAAGGGGCTGGGCCGGTCGCTAAAGACCGAGCCCAGTGCGCCAGGGGTCATCTGCTCGAACCCCAGGGCCAGCACACAGTCGGCAGCGCCGCTGGCCACGGCTTGACGTGCCAGGAACAGTGCGGTGGAGCCGGTGGAGCAGTTGTTGTTGACATTGATGATGGGAATGCCCGACATGCCCACCTCATACAGCGCTCTCTGACCGGCGGTGGAGTCACCGTAGACATAGCCCACATAGGCTTGCTGCACTGCGTCATACGCGAGGCCTGCATCTGCCAGAGCCAGGGACGTGGCGCTGGAGCCCATCTGGAAGTAGGGATCACTCTTTCCGGGCTTGGCAAATGGAATCATGCCTACGCCGGCAACATACACATCGCGACTCATGGGGGCTCCTTGGGAAAGTGGCAAACAGGTGCTGGGCAATGAGAGCCATCGTAGGAATTACCGATGCGCAAACCCATTGCCGAGCGCATCTTTCGTATGTCAAAAGACCTCAAGGTGATCTGTTCATGGCTGCTGCTTCCATCGTTCCTTTCACGATCTCCATGGCGCTGGTGCGGGGTATTGCTGCCGGGGTAAGAAGACACGGGCATGACTGCAAGGAGCTGCTGCTGCTGCGTGCCGGCATAGCCCCTCTGCTGCTGGCGCAGGACGGCGCCAGAGTCACGGCAGACCAGTATGTGGCGCTGATGTGGCGAGTGGTGGAGCTGCTGGGGGATGAGGCCATGTGCCAGTTCTCCAGACCGCTCAAGCGTGGCAGTCTGGAGCTGATTGCGCGTCAGGCCCTTTCAGGGCACGGGATGGAGACTGCGTTGCAACGCATGTGCCAGGCCCATGTGCTGCTGCAGGATCAGGTGGATGTGCAACTGGTGCGTGATGGAGCGCTGGCGGGCATTGTGCTGCGCCCTGTGGGCGATGAGCCCTTGCCCAATTTCCTCTATGAGTTTTCCCTGCGCGTGCTGTGGCGGCTTACTGCCTGGCTGATGGGCGGTACGCTCAAGGTGCAGCACTTTGACTTTGCCTTCGGGCAGCCTGATTACGCCAACGACTATGGCGATACCTTTCCGGCGCCTTTGCATTTCGGTTTGCCGTTTTCGGCATTCTGGTTCGATGCGCGCAAGCTCGCGCGTGTCTGCAGTCGTGACGAGCAGGCGTTGCAGACCTTTGTGGCCAGCTGGCCGGCGGCGGCCATCATGCCGCCGCGTACCGGAGAAGGTGTGGATGCCCGCGTGCATTCTCATTTGCTGCAGTCGCGTCCGCGATGGGCGGGGCTGGAAGCTACGGCCGCCGAGCTGAACATGTCGGCCCCCACGCTGCAGCGCAAGCTGGCTGCTGCGGGCACCTCCTTTCAAGCCATCAAGGATGAGCTTCGCCGAGATATCGCGGTCTCCCGACTGGGAACCAGCAAAGTCAGTTTTACGGAGCTGGCGGCAGACCTGGGGTTTGCCGACGCAGCGGCGTTTCAGCGTGCATTCAAGGGCTGGACGGGCAGCTCGCCCGGTCTTTACCGTGCCAGGCGGGTCGAGAGCTGACTGTTTGAAAACCCTTGCGTACAAGCCCTAGTTATTTTTACAAAGCAAATGATTGGTAAAAATAACAAAGGCCGATATGCTGCGTCTCATGCAAACAAGTCATGAAGCAGTCATAGTAAAAAAGCGCGGTCGCGGCAGGCCTCCGAAGTCGGCCGATGAGCGCAATGAAAGCATGCGTCGTGGCGAGCTGGTGAAGGTCGCGGCGCAGCTGTTCAGGCAGCGCGGATTTCACGGCACCAGCACCCGTGACATCGCCGCCGCTGCAGGTATGCAGTCGGGGTCTATCTTCTATTTTTTTGAGAGCAAGGAAACCATTCTGCACGCGGTGATGCAGGATGGAATGACTCAGGCTGCGGTGAGTCAGAACGCTGCGCTGCAAGCACTGGGGGCACGTGCCAACGGCGTGGAACGACTGAGCGCTCTGGTGCGCAATCATCTGCAAATCATGGTCGGCGGCGAGAGCGACTTCATCCCCGTGATGCTTTACGAATGGCGCTTGCTCAGCGATGCGCAGCGCATGGAGGTGAGCGCACAAAAGGATGCCTACGAAGCGCAATGGATGCCCGTGTTGCAGGCGCTGCACCGCACGGGCAAGCTCAAGGCCCGTCCCGAAATCGCGCGACTGCTGATCTTTGGCGCATTGAACTGGACGGCTCAATGGTTTACCGAGGGCCGGGGGCTGACGCTGGATGAGCTTACCGAGCAAGCCCTGGCTTTATTCATTGGAGAGCGTTGATGTACCAATCCGTATTCCGTGCCGCATTGTTTGCGGGGCAGGTGGTTGTGGTGACCGGTAGCGGCTCGGGCATCGGCCGCTGTGTTGCGCACGAGCTGGCATCCTTGGGCGCCACAGTTGCCCTGGTGGGACGTAATCAGGACAAGCTGGTTGCTGTCCAAGCCGAGTTGCAGCAGGCCGGAGTACCGGCAGACAGAGTCAGCCGGCACGGAGCGGATATACGGGATGAGGCTGCCGTCAAAGCGCTGGTGGCCGAGGTTCTGGCCCGCCACGGGCGCATCGATGCCCTGGTCAATAACGCGGGTGGGCAATACATTGCGCCCCTGGCCAGCATCGGAGCCAAGGGCTGGCAGGCCGTGCTGGACACGAACCTCACAGGCGGCTTCCTCATGGCGCGCGAATGCTTTGTGCAACACATGGCAGAGCATGGGGGCTCCATCGTCAATATGGTGGCCGATATGTGGGGCTCCATGCCGGGCATGGGGCACAGCGGCGCGGCGCGAGCAGGCATGGTCAGCCTTACCGAGACGGCGGCTGCGGAATGGGCGCCCCATGGCGTGCGTGTTAATGCCATCGCACCCGGCTACATCGCCTCCAGCGGCATGGATCACTATCCACCCGAAGCGGCTGCCATGTTGCGCAAGATGCCCGCTACCGTGCCGGCGGGGCGCTTTGGTAACGAGGCCGAGGTTTCCGCCTCCATCGTGTTTTTGCTCAGTCCCGCAGCCAGTTTCATCAGCGGCACGGTGCTGCGCGTCGATGGCGCCCGTCCTCAGGTGCGCATGGGCATGGGGCCGGTGGCCGCCAGTGCCGAGGTGCAGCAACGCGGCGCAGTGCGTGCATTTGACGGCTTTTCTCTCTACCAGACTCCCAAGGTGTTTCAGTCATGAGCGTCTTTGCATCGCAATGGAATGCAGCCGGTGAGCAGGCGCAGCAGCGCCGGGCCGCCACGCTGGCGCGCATCGCCGCGCTGCGTGAGCTGGAGCAGCGCGCAGTGCAGGCATCGCAACGCTCCAAGCCGCAGTTTGAAAAGCGCGGCCAGTTGCTGCCGCGCGAGCGCGTGGCCTTGCTGCTGGACCCGGGTGCCCCCTGGTTGCCGCTGTGCTCACTGGCAGGCTATCTGCAGGACAGGGCAGACCCTGAAAAATCCGTGCCCGGCGGCGGCATGTTGGCGGGCATCGGCTTTGTCAGCGGCGTGCGCTGCATGGTCGTGGCCAGCGACTCGGGCATCGAAGCGGGAGCCATCCAGGAAAAAGGCTTGGACAAGATGCTGCGCGTGCAGGAGATCGCGCTGCAGAACAAGCTGCCCTTCATCCATCTGGTCGAAAGCGCGGGAGCCAATCTCATGCGCTACCGCGTCGAGGGCTTTGTGATGGGCGGAGCCTTGTTTCGCAACCTGGCGCGGTTGTCGGCCGCAGGTTTGCCTGTCATCACCGTGCAGCATGGTTCGGGCACGGCTGGCGGTGCCTATATGCCGGGGTTGTCGGATGTGGTCATCATGGTGCGCGGTCGCTCGCGTGCCTTTCTGGCTGGACCGCCCTTGCTCAAGGCGGCGACTGGTGAAATTGCGACCGAGGAAGAGCTGGGTGGTGCCGAGATGCACACCAGTGTCTCGGGGCTGGGCGAGTATCTCGCGGAGGACGACCGCCAAGCCCTGGGCATGGCACGCGCTGTGGTGTCTCAGCTGTCCCAGTGGAAAAGGCCTGAAGCGCTTGATATATCCAAACGGGAGGCTGCCGGTTCAGGAATCGTCGAGCCGCGTTACGAGGCCGATGAGCTCTTGGGGCTGATGCCGGCGCACCATCGCGAGCCAGTGGATATGCACGAAGTCATGGCGCGGCTGGTCGATGGTTCCGAGCTGCTGCTGTTCAAGTCCGGCTACGGTGCGGCCACGCTGTGTGCGCAGGCGCATATCGGGGGCCATGCCGTGGGCCTGATCTCCAACAACGGTCCCATCGATGTGGCTGGTGCCAACAAGGCTGCGCATTTCATCCAATGGATGTGCCAGCTCGGTCATCCCATCATCTATCTGCAGAACACCACGGGCTATATGGTGGGCAAGGACAGCGAGCAGGCCGGCATGATCAAGCACGGCAGCAAGATGATCCAGGCCGTGACCAATGCCACCGTGCCGCAGATCACTATTCAGTGCGGGGCCAGCTTCGGTGCGGGCAACTACGGAATGTGCGGCCGCGGCTATGCGCCGCGCTTTCTTTTCAGCTGGCCCGGTGCCAAGACGGCGGTGATGGGCGGCGAGCAGGCGGCCAGCACCATGCGCCAGGTCACCGAGGCCGCCATGGCACGCAAGGGCTTGCCCGTCGATGCCGAGCTGATGCAAAAGCAGTACGACCAGATCGTGGCCATGTTCGAAGCCCAGGCCGATGCGCTGGTCACCAGCGGCTTGCTGCTGGATGACGGCGTGATCGATCCGCGCGACACGCGCGCAGTGCTCTCCTTCTGCCTGCAGACCTTGCACGAAGCGCAGCAGCGCACGGTGCGCCCCATGCAGTTCGGGGTCGCACGCATGTAGTGCCGCGCCTCTTCCCCCACTTCTTCCAAACAGAACTCGACGGAGACAAGCCATGCAATGGACCCATGAACATCTGGAAGTGCGCAAGACCCTCAAGCGCTATATCGACGAGAAGATCAATCCCTATGTCGACGCATGGGAGGAAGAGGAAATCTTTCCCGCTCACCAGGTCTTCAAGGGGCTGGGCGATCTGGGCCTGCTGGGCCTGACCAAGCCCGAAGCCTATGGCGGCTCGGGGCTGGACTATTCCTACAGCCTGATGATGGCCGAGACTCTGGGTCATATCCGCTGCGGCGGCGTGCCCATGGCCATTGGCGTGCAGACCGATATGTGCACGCCCGCGCTGGCACGCTTTGGCAGCGACGCCTTGCGCGATCAGTTTCTGGCGCCCGCCATCGCGGGCGATATGGTGGGCTGCATAGGCGTGAGCGAGCCCGGTGCGGGCAGCGATGTGTCGGGTATCAAAAGCCATGCCCGCAAGGATGGCGATGACTACATCATTAGCGGCCAGAAGATGTGGATCACCAACAGCATTCAGGCGGACTGGATGTGCATGCTGGTCAACACCGGTGATGGACCGGTGCACAAGAATAAAAGTCTCATCATGGTGCCGCTGCGGGAGGGCCCGCGCGGCAAGCTGACCAAAGGCGTGGAAGTGGCGCAGAAGCTGCGCAAGATCGGCATGAACTCCTCGGACACGGGCCTGCTGTTCTTTGACGAGGTGCGCGTGCCGCAGCGCTATCTGGTGGGTCAGGAGGGGCAGGGCTTTATCTATCAGATGCAGCAGTTTCAGGAAGAGCGGCTCTGGGCCTCGGCCAGCGGCTTGCTCGCCATGGAGGACTGCATTCAGCAGACTATCGAGTGGGCACAGCAGCGACAGATGTTCGGCAGCACCCTGATCGATCAGCAATGGGTGCAGTTCAAGCTGGCCGAGCTGCAGACCGAAGTCGAGGCGCTGCGCGCGCTGACCTACCGTGCCGCACAGATATATATGGCGGGCCAGGATGCGCTGCAGCTGGCCAGCATGGCGAAGCTGAAGTCGGGGCGGTTGACGCGCGAAGTGGCCGACACCTGTCTGCAGTTCTGGGGTGGCATGGGCTTTACCTGGGACAACCGCGTCTCGCGCCTGTACCGCGACGGGCGTCTGGGCTCGATAGGCGGCGGTGCCGACGAGGTCATGCTGGGCATCATCGGCAAGACCATGGGGCTGATCAAGCGCCAGGCGCACTGAGGAGCGGCGCATGACTCAGGTGCTTGAAATCGAACGTCTTCCCTTGGGCAACGGTTTTGTGGAATGGTGGTGGCTGAATTCGCCGCAAACCCGCAATGCACTGACCGACGAGCTGGTGCGGGCCTTGCGCGAACACGCCGCCAGAGCGCAGAAGGATTCACTGCTGCGCGTGGTCGTGCTGTGCGGCAACGGCGGGCATTTCTGTGCGGGCGGCAGCCTCGGAGGCTTTGCCAGCAGCATAGGCTCTCCGCTGCCTGCGGGCGCGCAGGACCCGCTGGTTCAGGTCAACCGCGAGTTTGGTCATCTGCTGCAGCAGTTGGCAGAGCTGCCCCAGTTGCTGATCGCTGCCGTGCAGGGCGCAGCCATGGGCGGCGGTGTGGGGCTGGTCTGCGTGGCCGACTGGGTGGTGGCGGATCAGCAGGCCGTCTTTGCCACACCCGAGGTGACGCTGGGCATTGTGCCCGCGCAGATCGCGCCGTTTGTGCTGCGCAGGCTGGGCGATGGTTCTGGGCGTCAATGGCTGCTGGGCGGTCAGCGCTGGTCCGCAAGCCAGGCGCAGGAGGTCGGCCTGGTGCAGACCGTGATCCAGGCCACAGACGCTGCCCACTGGCGCGAGCAGTTGCAGCATCAGCTTGAAATCTGCGCACTGGCTGCACCGCAGGCGGTGGCAGCCACCAAAAAATTGCTGGCAACCATTGGCGGGCAAAGTCTGGATACATCGCTGAACCAGGGCGCGCAGGCCTTTGCCAGTGCACTGCGCAGCGCTGAGGCGGGGGCGGGGCTCAAGGCCTTTTCCAGCAAGCAGCCCGCTCCCTGGACCTGCAAGGCAGGAGGCACATCATGAAGCGCATTCTGATTGCCAATCGTGGCGAGATTGCGCTGCGCATCATGGCTACGGCCAGGCGCATGGGCATAGATACCGTGGCGGTGTACTCGGATGCGGACGCGGGAGGCCTCCATGTGCAACATTCCACGCAGGCCTATGCACTGGGCGGGCTGACATCGGCACAGAGCTATCTGGACATGCACAAGCTGCTGGCGGCCGCCAAGGCAACAGGGGCCGATGCCGTGCACCCCGGCTACGGCTTTCTCAGCGAGGATGCCGGCTTTGCCCAGGCCGTCCAGGAAGCGGGCCTGATCTGGATTGGCCCGCCGCCGGCGGCGATTCGCCAGCTCGGCAGCAAGGCCGCAGCCAAGCAACTGGCCAAGGCCCATGGCGTGCCCTGTCTGCCGGGCTACGAAGGCGATGACCAGTGCGACGCGCGCTTTGCCGATGAAGCCGCCATGATTGGCTACCCCGTCATGGTCAAGGCCGTGGCAGGTGGTGGGGGGCGCGGCATGCGGCTTGTGGAAAGTGCCAACCAGTTGCATGCCGCTCTGAACAGCGCACGTTCGGAGGCTCTGGCTGGCTTCGGCAACGGTGACTTGCTGGTGGAGCGTGCCGTCATGCATCCGCGCCATGTGGAGGTGCAGGTGTTTGCGGACGGGCATGGCCATGTGATTCATCTGGGGGAGCGCGATTGCTCGGTTCAGCGTCGCCACCAGAAGATCATCGAGGAAGCCCCCAGTCCGGCCGTCAATGCCGAGCAGCGCGAGCATATGGGCAGTTGCGCCGTGGCCCTGGCCAAGGCCGCAGGCTATGTGGGGGCAGGTACGGTGGAATTCCTGGTCGAAGGCCGGCAGTTCTATCTGATGGAGATGAATACCAGACTGCAGGTCGAGCATCCTGTGACCGAGGCATTGACTGGTCTGGATCTGGTCGAATGGCAGATTCGCGTGGCGCGCGGCGAAGCCTTGCCGCTGACGCAGCAGCAGGTTCGGCTTGACGGCCATGCCATCGAGGTGCGGCTGTGCGCCGAAGACGAGAACTTTCAGCCCCATACCGGCGTGGTGCGGCATTTCTCGGCACCCGAGGCCGCCGTCTTCAGTCGCGCGCCGCTGCGCTTTGACCACGCGTTGCACACCGGCAGCGAAGTCACTCCCTATTACGACGCCATGCTGGGCAAGCTGATCGTCCATGCGCCAACGCGAGAGCAAGCCATCGACCGGCTGATTCATGCGCTGGGCCGGCTCACGGTGCTGGGCTTGCCGACCAATCGCGCCTTTCTGATTGAGTGCCTGAACGACGAGGTGTTCAGGCGGGGTCAGGCTCTGATCTCCTATCTGGCGAGCGATGCGCCACGCTTGCAGCAGCTGCTGCGGGACAAGGAAGTCCTGGCACACCAGCATTGGGGAGCGCTGTGCGCCGTGGGCCAACGGCCGGGGCCGCTGGCCTGCAGCTATGCCCAGTTGCGTAAGCTGCAGCACCGAGGCCGGACGCAGGAGCTGATGCTGCGGCCCGAGACCGCAGACAGCTGGCTGCTGCAGCGGCACGGCGCCGAGCCTGCGCTGCTGCAGGTCGACGCGTTGCTGGCCCATGGCTGGCGAGCGAGAGCTGCGGGCCTGAGCCAGACCGTGCAGGCCGTGGAGCTGCCCGCCGGGCAGGGCGGGGCGCGCTGGCATCTGCAGGCGGGCGACGTGGACTGGTGGGTCGAAGATGCAAGCTATGCCCCGCCGGAGAATGCTTTGGCAGCGGGCCAGGCTGCAGAACTGCGCGCGCCGTTCAACGGCCGTGTGGTGCAACTGGGCGCGGTGGCCGGGCAGGCGCTCAAGGCCGGCGATGTGGTCGTGGTCATCGAATCCATGAAGCTGGAGCACAGTCTGAGCGTGAAGGCCGACTGCCGGGTGGAGGCCGTGCTGGTCAATGCCGGCCAGCAGGTGGCGCCGGGTCAGGTGCTGCTGAAGCTGGCGCCCATGTCTGGAGGTCCTGCATGACGGATGCTGCTGAACGCGAAATGCTCTATGACCTGGTGCGTCGCTTTGCGCGCGAGCAAATCGCCCCCCATGTCACGGCCTGGGACGAGGCGGGTGAGTTCCCGCGCCAGCTCTATGGCCAGGCCGCCGAGCTGGGGCTGCTCGGCATCGGCTACCCCGAGGAGTTCGGTGGTACTGCGGCTACACACGGCCTGCGCGCAGCCCTGTGGCTGGCGCTGTGCCGCTACGGCGGCAGTGGGGGCGTGCTGGCCAGTTTGCTGTCGCACAACATTGGCCTGCCGCCCGTGGTGGCTCTGGGTAGCGATGCGCTCAAGCAGCAGGTGGTGCCCGATGTGCTCCTGGGCCGCAAGATCGCGGCGCTGGCGATTACCGAGCCCGGCGGCGGATCGGACGTAGCGGCGCTGCGTACCAGGGCCAGGCGCGATGGCCACGAGTATGTGATCGAGGGCGAGAAGACCTTCATCACCTCGGGCATGCGTGCGGACTGGATCACGGTGGCAGTGCGCACGGGCGAGGAGAGAGGTGCATCCGGCATCTCCCTGATCCTGGTGCCTGGCGGCAGCGAGGGTTTGAGACGCAGCTCGTTGCACAAGATGGGCTGGCAATGCTCCGACACGGCCCACCTGTTGTTTGATGGCGTGCGCGTGCCGGCCAGCCATTTGCTCGGCGCCGAGGGCGAGGGTTTTCGCGCCATCATGCAGAACTTCAACGGCGAGCGCCTGGGCATTGCCTGTGGTGCACTGGGCTTTGCTCAGGCCTGCTATGACGAGGCGCTGGCCTGGGCCCAGCAGCGCCAGACCTTTGGCGTGACGCTCAATCAGCATCAGGTCATACGCCACAAGCTGGTGGATATGCAGCAGCGCCTGCGCAGCACCGAAGCCTGGCTCAACGCCGTCTGCGCACGTGCCGATGGCGGCGATAGCGGTGCGGATTGGGTGGGCGAGGTCTGCGTGCTCAAGAACCACGCCACCCAGACCATGCAGTTCTGCGCCGATATGGCGGTGCAGATTCTGGGTGGCATGGGCTTTATGCGCGGCACGCTGAGCGAGCGCATCTACCGCGAAGTCAAGGTGTTGACGATTGGCGGCGGCACCGAGGAAATCATGAAAGAGCTGGCCGCGCGCCAGTGGCGTATCTAGCGCGGCTGTTGCAGCGGCCTCAGCCGTTGCCGGGAAATTTGAGCGAAATCAGCCTGAAACGCTTGTGAATGAAGCGTTATCAGCTTCTATCCAAGGAGCGATATGTCCGACAAAGCCATTATTACCTGTTCCATTACCGGGGTACTGACCGATCCGAATCAGCATCATGTGCCCGTGACGCCAGAGCAACTGGCGCAGGAGGCGCGCCGAGCCTATGACGCAGGCGCATCGGTGGTTCATGTCCACTTCAGGCGCCAGGAGGAGGGCAAGGGTCATCTGCCCAGCTGGGATCCGGCAGTGGCCAGGGCCTGCGTGGATGCCATGCGTGCAGCCTGCCCCGAGCTCATCATCAATCAGACCACTGGCGTGGTCGGCCCCGACTACCAGGGACCGTTGGATTGTTTACGTGCCACGCGGCCAGAGATGGCGGCCTGCAATGCGGGCTCGCTCAACTATCTCAAGACCCGCAGCAATGGAAGCTGGGCCTGGCCGCCCATGCTGTTCGACAATCAGCCCGCCAAGGTGCAGGACTTTCTCGATGTGATGGCAGAGACCGGCACATTGCCCGAGTTCGAGTGCTTTGACGTGGGCATCGTGCGCTGCGTGGGCATGTATGTGGAAACCGGCATGTACCGAGGCCTGCCCGAATACAACTTCGTGATGGGGGTGGAGTCCGGCATGCCGGCAGACCCCGATCTGCTGCCCATACTGCTTAGGCTCAAGATCAAGGATGCGCCCTGGCAGACCACGCTGATCGGGCGCAGCGAGATCTGGCCCACCCATTTGCGCACAGCCGAGCTCGGCGGACATCTGCGCAGCGGACTGGAAGACACTTTCTATCTGCCCGACGGCAGCAAGGTCACATCCAACGCTCCGCTGATAGAGCAGCTGGCTCGCTATGCGCGTGATGTGGGCCGTGAAGTCGCCACTCCCAGGGAGGCCAGGCAGATGCTGCACCTGGCTGCCTGAATCAGGGAGAAGTCACAGATGAACGCTTGTACTCATCCTCGGACCGTGGCGCAGGCACTGGCGCAGACCGTGGCCGACCATCCCCACAGGAATGCCTATATCGACCAGGGGCGCGGCTACAGCTGGCAGCAGGTGGATGTCATGGCCAGCGCCTGGGCCGCCCATCTGTCCTCGCTGGGCCTGCGACCCGGTGAACGCATCGGCATCATCCTGCCCAACGGTCTGCCCTGGGTGCTGAGCTATCTTGCGGCGGCGAAGACGGGGCTGGTCGTGGTGGGCCTCAGCGTCCGATACCGCGATGCCGAGCTGGACTTCATGCTGCAGGACAGCCAGGTCAAGGCCGTGCTTGCGCCGCGCGAGTTTGCCGGCTTCGACTACCAGAACTATCTGGCGCAGGCCCGTCGGCGTTTTGCGGCGCTGGAGCATCTGCTGTGGGTGGATGAAGGATTCGAGCAAGCGCTGCAGTCCGGCGCGAAAGCCTTGCATGAAGGCGACGGTCCTGCACCGGATGACCTGCTGATGATCATTTACACATCCGGCACCACGGGCAGGCCCAAGGCTGCGGGGCTGACGCATCGCTCTCAATTGGGCTCAGCGCTGGCGCAGCATGCGCATGTGAAGGCTGCGGCGGACGACATGGTGCAACTGGCCATGCCGCTCAACCATGTGGGCGGCATTACCTGCGGCGTGCTGACCATGTTGCTGGCGGGCGGTTGTTGCGAGCTGGTGCCCATGTTCAGCCCCGAATCCGTGTTGAGGATGGCGCAAAAGCATCCGCCGACCTGGCTGGTGGGCGTGCCCACCATGCTGACGCTGCTGCTCATGCATCCGCTTCTGGTAGAGGTGGATATGAGCCGGCTGCGCCTGATTGTGGTGGGCGGGTCGAATGTGGAGCCGGTTTTGCTGCAGCGGCTGCAGCAGCAGTTTCCGGGCGTGAACATCATGAATCTCTACGGTCTGTCCGAGACTTCCGGGGCTATCGCGATGACACCTTGGCAGGCGGATCAGCAAGCCCTGTTGCACAGCATAGGCAAGCCGCTGCAAGGGGTACAACTGCGCGTGGCCGGGGCCGATGGCGAAGAGCTGCGCAGCGGCGAGGTGGGGGAGCTGTGGTTTCGTGGTGCTGGGGTGATTCCGGCCTATGTGGGGCAGCAGCAGGACGAAGAGGTGTTTTCCGGCGGCTGGCTTCATTCGGGTGATCTGGGGTTTGTGGATGAGCAGGGCCTGATCCATCTCAAGGGGCGGCAAAAAGACATGTTCATACAGGGTGGCTTCAACGTCTATCCCTGCGAGGTGGAGGGCGTGATTGCCGGTCATGCAGGCGTGCTGATGGTCGCCGGCATAGGCGTGCCGGACCCCGTGCTGGGCGAGGTGGGGCGCTATTACATCGTGATCAGACCCGGTGCCAGCGTGGGCGAGGAGGAACTGCTCACGCATTGCCGCCAGCAGCTCGCTGACTACAAGCTGCCGCGCCAGCTGGTGTTTCGCACCGAGTTGCCGTTGACCCCGGCAGGAAAGATCCAGAAAGCCTTGTTGAGAGCAGAGGAGTGCTGTTCATGAATGTGCAATTTGATTTTTCAGGCCGCCATGTGATGGTGTTTGGCGGCACCACAGGCATCAACCTGGGCATTGCCCAGCACTACGCGATGGCAGGAGCCCGGGTCTCGGTCGTCAGCCGCAAGCAGGCCAATGTGGACGCGGCCCTGGCGACGCTGGGGGCTCAGGCCTTTGGCGTGGTAGCCGATGTGCGCGATGAACCGGCGGTGGCAGCGGCGCTGGCGCAGGCCGTGGCTTGCCACGGGCCGCTCGACGTGCTGGTGTCTGGTGCGGCAGGCAACTTCCTCGCACCTGCGGAGCAGATGTCGTCCAACGCTTTCAGGGTGGTGGTGGACATCGATCTGCTGGGCAGCTTTCATGTCGCGCGTCAGGCTCTGGCGCACTTGCGGCAGCCGGGGGCGAGCCTGATCTTCATCACCGCGCCGCAGTCCACCGTGCCCATGATGTACCAGGCCCATGTCTGTGCAGCCAAGGCAGGAGTGGACCATCTGGCGCGGGTACTGGCACTGGAGTGGGGTGGCAGGGGCATTCGTGTGAACGCCATTTCCCCCGGCCCCATCGAGGGCACGGAAGGCATGCGTCGGCTGGCCCCGCAGGGAGCTGAAGGAGACGCTCTGGTACGCAGCATGGTGCCGCTGGGACGCATGGGCACGATCGCGGATATTGCCCGACTGGCCATGTTTCTGGGCAGCGATGCGGCCAGCTATATCTCCGGCACGGTCATTGCCTGTGACGGCGGGGCGCAGGGCCAGCTTTCGCCCATGGTTGCTGCCGCCGCGATGGCCATGCCGCAGCAGAATTAGAGACACAACAAGAAAAAGCGTGGGTTATGGGTTCCGGGTTGCACACTATCAAGGAGACAAACCATGATCGAGATGAGTCTGACGAAGGAGGCACGGCGCATCCGGCGCATTGCGCTGGGCGACCTGCTCCACCGCAGTGCGCGCAAGTCTGGCAGCCGCACGGCGCTGGTCGATGGTGCTGAGCGCATCAGCTATGCCGAGCTGGATGCGCGAAGTTCGCGCTTCGCGCATTATTTGCTCTCGACGCTGGGGACGGGCAAGCAGATCGGCATGCTGTGCGCCAATTCCATAGACATGGTGGTGGCCTGCAATGCCATTCACAAGGCGGGGCAGGTGTGGGTGCCCGTCAATATCAAGCTGGAGGTATCGAGCATTGACTACATCCTGCGGCATGCAGAGGTGTCGGCAGTGGTGGTCGATCAGGAGTTGCTGGCCCTGCCCGGGCTGGCCGAAATTCTGCAGCAATTGCAGGTGCCGCTCATCATCACGCGCCCGCAAACGCAGCAAGTACAGCCAGGACTGCCGGGCATATCGTTGGCACAGTCCGAGGCAGGCCAGTCCGATGCTTTGCCCGAGGTTGATATTGACGACAACCAGGCGGCCTTGCTCATGTACACCAGCGGCACCACGGGCAATCCCAAGGGCGTGGTGCATTCCCATCTGTCGGTATACGCGGCGGTCAAGGGCAATATCGACGAGATGAAATATGGCGAGGCCGATGTGCTCAGCGGCTGGTTGCCTCTGTTTCATTGCGCCCAGCATGCGCTGGTGCAGACTGCGCTGGCGGCAGGTGCTTGCACCGTGCTCACGCGGCAGTTTGTGCCGGCGGAGGTGGGGCAACTGGTGATGAAGGAGGGTGTGACGATCTTTGTCGGGCTGCCCCTGATGTATGCAGCGGTGCTGGCCGATCCGGGTTTTGCGCCCACCACCATCCGGCAGTGCATCTATGCCATGGCACCCATTCCCAAACCCTTGATCGCCCAGATTGCGCAGCGCATGTGCCGCAATATCTCTCTAGCCACGGGGCAGACCGAGATATATCCGGCCACCATGACTTTCTACCCCTTGCTCAATGCCGAATGCGATGCCAATTTCTGGGGGCGCTCTCTGAGCACGTGTGAGACCGCCGTTATGGACGACGATGGCAATCTGCTGGGAGCGGGCCAGGTCGGCGAGATCGTGCATCGCGGCCCCAATGTCATGCTGGGTTATTTCAAGGACCCAAAGGCGACGGCAGAGGCACAGAAGTTTGGCTGGCACCATACCGGCGACCTGGGCATGTGGGACGCGCAGGGGCGCATGGAGTTCATAGATCGCAAGAAGGACATGATCAAGACCGGCGGCGAGAACGTGGCCAGCGTGAAGGTTGAAGCCGTGGTGCTGGCGCATCCTGAAGTGGCGGCCGCCGCCGTGTTCGGTCTGCCGCATCCCCACTGGAGCGAGGCGGTCTGTGCCTTTGTCATGCGCAAGCCGGGGGCTCAAGTGGATTCGGAGTCGATACTGGCCCATTGCCGCAATCATCTCAGCGGCTTTGAAGTGCCAAAACTGGTCCATTTTGTGGAGGCCTTCCCGTCCACGGCGACGGGCAAGGTGCAGAAAAACGTGATGCGACGCCAGTTCGAGCAGGTGGCCAGAGAGCTTTGGGGCACCTGATATCCGGGCGTGTCCGCAAATGCTGCCAGGGCCTGCAAAAGCAGGCCCTGGTTTCACTCTGCGATCTCCTGCGTCCAGGACAGCACCGGGTCGGTGCGCGTCTCGATGAGCTTGTTGCGGGCCTTGAGCAGCGGGTCCAGCATTTCCGGCTGAGGCACGATCCAGTATTCACCACGGTCAATGGCTGCAAAGACGCGGTTGGCAAACTCCTCGGTGTCCATACCGTTTTCGTCTAGCAAATGGGTCATCATGCCGTGAAACTTTGCCGACGCCGCGTCAGGCGCTTCTCGGAAGATGGCTGTCCTGACGGGGCCTGGTGCCAGCAGCGAGACCTTGATTTGCGGATCAATGGCCGCGAGTTCGCCAGCCAGACCTTCGGTCAGCGCGACCACTGCGAACTTGGTGGCGGAGTAGGGGGCCATCATGGCGCTGGGCAGAAAGCCGCCTACCGATGCTGTGTTGACGATGCGGGCAGGCCGGTTGGCCTTGAGCAGACGCGGCACAAAAGCGCGCAGGCCATTGACAATGCCGTTGACGTTGACTTGCCAGGCCTGCTGCCACTTGGCATCGCTGATCTCCCAGCTATTGCCGGTGCTGAGAACGCCTGCGTTGTTGAACAGCAGATCGACCTGACCAAAAGCTGCATAGGCCTTGTCGGCCAGTGTATCCAGCGACGCCTGGCTGGTGACATCGGTGGCCACGGCCAATGCCTGATCTCCCAGTTCCAGCGCGACTTTCTCAAGACCCGCCTGGTCGCGGTCTGCAACCACGACTTTCATTCCAAGAGTGACTGCCTTTTTGGCAAGGCCTGCACCAATTCCGCTGGCTGCACCGGTGATGACTGCAACTTTCATGATTTCCTCATTGGCTAAATACGAATGAATTAAAGCATTTACGGCTTATCTATATTTCTCACGAATTCCCGCTTGACAGTTATTGAAGGTGTTTACAGTCTTTATTGATTGATTAAATGGAAAGACCTGCTTGACATATAAAAAATCCGGGCACAGTACGTCCAAATGAATTAATGGTTTCCACTAGGGACTGTAAACACAAACTTATTTTGTAAAGAGGAAAACTCAGAGTGATTTGAATTTGAAAAGAACAAAGAATCTCAATCCTCATCGCCAATTGGTGGCGGTCAGCCAGTATTGAGGTTTGAAAATGAATCCATTCATCAGTGGTTTGGAAGGAAAAGTGGTTCTGGTTACAGGTGGTGCCTCGGGCATAGGCCTGGCCAGCGCCCAGGCCCTGGCAGCCAGCGGAGCCAAGGTGGTGTGTGCCGATCTGCAGCAAAGTCAGGATTTGCCGCAGGGCTGCGAATTTCGCAAGCTCGACGTGAGCAGCGAGAAGCTGACCAATGAGTTGGCTGCTTACATGCTGGACCGCTATGGGCAGATTGATGGGCTGGTGACTTCGGCTGGCATTTCCCGCGTGGGTGATCTGGAGAGCATGCCCTTGCATGAGTGGGAGCAGGTACTGCAGGTCAATTTGACGGGAACCATGCTCAGTGCTCGTGCCGTGGCCAGCCACATGAAACGGCGGGGTCAGGGCTCCATCGTCACCATCGCCAGCATCAACGGCATGCTGGGCAACCCGACCAATCTGGCCTATTGCACCTCCAAGGGAGCTGTGATCCAGATGGTGCGCAGTCTGGCATCGGATCTCGGTCCTTACGGCGTGCGGGTCAACAGCATCAGCCCCGGCTATATCCATACACCCATGACCACCATGCTTGATGAACTGCCTGTAGGCCAGGCTTTCGAGGCCATGCATTTGCTCAAGCGTGCGGGCAGGCCGCAAGAGGTAGGTAATGCCGTGGCATTTTTGCTTTCCGATATTTCTTCATTTATTACCGGGGTCAATCTTCCGGTGGATGGTGGATTCTCTGCAGCAAAAGTAATTAATATTTAAGGATTTCCAATGAAATATGACGTCATAGTGATTGGTTGCGGAATGTCCGGAATTCTGGCTGGTATTCATCTGAAGAATAGCGGGAAGAAATTCATTATTCTGGAAAAGGCCGGGACATTGGGGGGGACCTGGCGGGATAATACTTATCCAGGCCTGACTTGCGATGTGCCATCGCACGCCTATACCTATTCTTTCGAGCCCAACCCCGAATGGTCTCGGGTACTTCCGCCCGGAGCCGAGATTCAGCAGTATTTCGAAGGCGTGTTCCAGAAGCACGGTATTGCCGATTTTTCGCAGTTCGGCACCGAAATCACGCGTGCCGAATGGACGTGCGATGCATGGACGCTGCAGGATCAGCATGGCAAGCAATACCAGGGCAAGGTGGTGGTTGCCGCCACAGGTGTGCTGCACCACCCCAACTATCCGCAGATCAAGGGCCTGGAGGAGTTCGAGGGGGACACGATTCACAGTGCGCGCTGGGATCATTCTGTACCGCTGGACGGCAAAAGGATCGCCGTCATCGGCACGGGATCAACGGGCGTGCAAATTGTCTCGGCACTGGCGTCGCGTGCCAGGGTGCGACATTTTCAGCGCACGGCACAATGGATTTTTCCGGTCGAGAATCCAGCTTTCAGCGAAGAGCAGCGTGCCGAATTCCGCAGCAACCGCGATCTGCTGGTTTATCTGCAGCGCGAACCCACTTATGTAGCCAATGTGGAGCGCTTTACCGAGGGTGTGCTGGATCCGAATTCGGAGCAGATTCAGGAAATTCAGAAAATCTGCCAGGACAACCTGGATGGCTCTGTTGCAGACGCAGCCTTGCGTGAAAAACTGCAGCCTCATTACCGGGCTGGTTGCAAGCGCCTGATTTATTCGCCCGACTATTACAAGGCGATCCAGCACCCCGATTCCGAGTTGATCACCGAAGCTATTGCCAAGGTCGAGAAAAAGGGAGTGCGTACCAGCGACGGCGTGCTGCATGAGGTGGACATCATCGTCCTGGCCACGGGATTCAAGGCCGACCGCTATGTGCGCCCCATGAATGTGACGGGCCTGAACGGAGCCACGCTGGAGCAGGCCTGGAGCGATGTGCCCACGGCATACAAGTCCATCTCGGTGCCGGGCTTTCCCAACTTTTACTTCATGAACGGGCCGACCTCTCCCGTGGGCAACTTCTCGCTGATCGATACCTCGGAAATGCAGTGGGGCTATATCTCGCAGCTGATAGAGCGTGGTCAGCAAGCCGGTGTGGCAGGGCTTTCGGCCAGGCCCGAAGCCCTGGCTCAGTACGACCAGGAGCGCTTGCAGGCCGCCAAAGGCTCGGTCTTCGGCTCGGGCTGCAACAGCTGGTACCTGGACAGAAACGGTGTGCCCAACACATGGCCCTGGTCGCAGTCGCGCTTCCGGCAGGAGATGAGTGCGCCGGTATGGCAGGACTATATCCACCACCAGACCGAAGAGCTTGTGGCCTGAGTGCCGTCTTGCGCCCGTCCTGGCCTGTCCTGGTCGGGCGCGCTCCATCAACTTCAAGGAGTCCCAATGCAGATACACCCAGAAATGGCTGCTGTGCTGGAGCAGTTCAAGGATGCTCCGCCCATGGATTTTGTGGCCACTCCGGTGCCCGAAATCCGCAAGCTCATGGACCACATGGCCTTTCCGCCTGCCGACCTGCCCATGCATGAGGTGCGTGAGATCGACATTCCCGGTGGCGATGGCCAGCCGCTCAAGCTGCGCCTGTACCGTCCCGGCACCGCGCAGGCAGCGCCGGTCATGGTCTATTTTCACGGCGGTGGCTGGTGCATAGGCACGCTGGAAACGCATGACAATCTGTGCCGCCACCTGGCGCGTATAACCGGCATGAATATTGTGTCGGTCGATTACCGGCTGGCTCCCGAGCATGTCTTTCCCGCCGCGCTGGACGACGCCTATGCCGCCACGCGCTGGGTGGCACTGCATGCGGCCGAGCTGCATTGCGATGCGCGGCAACTGATGGTGGCGGGCGACAGCGCGGGGGGCAATCTGGCCGTCGCCACCTGCCTGCGCGCAAAAGAAGACGGCTGGAGAGGCATATCCCAGCAATTGCTGTTCTATCCGGTCTGCGATGCGCATATGGATGCGCCATCGCATGCGCTTTATGGGCAGATGCCGTTTCTCACCACCGAAGCCATGGCCGCGATGTGGCATCACTATCACCCTGCCAGGCCTGCACATCCACTGGCCTCCATCATGCAGTACCCCGATCTCGCTGGTTTGCCGGCAGCGGTGCTGGTGACGGCGGAGCTGGACATATTGCGCGACGAAGGAGAGGCCTTTGGCCTGCGCCTGCAGCAGGCTGGCGTACCCGTTTCCAGCCTTCGTGCGAAAGGCATGTTGCATGGGTTTGCCAACTTCAGCACCCTGGTGCCGGCAGTGGCAAAGTTGCTGCAAGAGGCTTGTACAAAGCTGTCTTTTGGCAAGATATCGGCTGTTGGACAAGCCTGATACATGCAACTGTTCATGTATACAGTTATGTGTGATGGATGCCTCAGTTTTATCCCCGCATCATGTGGACGCTCTTGTGGAAAACTATGCTTTCAAGCCTTGAAACCCGCGCCAGATGGTGATTTGCACGGATTGCCTAAAAAATAGACGATTTGAGCAAAGGGATTGAACCGAGGGTTTTTACCAGTGGTTCTGAGGCTGTAAAAAGCCCGCCAACCGTTGCCGGTAGCGGGCTTTTTTGTGGGCTCAAACGTGCTCAGGAAAGTTGCTGAGGCGTGGGGCGTGTACGGTAGAACTGCATGGGAGACTCTTTCATTTCCTTGGCATGCTGGTTGAGCACCGACTTCTTCATCTTGCCAACCACATGCATCTCGCAGGGCTTGCAGTCAAAGCGCAGCGTGAGCTTTTCCTTGCCGTTGATCAGCTGCAGCGGCTCTGCCTTGATGGTGCCCTTGACGCCGATCACGCCCTTGGCCTGTTTGGGACACAGGCTCATCGAGAAGCGCACGCAGTGCTTGGTGATCATCAGCGAGACTTCGCCTTCCTCTTCCTTGCTCTCGTAGGCGGCGTCGATGATCTTCACACCATGCTTCACATAGAAGTCATGGGCCTTCTGGTTGTAGACATTGGCCAGATAGGTCAGTGTGTCTTCAGGAAAAGGCACGGGCGGCTCCACGGGCTTGGCGCGGGGCAGACGCACAAAGCCGTCGGCGCGGGCCTGTTCCAATGCGGCAACGGCATCGCGACGCAGCTGGTTGAGCACGGAGGCGGGTACAAACCAGGGCTGACTCAGGCTCAGTGAAATATCGTTCACCTCGAAAACCGTCGCGCCAAAGCGTCCCAGTTGCTCGCGCAGCGTGGCTTCTGCCTTGGCTGGGTCGGTGGCGCTCTGGTGCTCATGCGCAATGGCGGCAGCCCCGACAAACCCGTCCTCGTCGGTCAGCGTCAGCGCAAAGCCGGCAGCAGCTTCCTTGAACTCGGCCCATAGACCGATACGGCGCTCGCTGGACTTCTTCTCCAGCGTACGTACCCAGTCCATATCGCGGTTGCGGTTGATTTCCAGGCCCTTGCGCAGATCCTTGAATTCGGCGATCTCGTTTTTGGGGAAGACGCGCCAGATGCCTTTTTTGGCGCTCACGCATTCGGCACGGTTGATGTGCACGCCCACCAGTTCCTTTTGCAGATCGTAGTAGCACAGACCGTCGCCGTTGTGCAGCTCGGCGGTCTTGTCGCTGGTTTCGATCTCGAACCATTTGTCGCCGACCTGTGTCACCCAGCCGATGGCACGACCCGGTGTCTTGGGCGTGTCGAAGGCGCCGATGTCATCCTTGCGGCCATTGACGAAGTAGTCTGTGAACTCGCGGTTGAAATTCTGGTCCGGATCGGGTTCGAACGAGAAAGTGGTGCGGCCTGACGACGAGCGCGCCAGCGGCTGATCGGAGAACTCGCGCTCCTCGATGATTTCGTCGAGCAGCTTGCGGTAATGGGCCGTGATGTTCTTCACATAGCCCATGTCCTTGTAGCGGCCCTCGATCTTGAAGCTGCGCACGCCGGCGTCGATCAGGGCGCGCAGGTTATCGCTCTGGTTGTTGTCCTTCATGGACAGCACGTGCTTTTCATGCGCGATGATGCGGCCGCTGGCGTCCGTTACTTCATAAGGCAGGCGGCAGGCCTGGTTGCAGTCGCCACGGTTGGCGCTGCGTCCGGTATGGGCATGGCTGATGAAGCACTGGCCCGAGTAGGCCACGCACAGCGCGCCATGCACAAAGTATTCGATGGTGGTGCGGCTCGGGTCTGTCGCGGCGCGCACGGCGGCAATCTGTTTCAGATCCAGCTCGCGCGCCAGCACGATCTGCGACAGGCCGGCGTCCTGCAGAAAGCGGGCCTTCTCGGGCGTGCGGATATCGGTCTGGGTGGACGCGTGCAGCTGGATGGGTGGCAGATCGAGTTCCAGCAGACCCATGTCCTGGATGATCAGCGCATCGGCGCCGGCGTTGTAGATCTGCCAGGCCATATCGCGTGCGCCCTGCAGCTCATCGTCGCGCAAGATGGTGTTGAGCGTGATGAAGATGCGGCTGCCAAAGCGGTGGGCGTGCTTGATGAGCCGCTCCAGATCGCGGATGTCATTGCCTGCAGTCGCTCGCGCGCCAAAGGCCGGTCCGCCGATATAGACGGCGTCCGCGCCGTGATTGACGGCTTCGATGCCGATATCGGCGTCGCGCGCCGGGGACAGGAGTTCGAGCTGGTGGGGCAGGAGAGACATAGGGGCAGGATTATCTCAGCAAGCCCCGGTTTCGGCACAGCGGCGGGTAATCGCCTGTATCAATGGCCGCGTGGGCTGAATGTGCGCGGAAATACCACGGGCCCGCTGCGGTCCGCCAGCCGGTAGCCCATGGCGGGGCGGTTCGACACGCCTTCCACATGGCCGGCTTCGACCAGAAAGTTCGCTGCCAGCATGCGGGTGCGAAAGCCGCTTTTGTCCACGCTGCGACCCAGCACGGTTTCATAGACTTGCTGCAACTGGGGCAGGGTGAAGGGCTCGCTCAGCAAAAAAGCGGGCAGCGAGGTGTATTCGACCTTGCTGCGCAGTCTCTCCACCGCCGTCTGCAAGATGCTGCCATGGTCAAACGCCAGTGCAGGCCGGCGCAGCAATTCATCCACTTCGAACCAGGCCACATCGGCCGCATTGGCGCCTTTGGTCAGTTGCAGCTCATGGGCGGGAATCAGCGCAAAGTACACATGGGTGGCCGACCAGCCACGCGGATCACGTGCCGCGCCGCCCCAGCTGCCAAGCTGTTCCAGATAAGGGCTGTCCACACCCGTCTTCTCCTTGAGCTTGCGCGCGGCGCAGGCCTGCAGATCGGCATCGAGATCCACATTCACAAACCCCCCGGGCAAGGCCCAGAGGCCGGGAAATGGATCATCGTCGTGACCTGGGCGTTGCACCAGCAATACATTCAAGCGGCCTTGCGCAATCGTGAAGATCACCACATCCACCGTGGTGTAGGGGCGAGGAAAGTCCGGCGCTGGCTTGGAGTGACGCTGTGTAACGCTCATAAATCAGGCTTGACGGGATGAATGATGGGTTGTATTGTACAACTTTCTTAAGTTGTTCAATGCAACTTATATCCTGTAGCTGGAGCCCGCTCCAAGCATGCAGACGCATGCAGACGCATGCCGACAAAGCCGGGCCTGGGTTTGCGACCAGGCTGTGGCACCGTGGAAAGTACGCCAAGGTCGGGCGCTGGGCAGCGCTAGAACCTGTCATGAGCCAGGTCGACAGCTTCAAACAAAGAGAACAAGAAAATGAAAAATCAAAACACTACCGCACGCAGCAAGTTCCTCAGCCTGGTGCTGAGACACAGTCCTGAGACCATAGGCCTCAAGCTCGACGATGCGGGTTGGGCCCACACCGATGAACTGCTGGCCTGTCTGGCGCGCTCCGGCCGACCCACCAGTCTGGAGGATTTGCAGACCATCGTGGCTGACAACAACAAGCAACGCTATTCCTTCAGCGCAGATGGCAAGCGCATACGCGCCAATCAGGGCCACTCCATCAAGGTAGAACTGGGTCTTGAGGCAAGGCGCCCTCCGGCAGTGCTCTACCACGGCACGGCCACGCGTTTTCTGGATGCGATCTTTCATGAGGGCCTGAACCGGCAGTCACGCCATCATGTCCACTTGTCCGAAAGCCAGGCAGTGGCTGCTCAGGTCGGCAGTCGTCACGGCAAGCTGGCCTTGCTGCAGGTGGACGCCGCGCGTATGCAGGGCGAGGGCCATGTGTTCTATCGCTCCGACAACGGCGTGTGGCTGACCGATGTCGTCCCGGCCCGGTATCTGCTGAAGCTGCCGTCATGAAAGTTTCAAAAATCATAGCTAGCGACGCCGATGGCGTGCTGCTGGACTACAACCTCGCCTATGCCTCAGCCTGGGAGCGGGTATTTGGCGAGCGTCCGGTGTTGAAGCAGCCTGACGCCTACTGGGCCATGGAGCGATGGGGCGTTGCCAACTTGCAGGGCGAGGATCTGAACCGTTTTCGCGCCAGTTTTGATGCGCAGTTCTGGTCCGGTATTCCCGCGATTGCAGGAGCGCTACAGGCTTGCGAGCAGCTGTGCGCCGCCGGTTACGAGCTGGTCTGTGTGTCGGCGATCAAGCCGCAGTTCGCCGAGGCTCGGCAGACCAATCTGCGCAAGCTGGGCTTTCCCATATCGCGTGTGATCGCCACCAGCAGCCGTACTGATCCAGGCCTCAGCCCCAAGGCTCAAGCCCTGGCCCAGTTGCAGCCCCTGGCATTTGTCGATGACTTTCTGCCGTATTTCGAAGGCGTGGGCGAGCGGATTCACAAGGCACTGGTGCTGCGCGAGCAAGGCGGGTCGCCCAATACCGGGCCGGGTCTGCAGGCTATTGACTCCACTCACGCCACGTTGGCGGGCTTTTCCCGTTGGTGGCTGAACCATTATCAAGAAGAACAGACATGAACCGAGATTACGAAATTCGATCCCTGACGGACCTGTTGGTCCAGCTCGATCAAGGCTACCGCCCCAAATTCCTTTGCTTCTGGGGCCATCAGCCCGAAAAGAATTGCTCGGTGGGCAAAGGCTGCCTGAGCCAGTGGTTTTCTGCTCCATTCACCGTCGAAGGAGACCGCTTTGCCACGGCAGAGCATTTCATGATGGCAGCCAAGGCGCGGCTGTTCGGGGATGAAGAGGCGCGCGCGCAGGTGCTGGCTGCGCCGTCTCCGGCCAGTGCCAAGCAGATAGGGCGCAGCGTGCGCAATTTTGACGAGGCACGCTGGAAGGCGGAGTGCTTCGATATCGTGGTGCGCGCCAGTGTGGCCAAGTTCTCGCAGAACCCGGCCATGGGGGAGTTTCTGCTGAGAACTGGTGAGCGTGTACTGGTCGAGGCCAGTCCGCGCGACCGCATCTGGGGCATCGGCATGGGCGCGGCCAATCCCGACGCCGAGCAGCCGCGCAAATGGCGCGGACAGAACCTGCTGGGTTTTGCGCTGATGGCCGCGCGTGCGCAGCTGAGGGCCGGACAATGAACACGCTGGACCGTTTTGAAGGAGCTCTGCTGGGCCTGGCCTGCGGCGATGCCGTGGGCACGACACTGGAGTTCCGGGCGCGCGGCAGCTTTGCGCCGCTGACCGATATGGTGGGGGGCGGGCCGTTTTCACTGAGGGCCGGACAATGGACGGATGACACATCCATGGCTTTGTGCCTGGCCGAGAGCCTGGTCGTCAAGGGAGGTTGCGACCCCGGGGACCAGATGACGCGCTACGCCAACTGGTATCAGTGGGGTTACTGGAGCTCCACCGGTCACTGCTTTGATATCGGCATGGCAACGCGCGAGGCGATACAGCAATACCTGCGTACCGGCAATGCGCTGGCGGGAAGTGAAGATGCGCGCAGCGCCGGCAATGGCTCGCTGATGCGGCTGGCTCCGGTGGCCATGGCGTATGCCCATGACGAGCAAGAGGTGCAGGAGATGGCGGCGCTGAGCTCCCGCACCACACATGCCGCTGCGGAGTGCCTGGATGCCTGCCGTCTGTTTGCCGTGATATTGAGCCGCGCCCTGCTGGGCGCCAACAAGGCGCAGGTGCTGGATCTTGCCGCGCTGCCGTTTGGCAGCCCACGCATTGCCGAGATTGCACAAGGCAGCTGGCGCGGCAAAAGCCGCGAGCAGATCCAGAGTTCGGGCTATGTGGTGCACAGTCTGGAAGCAGCTTTGTGGTGTTTTGACAGGCTTGAGAGCTTTGAAGCCGTCGTTCTGGAGGCGGCCAATCTGGGTGACGATGCCGACACCACAGCGGCCATTGCCGGCCAGATCGCGGGGGCGTTCTGGGGGCGCAGCGGCATTCCTGCGCACTGGCTGGAAAGACTGCATCAGCAGGCTGATATTCGCGCGCTGGCGCAATCGATGTATGCGCTGAATCAGGTGCTGGCCCGATAGATTGCGCGTGGCCATGCTCCCCATCGCGGGACCTGCTCACACCGTGCAGGCAGGTCACAGATCCCTGATTGTTACCGCTGAGGTCGCGAAAGCCGTACCGGGCCTGCACGGTCTGCGGCTGCCTGTGGCCGTGGTGAACTTGCCGGCCTTCAAAAAAAGGCTTTCCCTGAAGCCAGGAAAGTCCGGCGCAGCGTGCACCATCCCTGTCAACGCGGCACAATCAAGGCGCTGAGTCGGCGATGGTGCAAGAGCATGGTCGGCAGCTTCAGCCGAAATCCGAAATATCCCCAGCAGCCGGAGTCTGTGCTCAACGCAGGAAGAGTCGGGCCTGCTCGGGCTTGCTAGCAATTGCTCCAATGGAGTTCTGGTCCCTAGACTCCAGGGTTTGCCCCTTCGCTTGCACATCGAGCTGGTATCGCAGGCTTTGCCGCTACGCTTGAGGCTTTGGCCTGGCGTAGGCTTGCGTGCCACAGCCTTCCGCTTCATCAAGGAGAAAGCATGTCCATGACTGATCGCTCGGCCCAGAGCCGCTGTGTTCGCACCTCGTCTGCCCTGAGCCTGGCCCTGGTCGCCGCATCCCTGTCGTCCGCTTACGCGGCGGATGCGGAAAAGCCTCTGGTGGTGCGCATTGCCCATGGCGGCCCGGTCTCCGGTCCTATCGCAGCCCTGGGCAAGGATGAGGAGAACGGCGTGCGCATGGCGATTGACGAGCTCAACGCCCGCAAGCTGCAACTGGGCGGCCGTCCCGTGCACTGGAAGCTGGAGGCCGGTGACGATGTGGGCGACCCCGGCCAGGCCACGGCGCTGGCACGCCGCTTCTGCGACAGGAAGGTGGCGGCCGTGGTGGGGCATCTTCAGTCGGGCACGACCTTGCCGGCTGCCAAGATCTACAACGACTGTGGCATTCCCAATATCACCCCCGCAGCCACCAACCCCGCGATTACCGAGGCAGGCTATGACGACACCTTCCGCGTCATCGCCAATGACCGGGCCATGGTCAATGCTCTGCTGGACTATGCCGTCAAGCACCAAGGCGTCAAACGCATCGCGATCGTGGACGATCGCACGGCCTATGGACAGGGCATCGTCAAGCTGTTTGAAGCCGCTGCGGCCGAGCGCGATGTGCAGATTGTCGACAAGCAGTACACCAGCGACAAGGCCACGCAGTTTTCGTCCATTCTCACGGCCATCAAAGGCCGCAAGCCCGATGCGATCTTCTTCGGCGGGCTCGATGCGCAGGCCGGTCTCATGCTGCGTCAGATGTCGCAGCTGGCCATGAATCAGGTGAAATTCCTGGGCGGTGATGCGCAATGTTCGGAGCGCCTGCCTGCCATGGCCGACAAGGTGCCAGCGCTCAAGAACGTGGTTTGCGTGATGAGCGGCAGCTCCCTGGGCAATATGCCAGGCGGTCTGCTCTGGAAGCAGAAATACGACCAGCATTTTCCCGGCCAATATCAGGTTTACAGCCCTTACGCTTATGACGCGACCATGGTGCTGGCCAAGGCCATGCTGAGTGCCGATTCAGCCCAGGCCGAGGCCTATTTGCCCCGCTTGCGCCAGACGCGCTACGAAGGGGTGACGGGCACGATTGCCTTTGATTCGCAGGGCGAGTTGCAAAGCCCGCGGGTCACGCTCTACGGCTATGACTCTGGCGAGCGCAAGGAACTGGTGATCAGCGGTCATTGAGCGGTATCGGTGTTTCTTGAAGGAATATCTGCCAAGCCTTTGTCTGTCAGGCACATATAGCTATGGATTCTGATGCTTCCGTGCACGAGCACTTCATGCGCCAGGCGCTGGAGCAGGCGCGCCGCGCCGCCGCCTGTGGCGAGGTGCCGGTGGGGGCTGTGGTCGTCAAGGACGGGCAGGTCATAGGCCGCGGTCATAACAGCCCGCTCTCTGCCCAGGACCCCACGGCCCATGCCGAGGTGCTGGCCCTGCGCGAAGCGGCTCGGACTCTGGGCAATTACCGGCTTGAGGGTTGCACGCTGTATGTGACGCTGGAGCCTTGCACCATGTGCAGCGGTGCCATGCTGCATGCGCGTGTGGATGCCGTGGTCTATGGCGCGGCCGAACCCAGGACCGGTGCGGCCGGTTCGGTGCTCGATGTCTTCGGCTACCCCGCCATCAATCACCAGACGCGGGTGCTGCGCGGCGTGCTGGCCGCGCAATGCTCGGCGCTGATGGCAGAGTTCTTCCAGCAGCGACGCCAGGAAAAAAAGGCGCGGCAGCCGCATCCGCTCAAGGACTGGGCGCTGCGCAATGCCGATGAGGCGTTTGCCGACCTGCCCGCCTGGCCCTGGCGGCCGCAGTGGCGCAGCGACCTGCCGGCGCTGCAGGGCCTGCGTCTGGCGGTGGTCGATGAAGGGCCAGAGGATGCAGCACTGACCTGGCTGTGCCTGCATGGCAGCCCGGGCTGGGGCTATGGCTTCCGGCATCTGCTGCCCGATTTGCTGGCCGCCGGTCATCGTGTGGTGGTGCCCGATCTGCCAGGGTTCGGGCGCAGCGACCAACCCAAGAAAGACAAACGGCACAGCGCGCAGTGGCATTTGCAGGTTATCGCCGAGCTGATCGAAGCGCTCAACCTGCGGCGGCTGGTCCTGGTCGGGCAGGGTGATGGTGGCCGCCTGGGTCTGGCTGCAGCGCAAGCCCTGCCAGAGCGCTTTGCCGGCGCGTGGCTGATCGATACCTGGCCGCTGAATGCGCAGCCAGAGCAGCGTCAGCAATGGTTTGAGCAGGCAGCGCGCAAGCCCGGCTGGGACGTGGCCAGGGCCATGGCCGAATTGGAAGGGCGCAGCAATGCCGAAGAGGACCGCGCGTGGAATGCACCGTTTGCGCAGCCCGGCCATCGGGCCGCACTCAAGGCCTGGCCGCGTCTGCAGACCGAGCTGGCTGCGCCTCCCGCCGATCTGCTGCAGCAATGGGCGCAGGCCGGCAGGCTGTGGCTGCAGCCCGCAGCCACGCAGCAGCCCGTGTCTGCTGTGCAATGGCAGGCAGCCTGGCTGCAGGCCGTGCCGCAGTTGGCGGCACAGGCCAGGGTCTGGCGGCAAACCCGGCCTGGCGCTCCGGTTCCTGCAGCACAGCAGGGCGGTGGTGCAGCGGCTGTGGAATACTTTGCGCCGTAGCCCGATCGGTCAGACCGGCGGAGCAAGAATCTGAACCAGGACTTACGCAAACAAGAATGCAACAAGGGCTTGCCTTCCGAGGCAGTCGCCCGGCCTGAACCTGTTTTGCGGAAGTCGTATGAACTTCTGAATCTGCGGATTCACCCACTTTTCACGGAGCATGCGGCCGATGGCCGCATGAAAAGGCTTTGGCAACCTCGCGCAAATCCCCTGGATCCACTACAGCGCCCCAGCAGCAAGATCCCCACCACGCCCACTCGCACGGGCAGGAGCCGGACCACCAGGCTCATGTGCATGACGAGCACTGCAGCCATGAGCACGGTCACCACGATCATCACGACCATGTGCACAGCGCCGATGGCAGCTGCTGCGGCCATGATCACAGCCATGGCGGCAAGCATGTCTATATCTATTCGCCCTCGGGGGCGGTGCGCGACAAGGCAGCCTTCAAACGCGGCATCAAGCAGCTGGAGGCCCTGGGCCACGAGGTGGAGGTCGATGCCGATGCGCTGGCCAGCAGCCAGCGCTTTGCGGGTGACGACGCCACCCGTCTGGCTGCTATCCACCGTGCAGCGGCCAGCGGAGCCGACGTGGCGCTGATTTCGCGCGGCGGCTACGGTCTCACGCGCATTCTGCCGGGCATCAAGTACAAGACCGTGGCCAAGGCGATTGCGGGCGGCACCAAGTTTGTCGGCCTGAGCGACTTCACGGCTTTTCAGCTGGCCATGCTGGCACAGACCGGTTCGGTCACCTGGGCGGGTCCCGCGCTCAACGCCGACTTCGGTGTGGACAGCAAAAAGACCGGCGAGCCCGTGGACGACATCATGCTGGACTGCTTCGAGGACCTGCTCAGCGGCCAGGGCGAGGGCGCGGGCTGGCAGATGCCCAGGATTGGCGAGCTGCCCAATGGCAAGCCGCAACTCAAGGACTTCTATGTTCCTGGCGGGGCCACCTTGTGGGGCGGCAACCTGGCGGTGCTGGTGTCCTTGCTGGGCACGCCTTACTTCCCGCAGGTCGACGGCGGCATTCTGTTCATCGAAGACGTGGGAGAGCACCCCTACAAGATCGAGCGCATGCTGACCCAGCTGCTGCTGGCGGGCGTGCTGCAAAAGCAAAAAGCCATCATCTTTGGCCAGTTCACCGACTTCAAACTCACCACCCACGACAAGGGCTTCAAGCTGCAGACCGTTGTCGACTGGCTGCGCATGCAGCTTAAGCGCCCCGTGCTGCAAGGCCTGCCCTTCGGCCATGTGCCCACCAAGGTGCTGCTGCCCGTGGGCGCGCAGGTATCGCTGTCTGTGGAAGGGCGGGATGCGCTGATCTACTGGGGACATGTCTGACGGCAGACTGCCGCTGAGGTTGAGCCGCCAGCATGGCTTGCGCCTCGTGTCTGTGCCTAAGATGATTCAGTTTTAATAGCTGTTAACGTAGACTGAATATAGGCTGAGTGCCAATCTGGTTTGTATTTTTGAGATCGGGAAGGACGCACGCATGGGCAAGGCTGCACTGCCGTGGACCGAGGAAATGCTGGCCCTGCTGGGCCAGGAAAAAGACGCCGTGCTGGCCGAGCGCTGGGGCACATCGGCCAAGACGGTCAACCTCAAGCGCAATGCGCTGGGCATTCCCGCCTTCGGGCATTTCCAGTGGACGCAGCCAGCGCTGGCTCTGCTGGGCCGGGAGGCCGATGCCGAGGTGGCGAAGCAGCTGGGCATCAGCAAGGCCAGCGTGGTGGCCAAGCGCACCGAGCTCGGTATTGACTCGATGACAGGAGCTGCTGCCAGCAGCGCTTTCGACTGGAGCGACGAGGCCGTGGCCTTGCTTGGCACCGCATCCGACGCCAAGATTGCCGAACAACTGGGCCTGAGCCGCCTCACGGTCTACAACGCTCGCATCGCCAGAGGGATTGCTGCTGCAGGCCGGGGGGCAGCGGGCAAGAGCCGCGAACCATGAACCGTGCTGGCGCGCCAGCGACCGAGCTTGGGCCGACCCGGCCGCGGACTCTGCTGCGCGCGGTACTGCTGGGCTGGCTGTGGCTGGCGGCCCTGGCCGGCTTTTCTCATCTGCTGACGCGCCTGCCGCCCTGGGGCTGGCTGCTCGCAGTCCTGCTGCTGGTGCTGTTGCCAGCCTGGGGGCATTGGCTGCTCCTGATGCTGCGCAAAAAGCTGCTGCGCTTGCAGTTCGCGCCGCAGGGGCATATCGGTCGCTGGCTCGGCGGCGGTTGGTGGCCGGCCTGCAAGGCATTGACACTGGCCTTGCTGTTGTGCACCAGCTCACTCTGGCAGGCCTGGTTTCTGGCGCCCTGGGAATGGGCGCTGCTGGCGCTGGCCCCCTTGCTTTATGCCTTGCTGGCCTGTGGCATGCAGGCGGGCCTGAAGCGAGAGTTTTCATCGTCAGCCTTTGCCTGGGCCTGGGCCCAGCGCGCTGTCACCTGGCTGCTGCTGGTGCTTTGGGGCGGCAGCTGGCTATGCGCCATGGCCAGTCAGCAGGATCTGGGGCGAGGGCTGGCCCCCGGCATGGAGCCCGAGGCATTGAATCATGCGCTGGCCCAGATTCATGCAGCGCCCTCGGGGCTGGTGCGCTGGGGGCTGGATGCCCTGCTGGCCGTGCAGCTGGCGAGTGGCGCCATGGCCGACCTGCCCCAGTTGCCCATGCTGCGCCTGTTGCTGCTGGCGCTGTTCGGCCCGGTAGGCGTGCTGCTGTGCCTGGCGCGCGCCATGCAGGGGGCATCGGCTTCCTCGGCCCTGCTGCTGCAGGCCAGGCCTTCGGGGGCAGTGCGCAATGACGTGCCTTCGACGGCCGCGCCTTTGCTGGCCGCGCCTTTGCTGGCCCTGGTTGCCGTGCTGGTGCTGGGCATTCTGGTGCAGACCACGGCAGCCCTTGACGGCCTGGCGCGTGCGCAGGAGAGCCCGCTGGCGCTCAAGCGCCTGCCCGAGTGCGAGCGCATCGGGCAGCAGCTCTACAGCCTCGGCACGCTGGAGGCCACACGCCAGCAGGTTCTGCAGCTGCTGGGCCGGGCCCAGGCCGGACAGGCCCTGTGCCAGAGCATCCCGGAGATGAACCGGCAACTGGATGCCGCCGTCGAGCGCTATCTGGACTGGTATTTCAGTCTGGGGGCGGAGTGGGGCCGCATCCTCAGTCTGCTCACGGGCGATGTGAGTCAGTTTCTGCAGAACAAGCTCAGCGAAACCCTGGGAGCCACGCCAGGGCTGGAGGGCTGGGTGCAGACCCTGCAAAAACAGGCGCTGACCAGCGGTGCCGCTCTGGCCGAGGGCCAGCAGCGCATCGAGCAAACCCTGGCGCGTCATCATCTGGCCCTGAGTCCCGAGCAATGTCTGGTGCGTGCCGAGGTTGCCAGCCTGCCTGCGCTGGAGCTGCTGGGCGATGCACGCCAGCGTCTGACGGCCAGTGCCCTGGTGGGCACGGGGGGCGGTGCTTTTGCCGCGGCCGTCGCGGGCAAAGCCATGGCCAAGGCCTCGATGAAGGCCGCCAGCAAGGTGCTGGCCAAGGCGGCTGCCAAGCAGGGTCTGGGCAAGGCCGGGGCAGCGGTAGCCGGTGCGGCCGTGGGCTCTGTCGTTCCCGGTGTCGGCACGGCAGTGGGGGCGGTGGCGGGAGCGGTCGCTGGTGTGGTGCTGGGCGTGGGGATTGACTGGGCGGCACTTTATGCCGAAGAACTGCTGACACGCGATGCCATGCGCGCCGATCTGCGTGTCGCGCTGGGCGAGCAGATGCAGAGCCTGAGCCGGGCCATGGGCTGCCAGTAAGCGAATCAGTCGCGTTTCAGCAAGTCCGTACAGAGCGGCGGCAAGAGCAGAGAAAACCTGTGCTGCGGGTGCTGTCTAGGGCTGCATTCCAGTGAGCGCAGGCGTACAGTGAAGTTTCGCTGCAGGAGTTGCATATGCTCAATTACTCCCTCATGAAACCCGAAGGCATCTTGCTGCTGGAGCCCCATGGGCCCCTGACCGAGCAGGATTTTGACGGCGTCAGCCAGGATGTGGACGAATTCCTGGCCGAGCATCCCAAACTGCATGGGGTGATGATTCAGTCCAAGGACTTTCCAGGCTGGGAAAACTGGGCCGGCTTCAGCGCCCATATGGGCTTTGTCAGAGATCATCGCCATCAGGTGGAGCAGATCGCTCTGGTGACCGACAGTCATCTGGCGGGCATGGCCGAGTTCGTCGGCAGGCATATCACGCATGCCGAGGTCAGGCATTTCCCCTTTACCCAAGATGCCATGGCCATGCAGTGGCTGCATGCGGCCTGAGTCGTCTGTCTGAACCCGCCCGGCAACTCTGCCGCCGAGCCGCGGCGGAGTTGCCTGGATCCGCCTAGCCCTGTTTTCGGTGACCGGTCGTCGCGGTCGCCGCGGCTGCTGCCTGCTGCGGGGCCTGTGCGTAGCGCTTGAACTCCATGGTGTAGGTGGCGCGGCCCTGAGTCATGGAGCGCAGATGCGTGGCATAGCCGAACATTTCCGATAGCGGCACCTCGGCCCTGATGGTCTTGCCGTCGCCTGCGATATCGTCCATGCCCTGCACGGCGCCGCGGCGCGAGGACAGATTGCCCATCACGGCGCCTGCGTATTCCTCGGGCGTCTCCACCTCGACGGCCATGATGGGCTCCAGGATCACCGGGTCGGCTTTCTTGCAGGCTTCCTTGAAGCCCAGGATGGCGGCCATGCGGAAGGCCTGCTCCGAGGAGTCCACCTCGTGGTAGGAGCCGAAGGTCAGCCGCACCCGCACATCGACCACCGGGTAGCCGGCCAGAACGCCCGAGTTCATGGCTTCGCGCAGGCCTTTTTCCACGGCGGGGATGAACTCGCGCGGAATCACGCCACCCTTGATTTCATCTACAAATTCAAAGCCCTTGCCCGATTCCAGCGGCTCAACGGTCAGCACCACATGGCCGTACTGGCCCTTGCCACCGGACTGGCGCACGAACTTGCCGTCCACATCGCTGACTGTTTTGCGAATGGTTTCGCGGTAGGCCACCTGGGGCTTGCCCACATTGGCGGCCACATTGAATTCACGTTTCATGCGGTCGACGATGATTTCCAGGTGCAACTCGCCCATGCCGGCAATGATGGTCTGGCCCGATTCCTCGTCGGTGCTGACTCTGAAGGACGGGTCTTCGGCCGCGAGGCGCGCCAGTGCCAGGCCCATTTTTTCCTGGTCGGCCTTGCTCCTGGGCTCCACCGCCTGGGCGATCACGGGTTCGGGGAAGGAGATTTTTTCGAGCACGATGGGCGCTTGCGGATCGCACAGCGTCTCGCCCGTGCTCACGTCCTTGAGGCCCACGCAGGCCGCAATGTCGCCGGCGCGGATTTCGTCGATCTCCTGGCGTGCGTTGGCATGCATCTGCACGATGCGGCCTATGCGCTCCTTTTTACCGCGGGTCGGGTTGTAGACCAGATCGCCCTTGGCCAATACGCCCGAGTAAACGCGTACAAAGGTCAACTGGCCCACGAAGGGGTCGGTCATGAGCTTGAAGGCCAGGGCGGCGAATCTTTCGTCATCGCTGGCATGGCGTATCAGCGTGGTGCTGGCGCTGTCGTCCTCGCTATGACCCTCGATGGCAGGAACATCGAGCGGCGAAGGCATGAGCTCGACAATCGCATCGAGCAGACGCTGCACGCCCCGGTTCTTGAAGGCCGAGCCGCAGAGCATGGGCTGAATTTCGGTGGCGATGGTGCGCAGGCGCAGGCCGGTGATGATGTCCTCGGCACCGAGGTCGCCGCTGTCCAGGTATTTCTCGGTCAGGGCTTCATTGGCCTCGGCAGCGGCTTCCACCATCTTCTGGCGCCATTCCTGTGCGCTGGCCAGAAGTGCAGCGGGGATCTCCTGGTACTCGAACTTCACCCCCTGCGACTCGTCGTCCCAGAAGATGGCTTTCATCTTGATGAGGTCGACCAGACCATGAAAATCGGCTTCGGCTCCGATGGGGATGACGATGGGAACCGGGTGGGCCTTGAGGCGGTCCACCATCATCTGGCGCACACGAAAGAAATCGGCGCCCACGCGGTCCATCTTGTTGACGAAGGCCAGGCGCGGCACCTTGTACTTGTTGGCCTGGCGCCAGACGGTCTCGGACTGTGGCTGCACGCCGCCCACGGAGTCGTAGACCATGACTGCGCCGTCGAGAACGCGCATGGAACGCTCGACCTCGATGGTGAAGTCCACGTGGCCGGGTGTGTCGATGATGTTGATGCGATGGGCCGGGAAGTTGTGCTCCATGCCCGACCAGAAGGCCGTGGTGGCCGCCGAGGTGATGGTGATGCCGCGTTCCTGCTCCTGCTCCATCCAGTCCATGGTGGCAGCGCCGTCATGGACTTCGCCCAGCTTGTGGTTGACCCCGGTATAGAACAGTATGCGCTCGGTGGTGGTGGTCTTGCCGGCATCGATATGCGCGGAGATGCCGATATTGCGATAGCGTTCTATGGGCGTGTGGCGAGCCATGATGACCTCCCTGAAACACAGTTCTGAAACTGAAGCGCCGGCACCATGTTGCGGAGCCGGCAAGCAGAGGAAACGCATCGGAAATACTAGAGAGATGGCTACAAACTCACTGCCAGAGTGGGTATGGCTCGCGGCATAAAACACAAGCAGCAGGCCAGGGCGCAAGGCCTGGAGCCTGGCGGGCACCCGGCTTTCCCTTCATTCAAGAACAAGGACTTGTGAACATGACAGAGCAGAGCATTCAGATCGCAGCCCACAAAATGGTCTACATCCTGGTGGTGGAGCAAAGCTTGCGTGCCGGCGAAGGAATGAGCGAGAAAGCGCTTGCTGCCGACCTGCAAAAGCATGGCATCTTCGACGGCGAGCGTCAGTCCGCGCTGGACTGGGCCGTCACCAGGGGCTGGCTGCAAAAAGCAGGCGGCGAGGTGCGCTTGACCGAAGCCGGCTTTGACATGAATTTCACGCAGTAGCGGCAGGCGTCGGGCAGCAGCCGCCGCCCCGGCGTCTATTCCAGATAGACGCCTTTTCCCTTTTTGCGTGCCCGCATGCCGGTGCGCAGGAACAGCTCGCTGCCGCCCTGCACGGCCAGGGGCTGACTGGGCTTGCCGGCTGCTTTGGCCAGATGGGCATCGGCGCGCGCATTCCAGTGCTCCAGCAGATCCTGCAGGGCAAGGCGCTCCGCTTCGGTCAACTGCGGATGCTGCTCCAGGAACTCCTGCAGATACTGGCGCGCATCCAGCTCAAGCTGCTCGCGCGTGGTGGCCAGCGAGATATAGCTGATGTCATCGTCGCGCCCGCTGGTATGCGTGCCCAGCAGATAGCAGCCGATATAGTCGCCCCGGGTCTGACCCACGGCGGGGTCCTGGCTGAGTTTCTTGAGCAGACTGAAGGGCCACATGCGTTGAATTCCTTGGGACTGACGCGAACAGGGAAGCACGACAGGCATGGAGCGCCATGCCTGATCCGAATCTGCGTAAGTCGTTTTCCTAACACCGGGCCGTGGCCCAAACAGGTATTGTCGCCCATGGCTGGACGCGATCAGCATGTGGATGTTGCGCACCGGACGCATGACAAGAGGCGATATGGGAGACATCACTTCGGCGGCAGAACCCTCTGCCCGTCCCTGGCTCAGGCGCACACTGCATCTGGCGGCTGCGGCCACCGGGCTGGTTTTGCTGGCAGGGGCCGCGTTGGCGGTCTATGGCATGCGGGCCCAGCCGCGCATGGATGGCAAGCTGGTCCTCGCCGGGCTTGAGCGCAGCGTGTGGGTCAGGCGCGATGAGTCCGATGTCACGCATATCAGCGCCCGGTCGCCGCAGGATGTCTGGCGGGCCCTGGGCTTTGTCCATGCGCAGGAGCGCGGCTGGCAGCTGGAGTTCAACCGCCGTCTCATGCAGGGGCAGCTGTCGGAGATTCTGGGGCCAGCCACGCTGGAGCTGGACAAGCTGATGCGTGCTCTCGATATTCATGGCGCGGCGCGTCGCCAGTACGCGGCGCTGCCGCCCTCGGTGCAGGAGGCCTTGCAGGCCTACAGTCAGGGTATCGCCGCCTTTTATGCCAGGCCTTCGCAGGCTGCAGCGCCGGAGTTCCTGCTGCTGGGCACCAGGGCCGGAGCAGGAGGGCCATCGACCTGGGAGCCTGAAGACACCGTGGGCTGGGCGTTGATGATGGCGCTGGATCTGGGTGGCAACTGGGGCAACGAGTTCGCACGGCTGAATCTGCTGCAGGTCCTGAGCACCGAGCAGCTGTGGCAGCTGATGCCAGCCTATCCGGGCGAGCAGCCCGCGACGGCGCTGGACCTCGCCAGTCTGTACCGGCAGCTCGGTGTCTACCGGCAAGAGGATGCCAAGCCCAAGGTCTCGGCACCGGACGGGCAGATTCAGTCGGCCTTGCAGCAATGGGCGGCCTCCATGGCGAGGGACATGGGCAGCAACGACGGACTGGGCAGCAACAACTGGGTGGTGGCCGGCAGCAAGACCCGAAGCGGCAAGCCCTTGCTGGCCAACGATCCGCATCTGGGGCTGAGCGCTCCAGCCATCTGGTACTTCGCGCGTCTTCAGTCGCCAGAGGGCCGGGCCGGCGACGGCAGCGTCCTGAGCGCGCTGGATGTAACGGGCGCCACCTTGCCCGGCATGCCCTTCGTGGTGCTGGGCCGTACGGCGCAGGTGGCCTGGGGCTTTACCAACACCAACCCCGATGTGCAGGATCTGTATCTGGAACAGATCAACCCGACCGATGCCAGCCAGTACCGCACGCCCATGGGCTGGGAAAAGTTTGTCGTGCGCGAGGAAGTCTTCAAGGTCAAGGGCCAGAGCGATGTCAGGGTGACGCTGCGCAGCACGCGCCACGGCCCGGTGATCAGCGACGCGCAGCAGCAATACGGCAAGGTCATCAACACCGATCGCTATGCGCTGGCCCTGCGCTGGGCAGCGCTGGACACGGACAACCGCACGGTGGAGGCCGGCCTCAGAGCCAACGGGGCGCAGACCGTCCCCGAATTGTTCGAGGCATTTTCCATCTACCACTCGCCCATGCAAAGCATTGTGGCGGCCGATGTGCAGGGACATATCGGCTTCAAGGCTGCGGGCAGGGTGCCTGTGCGTGCGCCGGGCAATGACTTGCGCGGCGTGGCGCCGGCGCCCGGCTGGGATGCGCGGTATGACTGGCAGGGCTGGCTGGGATACGACCAGACGCCGCAGGACGATGGCGGCACGCGCGGCTTTGTGGCCACGGCCAACCAGCGCGTGACGGATGCCGGCTATGCGCATTTTCTGACCCAGGACTGGAGCCTGCCTTACCGCCACCAGCGCATAGAGCAACTGCTGGCGGCAGGCAGCCAGCATGACGTGGCCAGCATGGCGGCGATTCAGAACGATGTGCAGTCCCTGGCCACCCAGGCCTTGCTGCCCGTGCTGCGCAAGGCGCAATCGAGCCACGCCCTGGCAGAGCAGGCGCAGCAACTGCTGGCGGGCTTTGAGGGGCAGATGGAGCGGGACAGGCCCGAGCCGCTGATCTTCTCGGTATGGGTCGACGAGCTGACGCGCGGCCTGGTGATTCCGCGCATTGGCGAGCAGCGCTTTGCCATGAGCTACGGCAAGCGTGACTTCCGTGCCGGGCTGGAAGGAATCCTCGCGCGCAATGACGCCTGGTGGTGCGCGCCGCTGAGCTGCGAGCAACAGTCAGGGCAGGCGCTGACCCGAGCGCTGGACAAGCTGCAGGCGGCCTATGGCAATGATCCGCGCCAATGGCGCTGGGGCGCGGCGCATCCGGCGCTCAGCGCGCACAAGCCGCTGGGCGCGGTGGCGGCGCTGGCCGGCGTGTTCAATGTCAGTGTGGCCTCGGGCGGTGACACCTATAGCGTCAATGTCGGGCAGTACAACGCCAACCCGTCGCCCGCCGATGCCAAAGGTCCGCTGGGAGGGCGCTTTGTCAGCCGCCATGCGCCCTCGCTGCGCGCCATTTACGACCTCGGCGATCCGGAGTCCTCGCAGTTCATCTACCAGACCGGGCAGAGCGGGCTGGCGCTGTCGGGCCGCTATGCCGACATGAGTGCGGAATGGGCCGACGGCCGCTATCGCCCGCTGCGGATGCAGCCCGGGCGCTGGCGCCATGTGCTGGAGCTGCAGGCTCGGTGATCCAGAGTTTGCTATTGTTAAATGAGCTGATGGCGTATGTATTCAATTGATTTAAGAGGTAAATAGATCTGAAATCATTTGATAACATGCGCCAAAAGCTCTTTTTTAGATAGCGAGCGGTCAGCGCAGAAAATCCTCGATCAGCCTGGCCACGGCCTCGGGCTGGTCGTGGTGCAGCATATGGCCGGCGTCTTGCACGCGGGCGATCTCGCATTGCGGGATGTGGCGAATGCGTTCGTGGTACTGCTCCAGCGTGTAACGGCCCTGGTGCCAATGGCCCAGGCTGTCGTCCGAAGCTTCGACCGATAAGGTAGGTGCACTGATGGCGGCCAGGCAGGCAAGTGCTTCATCCACGCGGTAGAGATAGGGGTTGGAGAGCTTGTGTGCGGCGTCGCCCAGAATATGCCAGCGGCCCTGGGCATCCGGGGCCGACCAGTGATGAGCCAGCCATAGGGCCTTGTCGCGGGGCAGGCGGCGATTGGTTTTCTGCAGGCGATTGGCCACGGCCTCCACGCTGTCGTAGGGGGCGAGACCCATGCCGCCCGCCCGCTGCTCGCGCAGCTGATCCATCCATTGGGCCAGACGCCCGGGGGCCTGGTCGGGCCTTGTGGGCGCCATGCCGAAGCCTTCGAGATTGACAAAGCGGCGTATGCGCTCGGGCCGCGCCCCGGCATACATGCAGGAGATATTGCCGCCCATGCTGTGGCCGACCAGGTCGATGGGCCGATCGGGCGAAATCTGCTCCAGCAGCATGTCCAGGTCGGCCAGGTAGTCGGTGAAGTAGTAGCTGTCGCAGGGCTCGGTGCAGCGGCTCAGGCCGAAGCCGCGCCAGTCATGGGCAAGGATGCGGCGGCCCTGCACAAAGGCGTCGCTGAAGGCATCGACTACAAACTGGTAGGAGGCGGCCACATCCATCCAGCCATGGGCCAGCACCAGCACGGGCAACTCGGGATCGATTCCAGAAGCCGGCTCGGGCTCCCAGCTTCGCTGGTGGTAGTGCATATTGCGCACGGGCAGCATCTGCGAGCGCCACTGGCGGCGCGGCTGATAGGGCGGGATATCGGTGAGCTGGCCGGTCTGCGCGGGGTTGTGCGTTGTCATATTGTCTCCGTTGTTTTGATTATTGCTGCGCTTGCAGCATGGCCCGTCGTGCGCGGGACAGCGGTGTCAGCAAAAACAAGGAGTCTGCCCCGATCTTGTACGGTCAGGCTCTAAACTTGGAAGCATGACTTCTGCTGCATCCACTTCCCGTCTTTCCATGAATCCCGTTGCTCTGGGGCAGAGCGATCTGCGCGTCAGCCCCATCTGTCTGGGCACCATGACATTCGGCGAGCAGGTCGATGAGGCTCAAGCCTGGCGCATCATGGACCGAGCCGTGGAGCGCGGCGTGGATTTCTTCGACACGGCCGAGATGTATGCCGTGCCCGCCCGTGAGGCCACCTTTGGCGCGACGGAATCCATCATCGGCCGCTGGCTCAAGGCCCGCCCCGGCATGCGCGAGCGGATCACGCTGGCCAGCAAGGTGGCCGGTCCATCGCGCGGCATGCCCTGGATCCGAGAAGGCTCTGGCATGTCGGCGGATGACATTGTTCGTTCCTGCGACGCCAGCCTTGAGCGCCTGCAGACCGAGGTGATCGACCTCTATCAGATTCACTGGCCCGAGCGCCATGTGCCGGCCTTCGGCACCATGTATTACGACCCGCAGAAGGAAAGCTCGCTCACGCCCATTCACGAGCAGTTGCAGGCGCTGGCCGGTCTGGTCAGGCAGGGCAAGATTCGCCATATCGGTCTGTCCAACGAGACGCCTTATGGCGTGCACGAGTTTGTGCGACTGGCCGAGCAGCATGGGTTGCCGCGTGTGGCTGCGATCCAGAATCCTTACTGCCTGATCAACCGCAGCTATGAGAACGGGCTGGACGAAACCTGTCACCGTCTCGAGGTGTCGCTGCTGGCCTATTCGCCGCTGGCTTTCGGCCTGCTGACGGGCAAGTTCGATCAGTTTGCGCCGACCGAGGCCGGTGCGCCCAAGGAGGCACGCATTGCCAGGTATGAATCCGTGCAGAAACAGCGCTGGGGTCGCCCCGATGCGCTGGCCGCCGCGCGCCGCTACAACGCGCTGGCGCGCGAGCACGGCCTCACTCCCACGCAGCTGGCATTGACCTTTTGCTACACCAAGTGGCAGGTGGCCAGCACCATCATCGGTGTGACTTCGGTGGCCCAGCTCGACGAGGATCTCGATGCCTGGGGAACCGAGCTGTCTGCCGAGCTGCTGGCCGAAATCGACCGCATCCGCTGGGAGATGCGCGATCCTGCTGTCTGATCGCTTTATTGAGGGAAAATGGCTAGTGGCCCATATCGGGTATGCGCCACTAGCTATCAAAATTGAATCATGGCAAAAAAAGACAAAAACGCCCATGTGAGCGAGACTCCGGCCACGCAGATGCTCAGGGCCCACAAGGTGGAGTTCACCGAGCACCCCTATGACTATGTGGAGCATGGCGGTACCGAGGAGTCGGCGCGTCAGCTGGGACTGGACGAGCATGCGGTGGTCAAGACCCTGGTGATGCAGGATCAGGATGCCAGGCCGCTGATCGTGCTCATGCATGGCGACTGCAAGGTATCGACCAAGAACCTGGCACGCCAGATCGGGGCCAAGAGCGTGGAGCCCTGCAAGCCCGAAGTGGCCAACCGCCACAGCGGCTATCTGGTGGGCGGCACCTCGCCCTTCGGCACCAGGCGCGAAATGCCGGTCTATATCGAGGAAACCATACTCGCGCTGCCACGCATCGCCATCAATGGCGGGCGGCGCGGCTATCTGGTGCAACTGGCCCCTGAGGTCTGCACCCGTTTGCTCGATGCCCGGCCGGTGCACTGCGCGCTGGCAGAATAGGGGGCTGGTCAGCCGGGGCAGACGCCGGCTGGCAAAAAAGCAAACAACTAAAACATACGCAATCAAGGATCTACAACGGCATTGCTATCGACAAGACAGCATGCACGGTCCGAACTTGCGTAAGTCGTGACAACAATCGGCTCCGTCGACTTGGGTTGGCGGGCCTAAGGGCCAGTCTCTGGCCGAGGAATTCCTTTGAACGCCCTCTATCCCGTTATTGCCGTCATCGCGGCCTATCTGATTGGTTCGCTGTCTTTCGCCGTCATCGTCAGCCGCGTCATGGGCCTGAACGATCCGCGCACCTATGGCAGCGGCAACCCCGGTGCCACCAATGTGCTGCGCTCGGGCAGCAAGGCGGCTGCGGCTGTCACGCTGCTGCTGGATGCGCTCAAGGGCCTGGTGCCCGTGGTGCTGGTCAAAGCCTTCGGCGCGCAGTTCGGGCTGGGCGACAGCACGGTCGCGTTGGTCGGCCTGGCAGCGTTCCTGGGCCATCTGTACCCGGTGTTCTTCGGCTTCAAGGGTGGCAAGGGCGTGGCCACGGCCTTGGGCGTGCTGCTGGGCATCAGCGGCTGGCTGGGTCTGGCGACGGCCCTGACCTGGGTCATAGTGGCCGTGTTCTTCCGCTATTCCTCCCTGGCCGCGCTGGTGGCATCGGTGTTCGCGCCCGTGTATTACGTGCTGTGCAGCGGCATTGTCTGGGATGCGGAAACGCCCATCACTGCCGCGATTGTCGTGATGGCGATCCTGCTGGTCTGGCGTCATCGCGAAAACATCCAGCGCCTGATCGCCGGCAAGGAATCCAGGCTGGGACAGAAAAAGACCGATGGCTCCAAGCCTGCAGAGGGCGCGGCCCGCAAGAACGGCAAGAGCAAGCATCGCTAGGACGCGGCTGCTACATTTCGCCGAGGCCGCCTTCAGGCCTCTTCCATTCAAGCGCAAGAAGCTCCTGATTAAATAGCAAAAAGATATGGCTTCCAGCCCATCGCAGCGCGACTACAGCGCTCCCTGTCCTGGTTGTGGCGCGCCGGTCCACTTCGCCAGTGCGCAATCGAGTTTTGCCGTCTGCGAGTTCTGTCGCAGCACCGTGCTGCGCGATGGCGAGACGCTCAAGCGCATTGGCTCCATGGCCGAGGTGTTCGAGGACTACAGCCCGCTGCAACTGGGCGCCTCGGGCATGGTCAAGCGCAACGGCAAGCCCGAGCCCTTCACCATCGTGGGCCGCGCGCAGTACAAAAGCGCGGCTGGCAACTGGTCGGAATGGGTGGCTGCGCTCAGCAACGGCGAGCTGGCCTGGCTGAGCGAGGACAACGGCAGCTTTGTCTTTGCCGTGAGCTGGCAGCCGCCGGGCTGGAACGTGACCGAGTTCCAGCAGCGTGAATGGCGCATGGGCCGCGAGCTCAAGGCAGGCACCGAATCCTTCACCGTCACCAGCATTCAGGATGCGCAACTGATGGTGGCTCAGGGCGAGCTGCCCCGACTGCCTCAGCTGGGCAAGAGCTTCAAGCTGGTGGAGCTGCGCAGCGACAAGAACCAGATTCTCTCCATCGACTTCAGCGACAAGACACCGGCCTTCAGCCTGGGGGCAGCCGTGGCGCTGGATGCTTTGCAGATGCAGGGCCTGCGCAGCAGCGCCCAGCAGAAAACCCAGGGCCGCCACTTCAACTGTCCCAAGTGCGGTGCCGTGGTGCCCGTGCGCTTCGACACCACCAAGGCCCTGAGCTGCCCCAGCTGTGGCAGCCTGATCGACATGTCCAAGGGCATGGGGGCGGAGCTGAGCTATGCCGAGCAGCGCAGAAAGGTCAAGCCTCTGATCCCGCTGGGCAGCGAAGGCACGCTGGATGGCCTGAAATGGCAGGTCGTGGGTTTTCAAAGGCGCAGCGGGCGTGGTCTGGGCGAGGATGAGGACGACAGCTTCACCTGGGACGAGTACCTGCTCTACAACAAGAAGGCGGGCTTTTCGTTCATCGTCGATTCGGAAGACGGCTGGAGCACGGCCCGCGTCATCACGGGTGCTCCCAAGCTCAGCAAGAATGGCGCCACTGCGACCTATCTGCAGCGCAAATACCAGCGCGACTACGCCTACCTGGCGGAGACGGAATATGCAGAGGGCGAGTTCTACTGGCCCGTCTTCAAGGGCGCCAAGTCCAGCAATGTGGACTTTGCCAATGGCGGCAAGCAGTCCACGCTGGCGCTGGAGACTGCCAATCAGGAAACGACCTGGACCCATGGCCAGCGCGTTTCGGCTGAGACGGTGGCCAAGGCGTTCGGCACGGCCAAGCTCAAGGATCGCTCCCAGGTCAGTCCTCTGTCGGGCAGCGGCTTCAGCTGGGGCACGATTCTGTTCTGGTTGTTCCTGCTGCTGTTCATCCTGCCGTTCCTGCGTGCCTGCATGTCCAGTCCCAACTGCGACCCGCGCACAGATCCCAACTGCACGTACAGCCGCTCCAGCAGCGGCTCCTACGGTGGTTACACCTCCGGTGGCAGCCATAAATAAGCGTCGCTGCTCTCACAGGCAGGCCCCCTATCTCATTACAGGAGAGACATCATGAATTTCGACTGGTTCAGCGCCCAGAACTTCTTCGGCTCCATCATCTACGCCCTGGTGGGCGTGGTGGTGTTCTGGCTGTGCTTCATCATCATCGACAAGATCACGCCCGTGGACATGTGGGCCGAGATCGTGGAGAAGCACAACAAGGCACTGGCCATGGTGGTGGCGGCCATGTGCCTGGGGATCAGCATCATCGTCGCTGCGGCGATTCACTAAACACCCCCTGAGGCGCCCGCGCCTTCCCCCTCTCTCGCTACGCGGGAGGGGGACGACTGCATCGCTGCGCGGCGGCGCTTGCTGGCAGTCCCTCGTTTGCAGCGCGCCGGGTCTGAGCTTCAGAGTCCAATGGGAAGTGCTGATTCCTGAGGAGTGCAGGCCGATGGTGTGCTGAACTAGATAGAAAGTACCTTTGATGACTTCGATGGTGGCCGAGCAGGACAGCGCTGGCCTGGGGCCTAGGCCCATTGATGTGGCGCTGCTGGCCAGCGTCTTCGTGATTGCGGCCTGCGGTCTGCTCTATGAGCTGGCGGCAGGCGCGCTGGCATCCTATCTGCTCGGTGATTCGGTGCTGCAGTTCTCCACCATCATCGGCACCTATCTGTTTGCCATGGGCATAGGCTCGTGGCTGTCGCGCTATTTCGAAGATCAGCTGCCCGCGCATTTTCTGCGCGTGGAGCTGATGGTGGCGCTGGTCGGCGGTGCCTTGCCGGCCGTGCTGTTTCTGGCCAATGCCTATGCGCCGGGCGCGTTCCGCTTTCTGCTCTACGGCATGGTGATGGTGGTGGGCACCCTGGTGGGGCTGGAGATTCCGCTTGTCATGCGCATTCTCAAGCGCAATGCATCGCTCAAGGATCTGGTCTCCAAGGTGCTGACCTTCGACTATCTGGGAGCCTTGGCCGTGTCGCTGGCGTTTCCCATCGTGCTGGTGCCCAAGCTGGGGCTGGTGCGCACAGGTCTGCTGTTCGGCTTCATGAACGCGGCCATTGCCGTGTGGGCCCTGGTGCTGTTCAAGCATGAGCTGCGCAATCTGCGCGCCCATGCCTGGGCCTGTGCGCTGGTGCTGCTGGCCCTGGGCGGCGGCATCGCGGGCGCGGATCAGCTGACCCGGCTGGCCGACGACCATTTCTACCAGGACCGCATCGTGCTGAGCAGCAGCTCGCCCTACCAGCGCATCGTGGTGACACAGGGACGCCAGGGCGCGCGGCTGTACCTGAACGGCAATCTGCAGTTTGCCCAGAGCGACGAGTACCGCTATCACGAAGCGCTGGTCCACCCCGCCATGGCCGCACATGGTGCACCGAGGAAGGTGGCGGTGCTGGGTGGCGGCGACGGCATGGCCGTGCGCGAGGTGCTCAAGTACCCTGGCGTGGAGTCCGTGGTGCTGGTGGAGCTGGACCCTGCCATGACCGGCCTGTTCAAGAGCAATGCCATGATGACGGCGCTCAATGGCAATGCACTCAACGATGCCCGCGTGAGCATCGTCAACACCGACGCCTTTCACTGGTTGCAGGAGACTGCGGACACCTTCGATGTGATCGTGTTGGACTTTCCCGATCCCACGAATTTCGCCATAGGCAAGCTGTTCACCAATAGTTTTTATTCGCTGCTGGACAAGCGTCTGGCGGCCAGCGGCTATGCCGTGATTCAGACCACCTCGCCGCTGATTGCGCGCCAGAGCTTTTGGACCGTGGTGCAGACCGTGGAGTCCGTGGGTCTGACGGCGAAGCCCTATCACGTGCATGTGCCCAGTTTTGGCGAATGGGGTTTTGTGCTGGCCAGCCACCGTCCCTGGCGCGAGCCCGAGGCTTTGCCCGCTGGCATGCGTTTTCTGACCCTGCCCACGCTGCGCCTGATGTTTGACTTCCCTCTCGATATGGCGCGCCTGCCGACCGAGGTGAATCGCCTGTCTAATCAGGTGCTGGTCAACACCTATGAGCGCGAGTGGGGCAAGGTGGAGCATTGATGCGGGCCGATCTGAAGCGGCGCGACTGGCTCGGGCTGGCGGCTGCCAGCGCTTTGGGCGCAGCTGGCCTGGCCGGCTGCAAGCAGCCAGCGCCCAGACTGGAGGACTTGCCTGGCGGCTTCAGCGGCGTGGCGCTGGAGCGTGGTCATGGCCTGCGCCCTTTCTGGCAGCGCCTGGCGCAGGGGCTGGAGCTGCCTGCACCTGCGGTGGTACACCAGGCGCCGGTCGTGATTGCGGGCGGGGGCATGGCCGGGCTGGCGGCCGCACGCGCGCTGGAACTGGCTGGCGTGCAGGGCGCAGCCTTGCTCGATACCCAGGCCGCCATGGGAGGCAACAGCCAGGCCGGGCAAGTCAAGGGCATTGCCTGCCCCCTGGGTGCCCACTATCTGCCCGTTCCCGGCGACGATGCCCATGAGGTGCAGGACTGGCTCGAGGAGCTGGGCGTGCGCCAGCGCTTCGCTGGCCGCTGGCGCTATGACGAGCGCTATCTCTGCCATAGCCCGCAGGAGCGTCTGTACTGGCAGGGCGGCTGGCACGAAGGACTGTTGCCGGTGCAGGGCGTGAGCCAGCGCACGCTGGAGCAATATGCGCTGTTTGAAAAGCAGGTCGAGGCAGCGTCTCGGGCGGCGGCCTTTGCTATGCCTTCCATCCGTGTCTGGCAGCGCGAAGCGGGTCTGCCTGCCTCTCATGCCGTGCTCGATGCACAGCGTTTCGACCAATGGCTGGCGGAGCAGGGCCTCGATGACGAGCGTCTGCTCTGGTATCTGGACTACAGCTGCCGGGATGATTTCGGTGCCGGTCTGAGCCGCGTATCGGCCTGGGCGGGGATTCACTATTTCGCCAGCCGCCATGGTTTCCATGCGCCGCGTCCGCAGTCCGAGCACGAGAGCGAAGCGGATGGCGAGCAGGTGCTGACCTGGCCCCAGGGCAATGGCTGGCTGTCGCAGCAACTGGCGGCGGGACTGAAAGCCACGCAGCTGCAGACCGATTGCAGCGTGCTTGCCGTCACCGAGGACGCGGGCGGCGTGCAGATCGAGGTTTATCACCATGGCCGCCAGCAGCATGAGCGCTGGCTGGCGCGCCATTGCGTGGTGGCGCTGCCTAGCTTTGTTGCTGCAAGAGTGCTGCGCAATGCGCCCGATTTTCTGCGTGCTGTGGCGGCTCGCCTGGACTGGGCTCCCTGGCTGGTGGCGAACATCCATATCGACCGACCGTTGGCCGACTACCCCGGCGCCGAGCCCGCCTGGGACAATGTGCTGTATCGCGATGGCAATGCGGGCGGGCTGGGCTATGTGGATGCGGGCAATCAGCGACTGGACCGCATCCGCAGCCAGCCTACGGTGCTGAGCTACTACCAGGCGCTGGGGGACTGGGCCGATGGGCGCCGGCAATTGATGCAGCAGCCGTTTGCCTTCTGGCGCGAGCGCATCGTGAACACGCTGAGCGAGCCGCACCCAGACTTGCTGCAGCATGCCACACGCATGGAAATCACCCGCTATGGCCATGCAATGGCGATTCCGCGTCCTGGCGATCAGCGGATATTGAGTGAAATAGCCGTCAAGTTCAGTGCCAGCAAGCGCAATCTGCTATTGAATGGGGAGCGAGTGCAAGGCCTGCCCACGCCTGCGACGGCGCGGCTGAGCTTTGCGCATTCGGACTGGGCCGGCTACTCGGTACTGGAAGAGGCGTTCACGCGTGGCCACCATGCCGGCCTGATCGCTGCACAAGGCGTCTAGAAAGGGTCAGCGTCTGCTGCCCGGCAGCTTCACCATGCGGTACAGCTCGGCATTGCCGCGTGCACTGTGAATGCCCAGCTGTGCCATGGAGCGCAGGTCCAGATCCAGCGTCAGCGACGAACGAGCCAGCGCGGAGGTGATGGCCGGCCTGCGCCCGTCCAGATGCCAGATGGGCGGGTACATGCTGTGACCGTCACGGTCGATCACGCTGGCAATCTCGGGCTCTTCCAGACTTTTTCCGCGGCGCAGCACCACGGCCACTTCGCCATTGTCCAGCTGCACATAGGTGCCGGGCGGGTACAGGCCCACGACATCGATCAAGGCCTGCTTGACCTCATCGGCGTATTGGCCGCCCTGCTGCAGCACTTGCAGCGACTCGGTAGCCGAGCGGCCGCTACGGGTCTTGCGTGGGCTGATCAGGGCCGCATATCGGTCTACCGTGCCCAGAATGCGTACCAGACGCTCCAGCGGCTGCAACTGTGCCAGCGGCGCGGGCTGCAGCACCACGTGGTGGTATTGCACGGTGTCCAGCCAGAGTCGGTCACGCACCATGAGCCGCTCCAGCATCAGCCGGCCCTCTGTGGGGTGCTGCTTGACAGCTTCGGCCTGCTGGCTGCTCAGCGGTGTACGCTGCTCGGCCAGCTGATTCTGCAGCACGGTCATGCCGATGTTCATGGTCAGAGCGGCCTGGATCAGCGTGTCGCGCTCGGATTGAGGCAGGTCAAGCTCCTTGGCAAGGATATGGCACAGGCCCGCGCAGACCACGGCGTGAGATGGGCTATAGCCCACGGTTGTCGAGCTGGCACGTTGAAACATCAGATACAGCGCGGCATCGCTGTCCTGCGTGATGAGGTCTTGCAGCCATAGATCAAGCTGGTGCAGCTTGATGGCAAAGCCGGGGATGCGCAGCGGCTCGGTCAGCAAAACCGCGAGTGCGGCCTCCAGATCCGACCATAGGCCCAGCAGGTCTTCATAGGGGTCGTCGTAGCGTGCGTGCATGGGCGAGAGGCGGGTTCAGTTCTTTTCCAGAACCATCTCATTGCCCTTGCGGGTCATCTGAAACCGGGTCAGCAGACTGTTGCCCAGCAGCACATAGGGCATGGACTGGGGGGCAACGACGGCCTCTATCCCGTAGACCTCCATCTCGCCCAGTCTGACGCTGTCGAGCTTGATGCGCCAGCCCTGGGCAGTGCCGTTGGCCGTGCGCATCAGGACGGGGGCACCCTGCTCGTAGGGCAGTCCCATGCGATCGGCATCGGCACGGCCTATGGCAATGGTGCTGGCGCCGGTGTCCACCATGTACTGCATGGTTTTCCCGTTGATATAGCCTCGATCCACAAAATGGCCGCGCGAGTCGGCGATCAGGACCAGCCGGCCCGAGCGCGCGGCGCCGCCAATGCCGCCCCTGCTGCCCACGCTGACCGGAGCTGCTCCCAGATGCACGGTCTGGCGCTGGCCCTTGATATCCACCACGGCGGAGTCGCCGCTGATCTGCAGCAGGCGCACCTCCTTGTGGCTTTCGTTGACGGCCAGCGCCTTGGGGGCACTGCCATCAATGACCAGCAAGGCCTTGCTGCCCAGCACGCCGGTCAGGGCTACGGACTGTCCAAAGGCACTGCTGGAGGCCACAGCGACTGAAAGCAAGAGCCCCATGCGACGCAGGCGAGAGGCGCGGGGCAAGGAGCTGAGCTGGCCGCGTCGCCCTGTGGCAAGGGCCTCGCCCCCCTCCCGCAAGGCGAGGGAAGGGGAAGCAGCGGAGCTGCGCAGGGGGGGCTTCATTCAATCGCGGAAGTTGTTGAACGACAGAGGGTGGTCGGCCAGATCCTTGCGGATCAATGCCATGGCCGCCTGCAGATCGTCACGCTTGGCTCCGGTGATGCGGACCTTCTCTTCCTGAATGGCAGCCTGCACCTTGAGCTTGCTTTCCTTCATCAGCTTCTGGATCTTCTTGGCCAGCTCGGACTCGATGCCGTTCTTGACCTTGATGAGCTGCTTGACCTTGTCGCCGCCAATCTTCTGTGCCTTCTGGATGTCCAGGAAGCGCACGTCAACATTGCGCTTGGTCAGCTTGTTGCGCAGCAGGTCCTCGACTTGCTGCAGCTGGAACTCGGCATCGCCGTAAATGGTGATTTCCTTGTCCTTGAGTTCGACGGCGGCCGATGTGCCCTTGAAGTCGAAACGGGTGCCAATTTCCTTGGTGGCGTTGTCAACGGCGTTCTTCACTTCGACGAAATCGGCTTCGCAAACAGTGTCAAAAGAAGGCATGTGTAATTCCTATCAGTATCAGAGCGGTAAACAGCCACAGTGCGCCGGGCCGTGATGTGCTGCTTGCCAGCAGCAGAGCAGGCGCAGTGCGACAATTGGATGGATGTTAGTCGAGAAAAATGTTCCCCTGCAGCATTGCAACACCTTTGGCATTGCCGCGCGCGCCGAAACGCTGGTGCGCATTCGTAGCCAGGACGATATCCGTCAGTTTCTCGCCGACCCGCTATGGGGGCGGCAGCCTGTGTTCGTCCTTGGCGGTGGCAGCAATGTGGTGCTGACGGGCGACGTGGCCCCCGTGGTGCTCAAGATGGAAATCATGGGCATGCGGCTGCTGCGCGAAACCGACAGGCACTGGATTGTCGAGATCGGGGCGGGCGAGCGCTGGCATGACATGGTGGCATGGACGCTGGCCCAGGGCTATACAGGCCTTGAAAACATGGCCCTGATTCCAGGCACGGTAGGCGCGGCTCCGGTGCAGAACATCGGCGCTTACGGGATGGAGCTGCAGGATCGCTTCGACTCCCTGGACGCGATCGATCTGGTCACCGGCGAGCAGTTCAGCCTCAATGCCGCGCAATGTGCCTTTGGCTACCGTGACTCGGTGTTCAAACATGCACCGGCTCAGCCCAAGTACTGGCCCGTGACGGGCTCGACGGCTGTCCCGCGCGGCCTGGGTCTCAAAGGACGGGCGGTGATCACCCGGGTGCGTCTGGCGCTGCCCAAGAGCTGGCAGCCGGATCTGGGCTATCTCGATCTGCAGCGCAAGCAGGCGGAAAAAGGCATAGAGCAGCCGACTGCACAGCAGATCTTTGAATGGGTCTGCGAGATTCGTCGTGCCAAGCTGCCGGACCCCGAAGTCATCGGCAATGCGGGCAGCTTCTTCAAGAATCCCACGGTGACGACCGAGCAATGCGCGGACATCATCGCGCGCGAGCCCAAGATTGTTCACTATCCCATGGATGACGGCTCCATCAAGCTGGCGGCCGGCTGGCTGATCGATGCCTGCGGCTGGAAAGGCAAGACCATGGGCCGCGCGGGCGTCTACGACAAGCAGGCGCTGGTGCTGGTCAATCGCGGAGATCGCCACAGCCTCGACGCCAGCGTGACCGGCGGCGAGGTGATGACGCTTGCAGGGGCAATTCAGACCAGTGTCTACGAACGTTTTGGCATTCGCCTGGAGCCCGAGCCGGTGGTGATCTGACTTTGTCAGTACCAACAAAAAATGGAGCCAGGAGGCTCCATTTTTGGTGGTGAAAGCACTTATTTCCAGAAGGCCGGGCGCAGCAAGATACCGGAGATGCGGTAAGGGGCCTTGGGCTCGACCGCCAGTTCCATAGGCACAAAGCCCTTGGTGCAACTCAGCAGCACGCTGGTGGCCAGAGGTGTGGAGCTTTCCATGCGGCCAACCGCCTGGCAACTGCCGACGCCGGTGCGCACGGAGTCCAGGGCTTTCTGCACGGTGTCGATGGGGGAGTTCTTGAGGAACTCCTCGTTGAAATTGTTGGCAGCCAGCTTGGACTTGCCGTCCATGGCTGCGACAACTGCCTGCAGGCGCTTGCGCAATGCGGCGTCTGCGGCAGCGGCATCCACATTGGCAGGGGCTGCCTGAGCTGCGGGTGCTGCCTGCGGCGCAGCGGGCTTGGCGGCATCGGCCGCAGCAGCATCGGGCTGGGCCTGTGCTGCAGTCATGAAGCCGGCGGCAGCCAGCAGGGCGGTCAGACAAACAGCATTGCGTGTTTTGGTGGTAATCATCCGTTGAGCCTTTCGTCAAACAACGAGAGGCACTGTAAACCTTCTGCAAGCTTGATTTCGATAGACGGCAAACTGTTTTTTGTGAATAAATGGCAAAGACCTGATGCTGGCTGTGACGGTGGTGCGACTTTGTTGCAACACGGACAAGCAGGGTTGTCAGGGTTACTGCTTGCCGATGCGGCTTGTGCACTGCCTAAAATCTGTTGCACTGCAATAGCTCAATTGACGACGGGGCCGACCCCCAGAACATAAAGGACTTGCGATGCAAGAAAGCAAAGAGGGCAAAGAGGGTGATGTCCAGGTGGGGAGCCAGCGAATCATCAAGAAGTATCCCAATCGCCGCCTCTACGACACCAATACCTCTTCATACATCACTCTGGCCGAGGTCAAGCAACTGGTCATGGATAGCGAGCCAGTGGTCATCAGGGATGCCAAGACCAATGAAGACCTGACGCGTTCCATCCTGCTGCAGATCATTCTGGAAGAAGAAGCGGGTGGGGCTCCCATGTTCTCCGAGGCAATGCTGGCCAACATCATTCGCTTCTACGGTCATGCCATGCAGGGCTTCATGGGGAGCTACATCGAAAAGAACGTGCAGATGTTCACGGACTTCCAAAGCAAGCTTGCGGGCCAGTCCCAGGGCATGAATCCCGAGGCCTGGAAGCAGTTCATGAGCATGCAGCCTCAAGCCATGCAGGGTTTGATGGGCAGCTATATGGAGCAGTCCCAGAACATGTTCACGCAGATGCAGGAGCAGATGCAAAAGCAGACGGAGCAGATGCTGGGTGTGTTCGGCATCAAGCGCTGAACGAAAACTGCTTTTCCCGAGCGGGCCAATGGCCCGCTTTTTTGTGTCTGTTGCTGGCGTCTGCCTGCGCTAGTCCTAATTGACGATGTTTGCGATTGTCGCCGGTCGAACAATGATTTCGTTGCTTCCGAATCGCGAATCGCGAGTGGGCAAGGAAGAAGAACGATAAGAGAAGTTCAATGACAGGTAGATGCATGGCGGATGCATCCAAGGAGACTAGGCATGAAGTTAGGAGAGGGACCCCATTTGCTGGCGGTCTTGGCTGCAGGTGTATTGTTTGTGGGGGGGGCTTGGGCCAAGGCGACGCCCGATGAGCTGGCTAGGCTGGGCAAGTCGTTGACCTGCACGGGAGGAGAAAAAGCGGGTACAGCCAGTGGTGTACCCGAGTTCACGGGCAAATGGCTGGGTACGCCGCCTGGCATTCAATACAACCCGCATGCTGGCCAGCACCCGGTGGATCCCTATGCCGGTGAAAAGCCGTTGCTCACCATCACGGCTGAGAATCTGGCGCAGTATGGCGAGCGCCTGAGCGAGGGGCAGAAGGCCATGTTTGCCAAATACCCCAAGACCTATCGCATTCCGGTCTATCAGGGCCACCGTGACTTTCGCTTCTCGGATGCCGTCTGCGCGGCGGCCAGAAAGAATGCCCAGGATGCCGTGATGAACGCAGACGGTCAGGGCACAACGGGTGCGGTCAAGGGGGCGCTGCCCTTCCCGTTCCCCAGAAATGGCCTTGAGCTGGCCTTCAACAATCTGCTGCCTTCGCGTGCTTTCACCGAACACACGCTGCGTGACAACGCCAATGTGTTGGCCGATGGCAGCATCGTCTGGGGTCGTGCCGACAATCGCGCTTTCAGTCAGATCAACGACCCGGCCAACGCAGGACAGCCACTGGGCAGTCCCATGTCCCAGGGCATGAATGCGGTCAAGTTGCCCGAACGCGAGAAAGGCGGCGTCAGCGTGGTTTCCGAGCCGGTTGAGTTTGGCAAGGAAAAGCGCCTGGGCTGGAGCTATGACCCCGGCACACGTCGTGTGCGCCAGATTCCCGAGTACGGTTTTGACCAGCCATTGTCGGGCACCGGTGGCAAGCTGACGATTGACTCCGATCGCCTGTTCAACGGCTCGCCCGAGCGCTACAACTGGAAGTCGTTGGGCAAGAAGGAAGTCTATGTGCCGGCCAATGCCTACAAGATTCACGGCAGCAACGTGAAGTATGCCGATCTGCTCAAGCCTGCTCATGAAAACCCCGACTACATGCGCTACGAGCTGCGCCGGGTCTGGGTGCTTGAGGCTTCGCTCAAGGATGGCTACCGCCACATGTTCGGCAAGCGCGTGCTGTTCCTCGATGAAGATACCGGGCAGGCACTGATGAGCGATTACTACGATGCACGCGGCCAGCTGTGGCTGCAGGCGGTGGTCAATCATTACTACGCCTTCGACGCAAGGATCTGGCATGCGGGCACCAGCTTCTATCACGACTTGAACTCTGGCGGCTATGTGGCCTACAACCTGTTCCAGGAGCGCCCCCAGGGTCCCGTCTTGAACAAGGGCAATATGACTGCAGCCATGTTTACGCCCGAAGCAGCGCGTAACGCAGGCAACTAAAAAATGAATCCGGCAAACAGCTTGTGGCGTAGTTTGTGTGGCTGCGGGCTTTTGCCATTCAAGTCAGGAGGCGCTTGCGCCTCCTTTTTTATGTGGCAGTAGCAATGCCCTGCTCAGGGCTTGGAAAAACAAGAGGAGACGTAGATGACAAATCGTTTGCAGGGCAAGGTGGCCCTGGTCACTGGTGGCGCCAGCGGCGTGGGGCTGGAGGTGGTGAAGCTGCTTCTTGCCGAAGGTGCCAAGGTCGCATTCAGCGATATCAATGAAACGGCGGGGCAGCAACTGGCGGCTGAATTGGGCGAAGGCTCCATGTTTGTTCGCCATGACGTGAGCAGCGAGACGGACTGGAAGCTTGTGATGGCGGCGGTGCAGCAACGTCTTGGCAGGCTCGATGTGCTGGTCAACAACGCCGGCATCCTGCTGCCTGGTGATATGGAAACAGGGCGTCTGGAGGATTTCAGCCGCCTGCTCAAGATCAACACCGAGTCGGTCTTCATCGGTTGCCAGCAGGGCATTGCGGCGATGAAGCAGGCCGGTGGCTCCATCATCAATATGGCTTCGGTATCCAGCTGGCTGCCCGTGGAGCAATATGCCGGCTACAGCGCCAGCAAGGCTGCAGTGTCCGCGCTGACGCGCGCCGCTGCGCTGAACTGTCGCAAGCAAGGCTATGCGATTCGCGTCAACTCCATTCATCCCGATGGCATTTATACGCCCATGATGCAGGCTTCGCTGCCAAAGGGCGTGAGCAAGGAAATGGTCTTGCACGACCCCAAACTCAACCGCGCCGGCCGCGCCTATATGCCCGAGCGCATCGCGCAACTGGTGCTGTTCCTGGCCAGCGACGAGTCCAGTGTCATGAGCGGTAGCGAGCTGCATGCCGATAACTCGATTCTGGGCATGGGGCTATAGATGAGAGCTTGAATCTGACCGTTCCCCGGAAGGCCTTGAAGCGTTTCAAGGCCTTTGCCGTTTTTGCTGAGTAGGATGATGCAGGCAATGGTCTTGAGCAGTAAAGATGCGACCGTTCAAATTCGGTTGGGTTTTGAGAGGATGCCTTCATGAAATTGGGTTACACAATCATCTACGTCCCGGATGTCTCGGCATCGCTGGAATTCTTTAGCCGGGCATTCGGCATACAACAGCGTTTTCTGCATGAATCCGGAACCTACGGCGAGCTCGAGACAGGGCAGACCACGCTGGCATTCGCCGCCCATGAACTGGGCGCGTTGAATTTTCCTGGAGGCCATGTCGAAGCGCACAGCTCTGCCAAGCCATTGGGATTTGAAATCGCGCTGGTCACGGAGGAGATCGTGCAGGCCCATCGGAACGCGCTGAGCGCCGGCGCCATCGAGATGGCCGCTCCGACGGCCAAGCCCTGGGGTCAGATGGTGTCTTATCTGCGTTGCCCCGACGGCTGCGTGGTGGAGCTTTGTACGCCCATGGCTGCCTGATCCGCAGAGATGCCTGCCCGCAAAGGCGCAAGGTCCGGGCCTGGCTTTCCGCACTGTTTGCAATATCGCGAACATGCGACGCAAATTGCACTCCGGCGGAGTTTGACCGGGCAGATCCCTGTGCTGCCGCCTGGGTGAGTATCAAGCAGCAATGCTGTCCCGAGACAAGAGAGACTTCGCGGGCGTATAGCGGCTCTGTGACTACAGTTAAGGACGAGCCCTATCGGCAGTCATTTCCGTGCTGAGGCGGGTCAGTATGGTTTTGATAGCTGCCAACGCTTTATGGACAAGGTATTGCTTCTATATACTCCCTTTTTTTCTGTGAACAGGGGAAGCAATGCTTGCGCGATGGTCTGGTGCTTTGGTTCTGTCGGCTTGGCTGTCAGTTTGGGGTTGTGCGCAGGCTCAGCCCAGCGAAATGGTCAATGCCGCGAAGACAGGAGATGTCGCGGCACAGTACGAGTTGGGAAAAGCCTATCTTTACGGCAAGGGCGTGGAAAAGAATGCCGACGATGCCTTGCGCTGGCTGCGGCTGGCCGCAGAGCACAATCATGCGCCGTCCCAGTATCTGCTGGGTCTGGTCTATGTGCTGGGTGCCGAAGGTGTGAAAAAGGATCCTGAGGCAGGCCTGGCACACATTCATCAGGCTGCAAACGCCGGAAATCTCGATGCGCAGAACCTGCTGGGAACTATTTATCTAAAAGGCGAAGCGGTTGAGAAGGATGCCGCAACAGGTGTCGCATGGCTGGAGCGCGCCGCGCAACAGGGCTCTGCAACGGCACAAAATAGCCTGGGCTTTGTCTACCGCAAAGGCGAGTTGCTTGCCCAGGATTTGCAGGCCTCGTTTCGCTGGTATCTGAAGGCGGCCCAGCAAGCCGATGTGCTTGCGCAGTTCACCGTGGCCGAGATGTACTACCTTGGCGAAGGCGTGGAGAAGAATCGTGCCGAAGCTGCGAAATGGCTGACCCCGCTGGCAGACAAAGGCGTGCAGAAGGCCCAGTTGCTGCTGGGAAAGATTTGCTTCGAAGGCCAGGGTGTGGCCCCCGACTACAAGCGGGCCGTGCTGCTGCTGCACGCTGTCGCCATCCGCGGCTCGGGCGAGGCTTACTATGAGCTGGGCCGTCTGTTCGAGCAGGGAGAGGGCGAGTATCGCAACGAAAAAGAAGCGATTGCCTATTACACCCAGGCGCTGAAGTACCAGCATGCAGCGGCGGCGCAGCGGCTGGAGCAGCTCTCCGCTTCGTCGCCCAAGTCCGCAGAGTTTGCGCAGTCCATGGAATACATGGAGAACCTGAACTCGGCTCTCAAGGGCAATGTTCTGGCCCAGTACAACGTCGGTGTCTTTCAATATCTGGGCAAGGGCTTTGCGCAACCCAACTACACGGAGGCCGCCAAGTGGTTCACCATGGCAGCCAATCAAGGCTATGCCAAGGCCCAGTACAACCTGGGCACCTTGTACGAAAACGGCGAGGGTGTGGGCAAGAGCCTGGCTCAGGCGCTCAAGTGGTATCGGCTTGCCGCCGAGCAGCAGGATGCCCCGGCCCAGTACGCGTTGGGAACTTTGTACCGGGACGGTCTGGGTGTGAAGAAGAATGCCAAGCAGGCTCGTGAGTGGTTGCAGCGCGCCGCAGAGCAAGGCCATGCACCAGCAAAAAAGGCTTTGGCACAGCTCTGAGCTGACAAGCGGGGGCCGTTTTCAGAGGCCCCGGCTTGTCAGCGCGAGGGCGGCTAGGCCGGCTCCGAGATCTCGATCAGGTTCAGGTCGGGGTCACGCACATAGATGGAGCGGATTTTCGATGTGGCACCGGTGCGCATCACAGGGCCTTCGGCGATGGGAACCGACAACTGCTGCAGACGCGCGATAACCTCGTCCAGCGGCACCGAGGCCAGAAAGCACAGATCAAGGGCACCGGGCACAGGCGTGTGGGCCTTGGGCTCGAACTCGCGCCCTTTCACATGCAGATTGATCTTCTGCCGGCCGAACACAAAGGCCTTGCGCTCCACGGCCGAGGTGCCGCCGATGAAGGATTCCAGCCGCATGCCGAGGACTTCGGTGTAAAAGCGTATGCATTGGGCTTCGTTGGCCGTGGTGAGAACCAGGTGGTCGAGGTGACTGATCATGACAAGGCTACTCTCTGGTTGTGAAAACGAGTGTGAAGGCACGCGAGATCGCGTTGCAGGGGAACGGCATGACCATGGTGCAGTTGCAGGCAGGTATTGCCGCTAAGGCCGCAGTCCGGGTCGATTCTGTCAGGCTGTCGCCGTTCCGTCCTGGCGCATGACTCCCTGCAAAAACGCCTGCTCGGCAAGCTGTGCCAGCGGGGCGCGAGGGATGCGACCGCGGCGCTCGCCGTCGATCAGGGCGATCACGGTTCCCAACCACAGCTCGGTCAGCGTTGCGGCGCTGAAATCGATGCGGAACACACCTTCCTGCTGGCCGCGCAGGAAAAAAGCGTCGACCTTGGGTTCCCAGATCGCATTTTCCTCCATGGGTTTTTCGACTTCATTCCAGTAATAGGTCAGGAACAGCGTGAATTCGCGGTGTTCAAGATGCTTGGCATTGAGGCGCTTGAGTGCTTCGAGCACCGGGCCTTCCTCGATGCGGGCTTCGTCCAGCGCATCGTCCAGCGTGCGCAGGCTTTGCTCCAGCAGGCGCTTGATCAGCAGATCGCGCGTGGGGCAGAAGCGATAGAGCGTGGCCTTGCTGATGCCTATGGCCTTGGCCAGTTCTTGCAGCGTGGCGCGCGGGTGGTTGACCAGGGCCAGGGCCAGTGGGGGGAGGATTGCTGTGTTGTCGTGGGGGGCGGTCGTCATTCGTGGCTCCGGTTGGGGCGGATACGGATGAACCTATTTTGATTCAAGCGGCGGGCCTAAAAGCTTGGGATAGCAACTTTACTTGGTATCAAAATGCCATGAATCAATATAGGTCTTAATGAATCAAATTTGATTCAAAAAATATTTTCATGCATCATGCGCTTCTTTCAAGATTTGACAAGACTCAAAAGCCATGAAGAAGAAAAGCCAGAATGTGCGTGCCTGGTCGGCCCTGGCCGCATTGGCAGCCGCAATGATGTTGGCCGGCTGCATCAAGTCGGAAGCGGGCGGACCGCCTCAGGAATTGCCGCTGGTGGATGTGGTGACCGTCAAGCCCAGGGCGCTGAGCCTCAGCGCTGAGCTGCCCGGGCGCATCGAGCCCGTACGTGTGGCGGAGGTGCGTGCGCGGGTGCCAGGTATCGTGCTGAGCCGCAACTTCAAAGAAGGTGCCGATGTGAAGGCTGGAGAGGTGCTGTTCAACATCGACCCGGCACCGCTGCGCGCGGCGCTGTCGCGGGCCCGGGGCGAATTGGCGCGAGCGGAGGCCGCGCTCTCCGATGCTCAGTCCGTGGTGCGTCGTTATGAGCCGCTGGTGGAACAGGAAGCTGTGAGTCGCCAGGATTTCGACAGCGCCAAGGCCGCGCTGCACAGCGCCTTGGCCACGCGTCAATCGGCCCAGGCCGAAGTAGAGGCGGCACGCCTGAACCTGGACTATGCGACGGTGAGGGCCCCGATTGCGGGCCGCATCGGCCGTGCGCTGGTGACGGAAGGCGCCCTGGTCGGCCAGGGGGAGGCCACACCGATGGCAGTGATACAGCAGCTTGACCCCATTTATGCCGATTTCCGTCAGACCGCAGCGCTGGCCACGCGCTTGCGTTCACAGCAACAGGGAGAGCAGTCGCAGAAGAGTGCTCCAGTGACGCTGGTGGCGGACGGTCTGGACGAAAAGCGCCAGGGACGCATGCTGTTTTCGGATGTGACGGTGGATCGCGGCACCGGCCAGCTTGCACTGCGCGGTGAATTCCCCAACAAGGATGGCTTGCTGCTGCCCGGCATGTATGTGCGCGTGACCATGGGCCTGGGCGAGGATCCCGCGGCCATTCTCGTGCCTCAGCGCTCGGTGCAGCGCGGCGCCGACGGACTGGCCCATGTGCTGGTGCTCGACGAGAACGACATTGTGCAATCCCAGAAGGTGAGCACCGGTGCCATGTACGGCTCCGACTGGCATATCACCGAGGGTCTCAAGGAAAACGCCCGAGTGCTGGTCGGAGGCCTTGCGGCAGCCGTGCCCGGCACCAAGGTGCAGATCAGAGCTGCCGCTGCAAATCTCGCTGACGCTGTCAAAGATGCGGAAGTCACGGAAAAGAAATGAGCACTATGCGCTTGTCCTGCAAGCGCTGAATGCCAAGAAGACAAGCCTTATTCAAGGATAGACAATGTCCCGGTTTTTTATTGATCGCCCCAAGCTGGCCTGGGTGGTCGCGATCTTCATCCTGCTGGCCGGCCTGCTGGCGATCCCGGCTTTGCCCGTGGCGCAGTTTCCCAACGTGGCTCCGCCGCAGATCTCCATCTCTGCAACCTATCCGGGGGCATCGGCCACCACGGTGATGGAGTCGGT